>JBAPXA010000498.1:0-3973 GCA_049283975.1 Pyrinomonadaceae bacterium | reverse complement strand
ACGACGCCTGCCCCAGAAGAAGTGAGTCAACTGCTGCGGGAGTGGAGTAACGGGGATCAGGCGGCACTCGACAAGGTGATGCCGGTTGTCTATCAGGAACTGCGCCGGTTGGCTCATCACTACATGCGAAAGGAGCGGGCCGGCCACACCCTCCAAACCACAGCTTTGGTCAACGAAGCGTACATGCGGCTAGCTCACTACAAAAAATGCGCTGGCAGAGCCGGGCCCACTTTTTCGCTGTTGCAGCACAGGTCATGCGCCGCATCCTCGTGGAACAGGCGCGCAGCAAAAATTTTGCGAAGCGCGGAGGTGGAGCGCAAAAGATCTCGCTGGACGAGACGGCCATCGTTTCCGCCGGACGATCGGCGGAAGTGATAGCGGTTGATGAAGCACTGACGGAGCTGGAATCCTGGGACCCGCGCAAAGGTAGGATTGTCGAACTTCGTTTCTTCGGCGGGCTGAGCATAGAGGAGACCGCCGAAGTTCTGAAGGTTTCGCCGACAACTGTCCAACGCGAATGGAGAGCGGCTAAAGCCTGGCTCTACCGAGCGATCAGCGAAGGAGGCGGAGTTGAAGCCTGAGCGCAACCGGCAAATAGACGGAGTGTTTCAGACGGCGCTTGCGCGCAACCCCGCCGAGCGCGCTGCCTTCCTCGACGAAGCCTGCGCCGACGACCCGGATTTGCGCCGTGAGGTGGAAGCACTGATCGCATCTGACAAGCAAGCAAACGGCTTCATCGAATCGCCCGCGCTTGAGCTCGCACCCGAATTAGTCGCGGACGATTACGCCACGTCTGTAGCTGGAAGAACTATCGGTCCATACCGGCTCGAATCCCAGCTCGGCGCAGGTGGGATGGGGAAAGTCTATCTGGCCCATGACCAAAGGCTGGGCCGTAAAGTGGCGCTGAAGCTGCTCGACCCCCGACTTACCGGCGAGAGCGAGCAGCGTACGCGCTTCCTCCGCGAGGCACGCCTGGCTGGCTCACTCGATCATCCCAACATTTGTACCATCCATGAAGTGGGCGAGGCGGCAGGTCATCTGTTCATCGCCATGCAGTACGTCGAGGGTGAGACGTTGCGGCGGGTGATCAGTGGCCGACCGCTGCAACTTGACTCGCTTCTTTCGATCAGTTTGCAAGTCGCCGACGCGTTGGCGGAAGCCCACAAGCAAGGGATCATTCACCGCGACGTTAAGGCAGGCAATATCATCATCACTCCCCGCGGTCAGGCAAAGGTGCTGGACTTCGGCTTGGCCAAGCTGCTGGAGAGATCTGAGGGAGAGGCTGAAACTCATCTGACTATGACTGGTGCAGTCATGGGCACGCCTGCTTCGATGTCGCCGGAGCAGGCGCGAGGCGAACGTGCGGATCATCGCAGCGACATATTCTCCTTAGGCGGCGTGCTTTATGAGATGGCGACGGGACACACTCCCTTTATCGGTAGGTCTAAAGCCGATGTGATCAGTGCGCTGCTCAATCAGCCGCATAGGCCAGCCGCCGAGGTGAATAAAAAAATACCCGTAGATCTCTCGGCGGTGATTGACCAGATGCTGGCAAAAGACCCGGCAGATCGCTACCAGTCAATGCCGGAGATGATCGCAGACTTGCGGCAAGTAGTGGCCCAGGCAGGAGGCCTTGATAACCTCTTCAGCTCCTCTGCGGGACGCGTCGGTCTGATCACACCCTACATTCCGCCACGACGGCAGGCTCTGCTCAAAAGGCCGTGGGCGATTGCCTCTCTGGCTGTTGGCACAGCACTGGTGATGTTGGGCCTGATAGCCGCCTATTTGTGGTCAAAGTCGTCATTGCCGACTGCACCGCTTCAGCAAAGCCTGATCTCGACCTTTTCCGGCTCGCACCGCAAGGCGAGCTTTTCGCCCGACGGTCAGAGAATCGCCTTCACTAACATTGTCGACAACGTGCCGCAGATCTGGATAAAAACCCTGGCGCAAGGCGAACCGGTACAAATTACTTCTGGTGAAGAGTCGGCCGACCGCCCGCGCTGGTCTCCTCGGAATGACCAGATCGTTTACACGCGCCGCTCCCAGGGCACAGATAGCATATGGTCTGTCCCGCCCGCAGGCGGGGCGTCGCATAAGGTTGTCGAAGGCGGGCGCAACCCCAACTGGTCATGGGACGGGGCACGGCTGGTGTTCGAGCGCGGCTACGACATCTGGACGGCAAACGCCGACGGCAGCGATCAGCAAAAAGTGGAAGGCGTGCCGCCAACCGACCTGTTGCTAGCCGACCGGATGCCCGTCTTCTCGCCCGACGGCGCGCACGTCGCATTCTTTCAAAAATCAAAAGGCCCGCACGGCGATTACTGGGTCGTTCCCGCGGCGGGCGGCCAAGCGCGTCGGCTAACCTTCGACGACTCCTTTGGCGGCGCGCCAGCCTGGACGCCGGACGGCCAGTTCATTGTTTTTCCTTCACAGCGCGCGGGCAGCCTGACGCTGTGGAAAGTTCCCGCCGTGGGCGGGGAGCCGCAACCTGTCCTAGGCGGCACTGGCGAAGACACCGATCCGGAAATCTCGCGCGACGGGCGGCGACTTATCTTCACCAACACGCGGAACAGCTACATTGTCACGCTCACCGATCAGGCCACCGGAGGGCAGAAGGAGCTGTATCAGTCGCGCAGCGATCTGGTTGATCCTTCCTTCTCTCCACAAGGAGACAAAATCCTTTTCTTTGGGTTCGCGGAGGGAGGAGGCATACATCTCTACATTGTCAACGCTGATGGCACCAACATCAATCAGTTAACGCGAGGAAAAGGCGAACAGAATGTTCACCCGCAATGGTCTGCGGACGGCTCGGCGGTCTATTTCTACCAACACCGCCCCACGACTTCCTTCCGGAAGATTTCGCTTCATGACGGCAGCATCACTGAACTGGCGCGGGGGTGGGAATGGGGCACACACAATCACGCGCGCGTTAACCCTGAAGGCACGCGGATAATTTACACGCGACTGGACAAAGGTAAGCCGGCCGCCACGATGATCCGAGACATTTCGACAGGCGGTGAGACTGCATTCACGCAACTCCTACGCTTCGTGCGGTGGTCTCGCGACGGAAAGTTTATCGCCGGCACTAACGTCAAAGAGTCCTGGTCCGACGCCGAAATTACCGTGTGTGCAGTCGATGGCGGCGTCTGCCGCGCGCTGACGCGGGGCTGGTTCCCACAGTGGTCCAGTGACGGAACCCTAATCTATTTCTACAAGGTCAGCAGCTTGAGGGACGGCGAGGAACTCTGGGCCATCTCCCGTGACGGCGTGGGTGAGAGAAAAGTCGTCGACCTGCGTCCTTTACACCCGATTGGTGAGTTTTCTGATGTCGCTTCTACGGGACAGATCGTGTGGGTTCAATATCGGGCAGGCAAACACGAACTATGGCTCCGGGATCTTCCTGCCTCATAATTAAATTGCAGTCAGGAAGGGGGCCTGCCCCCGCTGCCTTTGGATTACTTTAGGAGCGCCAAAGGCGCGAAATGTGAAAGCCTGGGCCAACGGCCCAGGTCTGGTGTTCTCTCAACACCAGCGCTGAAAGCGCGAAATCAAAAGAAAGCGAGACTAAAGACATGCCTCAACCCTTGTCTTCGATCCTCATTTACCTCATCTTCAGCACAAAACATCGTGGACCCTTCATTATTGAGATTATTCCGCGCCTTCAGCGCTTTAGTTTGTGATGACGTGGGACCTGGGCCGTTGGCCCAGGCTTTCACATTCCGCGCCTTTGGCGCTCAGGCGCCCTAGGATAACCGCCAGCTACAAAAAACCGCCCCCTCTTTGGAGTGCGGCGGCTTGACGCCGCTTTGGATTGCTTCAATGGATAATTTGCAGTCAGGAAGCGTGGCTTGCCCGCGCTCTGGGCTAATTGCAGTTCAGGAAGCGATGTCACCAATGCGAGGCCTGAGTGCTTGCGTCTCGGCCCACCCGCTACCGCCTGGTGGTACTGACATCACCGGGCCCGCTGCAGGAG
>JBAPXA010000497.1:0-15721 GCA_049283975.1 Pyrinomonadaceae bacterium | reverse complement strand
GATCAGACGAGTGTTGCTGCAACTTGCTCAAGGGAAAGCCAACTCGGATTCCTTCACGCCTTTAGCATCGCGCTCGATGTTTCCAGATAAGGCTAAAGAGGTGGGAAACTTACTGAATACTTTAAGCCTACCGATCGCTTTGATCTTTACGAATGAGCTGATTGAGAAAAAAGAGGAAGCGGGTTTGCGAATCTATCGCTATGCGCTCAACGACATTGGGAAAACCATCTCCTGCACAATAAAACTGACGGGCGCCGACAAGATTGCGGATCTGAGATGCACTTAGTCGCCTTGCGGAAAGCGGCGGCAAGCCAGCCTTCCGGACTGAGCATTCCTTTCCGGACTGCGCTTGAAGCAGTTGAGGCTTGCTAACTAACATGAACACCAAGCGGTGATTACGAAAGGCTAAACAGGTTTCCGGCTTCCAGAATTTCACACTATGAAAGACTTAAAAGAACTTCTCGAGAACAATCGTGCCTGGGCCGAGGGTATTAAGGCGCGCGATCCCGAATTTTTTCAAAAGCTGGCCCAGCAACAGAATCCTCGTTACCTTTGGATTGGCTGCTCCGACAGCCGCGTGCCCTCTACGCAACTCGTCGGCTTGCCACCAGGTGAAATGTTTGTTCATCGCAACGTAGCGAATGTGGTGGTGCACACAGACGTAAATTGTCTTTCAGTCCTGCAGTTCGCCGTAGATGTACTGAAGGTTGATCACGTCATTGTCTGCGGCCACTACGGATGCGGCGGCGTGCAGGCGGCAATGGACAATTTGCAACTGGGATTAATCGACAACTGGCTGCGTCACGTTCAAGACGTAATGCACAATCACGCCGCGCTCCTTGCGAACATTACCGGCGCTGAGCAACGCTTGAATCGAGTTTGTGAGCTCAACGTGATCGAACAGGTTTTGAACGTCAGTCGCACTACGATTGTGCAAAACGCCTGGGCGCGCGGTCAGGAACTCGCGGTGCACGGTTGGATCTATGGCGTAGAAAACGGTCTCTTGCACGACCTCGATATCCGGATTGGCAATCAAAATGAGTTGCTGGAAGCTTATGAGGAGGCAGTCCGCGCTTCCGGCTAGATCGACCTTCCTAACTGGGCGTTATCTCTGAGGCTTTCCAGTCGAAGTTCAGGTTGAAGAAAGCTCCAGCACGATCTCCTGCAGGGCAATGCGGGCCCGCTCGACTTCATCCGGGCGAAATGAAATTGCTCCCACCACTGCATGCCCGCCACCGCCGTAGCGTTCACAGATTTTCGCGATGTTATGTGTGCGTGGAACCGGGGCCCAGGGATTCGAACCGACCGAGATCTTTGTGCGCACCGAGCCGCGCGTGAGCGCCACTGAATAAGTCGTGTCCGGATACAAGTAGTAAGGAATGAATTTGTTAAAGCCTTCGTAGCCTTCGTCTACGAGATCAAAACGCACAACTCGATCGGCAAAAACAGCTTTGCGCCGGACCGCCTCCAGCGTCGTCAAATGTTGTTCCTGAATGGGGCGGAAGCGGCGTTGCACTTCCTCGCTCGAGGCTACGACTTCCAGCGGCTGGTCTACGAGTTGACGAATCAACTGCTCGATAAAATTGTCATCCGGGTCCGCTTCGATCACCTGCATCAATTGCAGCGCCGGCTCCTTGAGTTCGACACACTGTGCCGGCGATTCGTAAAGCGCGCCGTCGATAATGTGGGCCCAGTGCACCAGTGAGTGGAGTGGCTCGGGGTTGAAGCCGAAACGCGAACTGGCGATGTCCGCGATGAATTCAGTGCATGACTTACGACTCGAATCGAGAAACTTTGTCCCGGAAGTATCGGCACGGAAGTGGGCCTCGTCTTCGGGAGTGAGAAACGCCGACTCATGATGATCAAACCACCAGGTGAGGCGTTCCGAGGCTGCATATTTGAAGTCGACGATTGCATTCTCGTCGCCATCAAACATCTCCAAATCGAAAAGTGTTCCGGGGCGATGCAGCAAACCCCGGTAATGGATCTCTGCTTCCGGGTGAACTTTTTCCTGATAGAAGCGGCTAAAGGTGGCGGCCGATGCTACACCATCAAAACAATGGCCGTGGTAGAGCAGACGAAGGTTCATTAAGTGGTCTTGGGACTTTGGACTTGGAACTTTGGGCTTGAACTTTGAACTTCGTGCTTTGAACTTTGGAACTTGGAACGACCGCCTCTTGCACCTGCCTACTGCCTACTGCTTTTTGACTCCTGACTACTCTCTACTGCCTACGGCTCCTTGCACGGCTCAATGGCCGCGGCAGTGGTAGCGTTCAAGCGCTCGCTGATAAATTTATCGACATCTTCCTCGATCAGCTCGCCATTTACGACCCAGGCTTTCTCAGCCAGCACGTCGCCAGTCTTGGCCAACTTCGCGGGCTCAAGAAAAATGTTCCACGGCGAACCCCAGTTTCGCTTGTCGCCGGTTAGCTGCCGGTAACCATAATGGGGCGTCTTCTGCTTGTCGTCGCGAGTCTCGGATTCACTGACCACTGGATAAGGAGGACCGTTGGGTCCAAAGAAGGCCTTTACGTCATCACGCGATGCATATTCGCTAACTCCGATTACTTCAAAACCCTGCGCCTTATATTTCTCATAAAGCTTCGCCGCGACCGGGGCCTCAGAGCGCCAGTTACCGCACCAGGGAGCAAAGTAAACAACCATTACGAGTTTCTTGCCCGCTACCAACGAGCGTAGGTCGACAGGCTTTTCGTCCGTGAGTCCCGTCAGCGTCCAGTTCTTATAGTTGACCGTTTTTTCTTCCAACGGCGAGTACTCGTGCTGCGCGTTGGCGGCAACCGGCGTCAAGCCGATCAATAAAAACACCAGCGTCAACAATTTGATCATTGAGATACTCCTTAACCGCACCTTCATAACCTGACCCGCCTACTTCAATTAGTAGCTTTCGCCGTAGCGGTCTCTTCCAGTAACGGCTTAACGGCTGCTTCGAACGATTCCCGCCGTCGCTCGCCGATTATCTTTGCGCGAATGCGACCCTCGCGGTCCAAAATGAAAGTCGTCGGTAAAGCGCTCACCGCGAACGTCGATTCCACGTTCTGATCGCCAAGGAGCACCGGGTAGTCCTGCTTGATGTCCTTCCAAAAGTTCCGCACGCCGTCGGCGCCGTCATAAGTAGAAACACCCACGACGGACAGCCCCCGCGCTTCCAGGTCACGATGCATAATGTTCAGCTCGGGAATTTCCGAACGACAGGGAATACACCAGGTGGCCCAGAAGTTCAGCAACACGACGCGGCCGCGCAACTCGCCAAGATGAAATGTTTTTCCCTCGAGTGTCTTCAGTTGCACATCGGGCGCCTGGGGGAAAGCCGCGCGATTCTCCGGAGCTACGGTGGTCACCGGCGCGCCCGGATTCACTTTCAGCCAACGCTCTGCATTAGGCAAGATACTCGCCAGCGTAGAACTGGCCAGCAAGGTCGAGAAACCAGAGGCCACGAGCAAGCCCACTATAATCAGGATGACGCCGGAAACTACTTCAACCTTATGCAGATGCCGACGAAATTTTCCGTAGAAGCCGAGAAACTGATTAATGCCCAGACCGGTTAATAAGAAAGGGATGGCCAGACCCGCTGAGTAGAATGCTGACAGCAAAAGCCCACTACGCCAGCCACCGCTAGTAGCGGCGAGTCCGATGATGCCGCCCAGGATTGGTCCGATGCAGGGAGTCCAACCGGCAGCGAAAGCAATTCCTAACGTAAAGGAACCGGCCATGCCGCGTGGTTTATCGTCAGAAAAGAAACGCGTGTCTTTGTAGAGTGCAGAAATCTTTAGCAGGCCGATTAGCTGCAAGCCGAAGGCGATGATGATTACGCCGCCGATTATCCTTACCCAAACGTTGTTTAGGATCGTGGCGCCGACGAGTCCGGCCGTAGCGCCAAGAGCAAGAAAAATCACAGAAAGGCCGGCATTGAAAGCAAGTGAATTAAAGATCACCGCGCTCCGCGCTTTTGAAGCGGACCCGCCTTCCTTGAGCCGATCGATGCTGACGCCAGACATCAACGAAACATAACCGGGCACCAGGGGCAACACGCACGGTGAAAGAAACGAGAGAATGCCCGCCAAAAAGGCGATGCCGATGGTGATGCTTGAACCTTCCATTACTGCGTCTCTAATCCTTCGTGTCTGGTCTTAACTGATTATAAGAGCAAACTCTATCAGCCACGAAACCAGGCTATTGCTTCTGTGCCGCGCCTACCGGAGCCCCCGATGTGGCAGGCGGCGCAGGTTCCTCAATTAACTCTTTGATCTTCTTGCCCAAGGCGTTGGTTTCCTGCTCGTTCGCGCCCACAACGATAAAGCGCACGCCCCCATTCCGATCAATCAGAAACGACGTCGGAATAGATGTGACGCCATAGTTAGCATCGTTTATCTGAGAGTTGGACACCACGAAGCCGTAAGGCAGCCTGTTGCGCTTTTTGAATTCGCGCAGGTAAGCCAACTCTTCAGTTGCCGTTGCGCGCCGGCCATTTGTGCGCCCGAAGTAGTTGGTTACGCCCAGGATTACCAGGCCTTTGTCCTTATAGTTTTCATGCCAGCGTTGTAGTTTTGGAAAAACATACTGGCAGGGTCCACACCAGTGCGCCCAAAAATCCAACAGCACTACCTGGCCACGCAAGTCCGCAAGCTTTACAGGCTGCTGATCAATCCACTCCGATCCAACGATCTCCGGAAGAACACCCTTTTCGACGCTTCTATCTGACAGCAACTTGAGCGGATCAGCGTTAGGATCCAAACCGGCAAGTCGTATGCGGGCCATCTTATAGAGGTTACCCGAGGGCAAAGCGATGGAGAGCTTCACCAGATCTCGCAAGGTGGCGAGCGCTTCGTCGTGCCGATCCGTTTTTAGCAACGCCTCGGCAAGCTGGGAAGCGGCCTTGAACAAGCGCTCATCACGTTTGAAGCTGCTGACTTTTTTAGCAGCCTGCTCGTCGCGCGCCACTTCCAACATCGCCCGCGCGTGTGCCTCCATGCTTGGGTAATTGTTCGCTTTGCTGAAAGCCTCCGTTAACAGAGCTTCCATTCCGTACAACTCATTGAAGTCTATCGGCACAGCCTTCCGATAGCCGCCCACCGTTGTTTCCGCTTCCGCTAATAGATTCGTTCGCGTTGCATGCAGCACCACGACCGCGCGCGCTATCTGCGACTTGTCTCCCTTGGAATTCTTTGTGAGATAACGCCGCATCACTTTTAGAGTTGCCTCTGAATCGCCCGTTAGATGCTGGAGCATTCCCAGGTAGTAAAGATCGTCGGCGGAGAGATCCTTCCGGTGCGAGAGGGTGGCGGCATTAGCGACTGCGAGTTCTTTCTGCTCCTGCTTCGTCTTCGCCTCCAGCTTCGCATCGAAGCCCAGCTTCTGTTTATTGAACTCTGCATACTTTCGGCCCAGGTATCCGTTGGCGTCCTCGTATAGTTCCTGTGACGTCCGCTCGTCAGTCCTGGTGCCCGCCGCGGCTGAGAGCGGAGTTGCGCCATTGGTTTGACTGGCTACTGGATGCGCAAACAACAACAATGAGCCCAGCGTGTAAAAGGCAATTTGCAGATAGCGAATACTCATTTGCAGAAGGGCTTAATTAACACCTATGGCGGCAAATCGGTCGGGAGCAAAAGTATGAAGCTCCTCGGCAACGACATTATCCGCTATCAGTCCGGCAAGCAACTCGCCAGTAAGCGGCGCCAGCAAGATACCGTTGCGGTAATGGCCGGCGGCAAAGAAGAGCCCATCAATTTCGCTGGACTTGCCTAAGACGGGCAAATTATCAGGAGCGCGTGGTCGCAGGCCCGCCCACGAATCGACCAACTGCAAGTTCGCAATGCCCGGCACAATTTCGAGCGCATGATTTCGGATTGCTTCACGTCCTTTCGTGGTTACTTCTTTCGCGAAACCAGCTTCCTCGGTTGTTGAACCAGCCAACAATCTGCCGTCGCGCCGGGGAACAAGATAGCCTCGCGGGCTATAGATCACGTGGTGCGCGAGAGCTGGTTTGGAGTCGAAACACAAAATCTGTCCGCGCACTGGTTCGATGCGTACTTGGGGCGCTGCGTTTTCGATCTCGATAAAAGAGGTCCAGGCGCCGCTCGCAATCACGACAGTCCGCGCGCTGAGAAATCCCGCCGCAGTTGTCACACCCGTCACCGCGCCTCGTTCAACGCGCAGCGAGGCCACAGTCGCATGCACCAAACACTTCACGCCAAGTTTTTCGTTAGCCGCAATCAACGCCCTGATCAGCTTTCGATTCTCGACTTGAGTATCAAGGGGAAATTTCAACGCTCCCAGCAGAGTATCCGCAAGGTTGGGTTCAAGTTCGCGAGCCTCGCTGGAAGTTAGTTGCTCTACTGACAAGCCAAAGCCACGCTGCCAGGCAAAACGTTTTTCGATCTCCGCCCGATCGTGTGCGGTGAAGGCACAGTAGAGTGTGCCTGTATTGTCGAGCTCGACGTCTACGCCGGTTTCTTCAAGAAGTTGCGCAGCGAAGGTTGAATAGAGATCACGACTGCGGCAGCAGAGCCGGAAGAAAGCATCGTCACTATTCGCTTCAGCCTGGGGTGCGAGCATACCCGCGGCGGCAAATGATGCTTCCCTGCCGAGCTGGCCGCGCTCGAGGATCAGAATCTTTCCAACGCGTTTTTGTGCGAGCGCTCGGGCTACTGACAGACCAATCACGCCGCCGCCAATAACGACAACGTCAGCTTGCTCGTTCGAATTGAAACCTGCACTTGCCAACTTTGAGTTTGGTTTCCAGTCAGTTGTCAGTTCACACTTGTGGCTCTATTCTGTTGAATGATCCAAGACGCACGTGGCAGGGAGTCGATTACCGCGGAGCTGCGTGTTCGAAACTACACTGAGCAAATAGCCCACAATTCGTTATGAAACATACTATCACACTGATTCCGGGCGATGGCATTGGCCCGGAAGTCGCTTCTAACGTCGTCAGAATTATCGAAGCTGCGGGCGTAGAAGTAGCCTGGGAAACTCACTACGCCGGCGCTCAAGCGCTCGAGAAATTCGGCACCACGCTTCCCGATGAGTTACTCGACTCGATCACCCGTAACAAGGTCGCGCTCAAAGGCCCGATCACAACCCCTGTAGGAAAAGGTTTTGCCTCAGTCAATGTCGGACTGCGCAAGACACTCGATCTTTACGCCAACCTGCGTCCGGTGCGGGCGTTGCCAAACATTCCCTGTCGCTATCCGGAACTCGACCTGGTGATCGTGCGCGAGAACACTGAGAGTCTTTACGCGGGGATCGAGCACGTGGTAGTGCCGGGTGTAGTTGAAAGCATAAAGATCATTACGGAAAAGGCATCCACGCGCATCGCCAAGTTCGCCTTTGAATATGCCCGGCGCGAAGGTCGCAAGCAGATTACGGCAGTGCATAAAGCGAACATCATGAAACTGTCGGACGGCCTCTTTCTCGATTGTTTTCGCAAAGTAGCGGAAGGTTTTCCTGAGATTAAGGCAGACGACAAGATCATTGATAATGCCTGTATGCAATTGGTCATGCGTCCCGAGCAGTTTGATGTGATGTTGTTGGAGAATCTTTACGGCGACATCGTCTCGGATCTTTGCGCGGGACTTATTGGCGGATTGGGTCTGGTACCCGCTGCGAACATCGGCGAGCGCGGTTCAGTATTCGAAGCAGTGCACGGCTCGGCGCCGGACATCGCCGGCCAGGGAATCGCCAATCCCACAGCCCTGCTGCAATCGGGGATCTTAATGTTGCGTTATCTAGATGAGCGGGCAGCAGCGGACCGGATCGAAAAGGCGATGCTGCAAGTGTTTGCGGAAGGCAATATTCGCACGCGCGACATTGGAGGGACGTCCAAGACTGCTGAATTCGCCGACGCGATCATTACGAAGATGGGCTGAATTTTTTGGAGTGCGGTGGCAAGCGTTAGCGCCGACACCGCTTTGGATGTAAGTACCGGCTGTGCGCAACTTCCTCTCACTCTGATGTTGCCCACAAAGAGTTCAGTGTTACCAATCGAACCCAAAGCGCCGTCAAGCCGGCGCACTCCAAAGCGACGAGCTTTGCCTACGAATTCGTTTCTTTCGTAATGCTCTTTCCTTACCTCACCACACCTCCATCCTCAAGTGCCATATAGGTGTCGGCGGTAAACAAACCTAACCAGGGATCGGACGCGGGTGTCAAAAAGAGTTCCGCGTAAACCCTCTCGTTCAAAGACTCCACGTCGCTGCGACCACGATCCTCAACCAGCAACGCATACACCTTCGTACGCATTAAGTATTCATTGCGGACTGAATCCATTGCGACATTCAACTGGAGTTTCTCCAACAAGCCCTTCAGGTCATTTTTCCCAATTACCTTCCGCGTCTCTCTTTGGATCAAGCCAATGCTACGCGAATCCAACTGCGCATCTGACAAGTGCAGCTGTGCAATCTTTCGCCACGACGCCTCATCTGTGACTCGCCCTAACGACTCACCAAAGGACGTTAGCGAACGTAACAAACTAACCTCAGTGGCTGCCTTCGTGACAGCCGCCGGCGCAATTAGGATCGCCATGGGCTTGCCGTCGGGCCCAGGTCTTTGAACAAATCCCTCTGGCGCTTTGCCGCCTCCTGACTTTTGAATGTCCGCGAGCCAGTTCGCATTGAGCCGGTTGATCCTGTTGCGGCGGTAAGTGACTAGCGCGGCGCCAGGGTTGGGCTCCTTTGCCTCACGCAATTTCGCAAACACCTTTTCGGACACGAGCAGCGCACGCAGAAACGCGCTTGGTCCGTAGAGCCCTGGCAGCGCCTCAATGGTCCGGCCCTGCGCATCGAGAATGTAATGGATGCTATTGCCGGTTAAGGTGCGCTCTAATTTTCGTCCATCGCCAAAGTCGATCGTGACGTGCGGTACTGGCCGCACTGACTTCCAATGCAACACAAAATCTTCGCGCAATGTTTTCGAGATCGCAGCATTGGAATAAAGGATGGTGCGGAAGAAGCGACTGTTCGCACAGCTAAACTCTTCACTAAGCTTACCCAGCATTCGCAAAGACAGGATTGGCTTGCCCGATCTTTTGGCGGCGGCTTTGGCCTCGCCCATTTCCGTATACCAGTAAAGCCCGGAGAGGTAACTATTTCGCTGTTGGCTGACCGCGTCGAGCGCGGCACTAAGTCGTTCCCACTCCGGCGTGCTCGGTCTTAGGGGCTCCACGATTTGTTGGTTAATAGCCGCGGCGTGAACAGCAAAGAGCGCCTCAAGTCCGGCCGGGCCGACATTTCGCAACTCAGCTATGGCCGCCGCGGCCTTCTTCTCATCTTTGGAGATAGCCTCCCGCGCGTGTTCTTCCAGTTGGTTTTGAGCTTTTATGCTGGTCGCAAATAGGAGTGATGCAAACAAAAGGAGCAGGAGCGAGAATTTCGGTCTCATGTGGGCCTCCAGCAGATTGGTAAAAGTGAGTCGAGCGATTGGGGAGGGATAGCTTTTGGAATCGCGAACAGGGAGCCAGGGTTGTCCGTGAGGAGATTTTAGAGGGCCAGTTGGATTAAATTACTTATGAATCCATAAATCTTTCATTTCCCATTTTCCATTTCCCATTTTCCATTTCTCCTTGTCATACCTTCAGCTTGTTCGTGATCCGCATGATACTGTTTCGAAAAACAAACGCGCCCTGACAATGGTCAATGAGGAAAAATGAGAATTTACCCAAGTCTGGAAAGAGGCCCTCACTTGAGCTGGTCTTTGACCTTCTTTGGCAGCTTGTCGCGCACCAACTCGTAGGCCTTGCGCAGCAGGGGTTCGAGTTCGCGCTTGTTAAGCGCGTCAAAGCGCTCCAGCGCTACCCAATGATAGCGGGCAACATAAGGCGCCGGCTTGATGCCGTCGCGCTCCACGAGCTCGGCAAACTTCTCCGGCGTACACTTGAAAGACATCACATGATCACTCTCCGGCTCGAGTGAAAGAACGACAAACATCTTGTTGCCAATGCGCAGCAGGAGATCATTCTCCCATTGGACGTCCTCAGTGACGTGGGGTAATGAAAGGCAGAATTTGCGAGCAGATTCAATGTCCATAAGAAACGTTTCAGGTTTCAGGTTCCGGGTTTCAGGTTTCAAGTTTGTCAGATGCAGAGAAGCTTTTTCTGGGTCTCATCCCAGCGCCAGATGTTCTCATGTCCCAGCAAGTGGACACCGCCTAACCACTCATCGATTCCATTCAGAGTCACTTTGTCCGCTGCGCCACTCAACACGGTGTGACCTGCTTCGGTGATTTCAAAACTACTCTCCAACATCGATGAAGCTTCAGTCCTATTTGTCAGCAAAGGAGCTGCTCCTTGCGTCAAGCGTTGCAGTACATTCCAAAACTGCGCGTCGCCCAAACCATAATCGGGCTCCGCTTCCACAAATTGCGAAAACAGTTCAACAAAGCGATTAGCACCGCGGCTGACCAATTCCAGTACCGTCTTTTCAATCCTATTCAGCCCGTTGCGCGTGGAAGGAAAGCGCGTTAGCTGAAGTCTTAGTGCCCCGTTTAGGAAAGGCAGTGCACTCGTACCAGCCTGGAGCAGTCGCTCAAGTTCTCGCGGATCTTCAGAGCGATATGCCTGCCAGGCGCGCACAGCAAGCTCAAGTTGCGAGGAGGTAACCTCACCTCGCTCGGCGAACAATGATGCCAATTCTTCCGGAGTCAATTCACCAAGTCCCCGGAAGTCGGGCCGTCCGGGAAATCCGTCAATGCAAATCAGCGCCAATTTAGAGCTGAGTTCACGATGGCTGCACCAGTCGAGCACGTAGAGCAGATTAACCTGGCAAAACAGATCCGCTTCAAACCACAGCACGACTTCTTCATGGTTGCTAAAGGACTCGAAGACTTCTTGCTGGCGCGTGAGTTCGCCTTCACATTTCTCCACTGCCACGCCGTAAGCATTCGCCAAATGCTCCGCGCGGAGACGGCGCCACTCAGATCCATTTACCGCGGGAGCTGGTCCGGCAATCAAAGCGTCCCGAAAAGAAAAGCGGTCGCCGCGAATAGCTGTCTGGGCCAGGATCGCTTCGGTAGTTTCGCCGTTGAGAATGTGCAGCATCGAGGTGATGACTCAGACACCGAACAACCGCCGCAGCTCGCTGATGCGCGCCAAATGAAAGTCGTCGTGTTCTGCCTGGAAATAGATCATGTCTACCAAACGCATCGGAACATTAAGTCGCGGATGGTGCGCCGCGCGCGCAAAGACCTCCGGTGCCAGCGCGTCGAGACGCGCCACGAGCTGCAAGCGCTGGTCGCGAAACGCTTTCAAAATGCTGGCGATTGTTACGTCGTTGTGGTGCGCTTCGTAGGTCTTTCGGTTAGTCATGTCGGCGGCGTGCAACTCAGTGGCATTGGAGAGGTACTCATCTAACCGTTGCCGCACCAGAGATTCGAGATCGAGCAAGTGTCCGGCGTTTTCCTGCATTGACCAGCGCTCGCCGTCGCGTTGCCGCACAACGTCGGCGTGCAATGAGCCGACCCGCTCCTGGAGCCGCACCGGTGTTCCGCGCAACCGCTCGATCATTTCGGGGAATAGCTCAGCGGGAAAACTAAGATCGAATTTGCGATCCGTCCATTTGATTCTCGCCGTCATGAATTCAACTCTTTGAAAACCAGAAAGACATCAGAACCGGGAGCGATCGCCACCGCGTAAGGATTCTCCTTGTAGTTATTGGAAAAGCATTGGGAACGTGTGGCAGCAAAAGAATCCTACACGTAGCGGCCATGACAACAAATTATTCGCAATTTAGAAAGCCAATTAAATCCCAAGTCTCCGTCATGATATTCGATGACATCTCGTACACTTCTGTACGATTCTGCATCGCCTGTTTTCAAAAAATTCACCGGCAGATCGGCTAAACCCTATGTCAGCACCAGCGCCGCTAGATTTCTAGTTGGCATGCCTGTTGCGACTCTCAAAGTGGGTACAAGCGCCAAATTCCCCCGTCATACATTTTAGATTCCCCCGACATCGTCAATGTTAGAGAAGGAGAGCAGCTTATGAGGAATTTTGTAGTTAGCAGTCTGGCAGCGGGAGCGTTTAGTCTGGCGCTCTGCGGAGCAGCAATCGCTCAGGAAACAACCACCACCACAATTACCAAGACACCAACCACAGTAACCAAGACAGTTCAACATCCAGATGGCAGTTACACCGTGATTGAATATCCGGTGGGTAAAGAAACAATCGTCACTCTTGATCCCGTGGCATTGAAAGGTGCCGGAGGCACGGCAACGATCCTGCGCGATGACAATGGCACGCGCATCAAGATCAACATGACCGGAATTCCCAAAGAAGTAACTTCAGTGAATCTTTTTGCCGTCGATCCAGCTGGTACCATCACACCGCTCGGTCCAGTGGTACTGGCCGATGGCGTGGGTTCCTTTGCGGGAACGACTCCGCTCTCTAAGTTCATGATCGTGGCTGCTCCAGAAGGCACGTTGGCGACTTACGATCCGACGGCCGTCTATTTCCGCAGCGCGGTTCCAACAGGCTTTGCCGTGATTCCGCTTGTGACGACTCCGGTCGGTGAAAAGGTTGGCGATACCACCGCCACCCCAGTTACTCCGGCGGTCACCACTACTCCGGCAGTCACCACTACTCCGGCAGTCACCACAGCAGCCAATCCAGTTACCACAGAAGTCACCCCAGCTACCACAACCACCACAACCGCCTACACCGTTCCGATGCTGAACATCCCGGCGTACAAAAAGGGCGACGACACCAAAATGAAAGTTAACTTCAGCGGCGCGCTTACCGGCACTCGTGCGAATGTCTTCATCACGCCGCGCAAAGATGGACCGACCGAAGTAAAGCTTCGCTTCCACGAATTGAAGGACGCACCCGCAGGACATACATTCACTGTCTGGGCCGTTTCTCCTGACAATAAGTTCGTCAAACTTGGTCAGGTTGTAAACACAGCCGGCCGTAACGAAGCGGAGATCAAGTCTGAAATCGCACTTAAGGACTTTGGCTTGTTCGTAACTCTCGAAGATGCTACCGCCGCTCTGACGAATCCGATGGGACCGAGCATTGGCTTCGTTGAGATAGTTAAGTAAGCAAACAAACGACTTAGGCATAGCGCCTATTGGGGCCGCCGCAAGGCGGCCGCTTTTTTTTTGCTACCCCCTGCAAAAAACATTGGGCCCTAGCCCTCCTCTTCGGGTAAAATCACAACTGTTGACATCGGCTGTGCAATGCAGCCCTCCGACCAGAGCTAGCCCCTTAACCGGTGCGCCCCAAACCAGTCGGCTGAAGTTTCACCGGATAACCATCAAAAGTTGCTTGTCCGCTAAATGCGGCCCCCAAGGACCTTATGAATAGACGCATCTTCCCCCAGTTGCTGCTAATCCTCGTTGCGCTCGTTACTGCCAGACAGAGCTTTGCGCAGGAAAACCTTCCTGACTTAGTCAAACGCGTGAAACCGGCGATCGTGGCGATTGTCACGTACGACGCGAACGGAGCCGCCCTCACTACCGGCAGTGGCTTCTTCCTGCGTCCGGGACAGGTGGTCACTAATCTGCACGTAATTCGCGGCGCGCGACGTTGTGAGGTCAAAACACTAGACGGCAAAGGCCGAATCTATCCGGTCGCCGGACTCCTCGACGTGGACGAGGAAGGAGACCTCGCATTGCTTAGTGTCGAGATGCCGCCTAGTCGGATCCGAGCCAGTCAACTTGCTACCCTCTTACCAGAAGAAGGCGAAAAGATTTTTGTGATCGGCAACCCGTTGAAGCTCGAGGGTTCCGTCAGTGACGGGATTGTTTCCGCGGTGCGCGAACTACCGAATATTGGGAAGATTATTCAAATCACCGCACCCATCTCACACGGCAATAGTGGCAGCCCGGTATTTAACTTGAAGGGCCAGGTTGTGGGCGTGGTAACGATCAAAGTTACCAACGGACAGAACATCAACCTGGCGATTGGCGCTGCGCGTGTCAGACAACTTCACGCCGGCAAGCGCCGGCTGCTGGCAGAGCTGACGATGCGCGACAAGAGTGGGGACCCCGCAGAATCGCTCTACAAGACTGGTCTTGATTCTTTATGGTTAGGAAATTTTGATAACGCACTTGGTTATTTCGAGAATGCGGTCAACAAGAATCCAGGTCGGGCCGATGCCTGGGTTCAGGTGGGCTACTGCAAAGTGAAACAGGGCAAGAACGAAGAAGCCATCAAAGCCTATCAACAGGCTGTTCTTCTAAACCCGGAATCGGACGAGGTACGAAACAAGCTGGGCGACGCTTATTACTTTTCGGGAAGGTTGATGGAAGCGATCGCGGCCTATAAAGAGGCTGTGCGATTACGCCCGCAAAGTGCTGAAGGCTACTACAATCTGGCCCTCGCTTATTTCGAGAATGGAAATGAAAGCCAGGGTCTAAGCATCGCGCGCGCTCTCAAGCAACTGGATGAGAGACTATTTGCCAGGCTGATGAGCGAACGGCAATAAAAGGTTTCAGGTTCGAGGTTTCAGGTTTCAGGTTTCAGGTTTTAGATCGCCAAGTCGCCAGACCCGCCAAGTTCACCAAGACTAGAAACGAATAGCAAGTTCATTGGCTCGCTGACTGTCGGGAACCCTTGTCGTGTAACTGCCAATCTTTCTTGGCGGACTTGGCGGGTCTTGGCGCCTTGGCGGTTCAATCCCGGCTCCGCTCGAAACTTCCGGCCGCCCCGTGAACACATTCGGATCAATGCTCTTCGGATTGCCAAGTACGACAAAGCGCAGATTCTTCATATAGAGCTGGGAGACGCGTTTTACATCAGCGGCCGTCACGGCTCGCAGCCGATCGATGAATTGAGCCGAGTTGCGCCAACCCCCACCAATCAATTCCGCCTGCGCCAGCTCTCCCGCCTGGGCGCCGTTTGTTTCCTGCCCGAGGTAATAACGCGTTAGGAAGTGTTGTGTCGTCCCGAGTAGCTCTTCCGACGTCACTTCGTCTCGCTGCAAACGGGTGATCTCGTCCAACATCAGGCGCACCGCCTGATTCGCATCAACGGCAGTAACGTAAATCCCTCCCGTGTTCGCCGCCTGGCTACCTAAGAAGGCGTCAGGTGCATAGGAGAGATTGCGCTTGGAGCGCACTTCCACGAAAACGCGATTCTGCAAAATCGAAGACGCAATCCGCAGCGGATAAATGTCAGGAGAAGTGGGTGGCGGCGCCGAGAAAACTCCAGTGACATAATTCGTCGGAATCTCACGCGGCGTCACGGTTACAGTCGAGGCGCTGAACGAGAGCGGCGGCACCGGGACATCTTTGTAAGTACCACGGGGCAACTTGCCAAATGACGTCTCTACCAACCGGCGCAGCTGCGCCACTTCCAGATCTCCCACCACGACCAAGAGCAGACGCGACGTCTGCATGATCTGCTGGTGATAACGCTTCAGGTCATCAACCGTTAGAGCGGCAACAGACTTGGAGGTACCGCGCGGATCATTGAGGTAAGGATGTCCCGCATAAGCGGCACGCGCCAGCAGGACTTGCAGATAGGAGTCTGGCGTGTCTTCATCGTCGCTCAAGCCAATCAGCTGGCGCTGTTTCACGCGTTGGAAATCGTCGGGGGCAAAGCTGGGCCGGAGCGCAGCATCCGCAAAGATTTCCCAGCCTCGTTCAAAGTGTTGGCGCGTGCTACCCAACATCAGCGCCGCGTAGTCGTAGTTGATGCCGTAAGTAATCACGGTCCCGGTGCGAGACAGCTCACGGCGAAAACGCTCGCGCGGGAAGTTTGCGCTGGCTT
>JBAPXA010000496.1:0-5173 GCA_049283975.1 Pyrinomonadaceae bacterium | reverse complement strand
GCCCAGATGATCATCAAGAATAAGCTCCCACGATCCTTCTATACACGACCCAATGTCGTCACCGTTGCGCGTGATTTGCTCGGCAAGCTCCTCGTGGTCCCAGCGAAGAACGGTGAACGAGTATCAGGAATGATCGTAGAAACAGAGGCTTATCGCGGTCCGCTTGATCGCGCCGCGCATTCCTATGGTGGACGGCGCACCAAACGCACCGAACCGATGTATGCCATCGGCGGCACTTCCTACGTTTTCTTTGTCTACGGGATGTACTACCAGTTCAACGTGGTCACTAACGCCGCTGAGACTCCGCATGCCGTCTTGATCCGCGCGCTCGAGCCCGTCGAAGGAATTGAGTTGATGCGCCGCCGGCGCCATGGTCAACCCGATAGTAATCTGACGAAGGGTCCCGGCAAATTGTGCATGGCGATGGGAATCGATCGCCGACTCGACGGTGAAGATCTGCTGGGTTCCCAAGTCTGGTTGGAAGACCGTCCGCCGGTTCGTCGTTCACAAATCAATGCTGGCCCGCGAATTGGAATTGATTACGCTGGCGAGTGGATCAACAAACCTTGGCGCTTCTGGATCAAAGACAATCCGTTTGTGAGCAGGTGATGGCTGGCAATCCCATTACTTAAAAGCAGAAGACACGAGCGACTACCTCATGGTCAGGAAGGTGGGCTTGCCCCCCGCCTGTCGTTGAATGGCATTCAAACAGCGGGGGTAAACCGCCCTTCCTGACCATGAGGTGACGCTTGGCGTATGGGGCTCGAGCGTATATCTTTACGCATCCCTCAGTATCAAATTTCGAAAGGTGACGACATGAAGAATCTCCTGCGACTCGCAGCTATTTCTCTGCTTTTGCTCAGCGGATGTGTCCAGCAGTCAACCACTCCGACAAATCAATCGAGTCAAGGCAGCGGTGATGCTGCCTTCAAGAAAGTTCACGACGAATACGTGGTTGAGTTTCTCCGCCGTAACCCTACGGTGAACACGTACCTGGGCGGTGCTGGTCTCGATCCAAAACTTCGCGACGTTGACGGCGCTCTGCGCGATCACTCAGCTGCTGCACTTCAGGATGAAGATCGCTGGCTGGCAAATACGAAACAGTCGCTGCAAGGCATAGCTGCTGATTCCCTGACGCCCGCGCAACGCATCAATCGTGACGTGGCGTTAGCACAAGTCAACTTCCTGTTGCATCAGCATCAAGAGCGGCGTTACCAGGAACGAGCGCTCGACACCTATACCGACGAACCGTTCCGTGCTGTTGACTGGCAACTTCAGGGAATGACGCAGACGGGTGATAAGACCTACGGTACCGCTGAAGAGTGGGGGCTCCTGACCAAACGCGTCGCCACCATTCCAGCATTTCTCAAAGTCGCCCAGGACCAACTAACAGCAGGCATTGCTGCCAAGAACACGCCCGACTGGCGCATGTTAATTCGCAACGGCATCGATACCTCTGAAGCCAACGCAAAATATTTTCAGGAGACCCTCCCCAAAATTGCGGAAGAGCGAGTTTCCGGCGCCAACCGCTACGAGATGCTCAAGCAACTTCGTGATGCCGCGCAACAGGCGTCCGCCGCCTATACCGGCTTGCGCGCTTTTGTCGCCAAGACATTCTTCGACGACGCCACTAAGAAAGATGGTTCGGGAATGAAGCCCGAGTTTCGTGCTGACCGTTATGTAATGGGGGAGGCCGAGTACAACTGGGCCGTCAAGAACAATCTGCAAGTGGACAAAACTGCGGCGCAACTTTACGAGGAAGCAATGCCGATCGTCGCAGCGACACAGCAGGAGATGATCGCGCTGGCGCGCAAGATTGGCCAGACCCGAAATCTGACATTACCAGCAGAAGGTCCGGCCGCAGTTCGCGCGGTGTTCGACGAGTTATCAAAAGACTATCCGAAAACCGATGCGGAAATGGTGCAGTGGTACAACGAATCCGCTTTCAAGCTTGTGGACTATGCACGCAAGACGGGGATCTTCGACGTGCCAGCAGACTACAAACTCGAAGTGGTCGAAACGCCTCCGCCGCTGCGAGCTTCGATCGATGGCGCTGCTTACTATCCGGCACCGCCTTTCAAGAACAGTGGTGTCGGGCGTTTCTATGTCACCACCACCGATAATGACAAGGCGGCTTTGCAGGCGAACAATCGTGCCGCGCTTGCCGACCTTGCAGCTCATGAAGGTTTTCCCGGACACGATTGGCACTACAAAGTGATGACGCAGTATCGCGCTGACATCGCCGGAGTGCGCTGGCTGACACCCGGCGCCGTTGAAGACTCTTCGTCGATGTGGGAAGACTCGATGGCTGCTGAAGGCTGGGGACTATATGCAGAAGCGTTGATGGCGGAGCCGCAGCCCGGCGCTCCCGAAGGTTTCTACACGCCTGAAGAACGACTCTATCAACTTCAAGGCAAGCTCTATCGCGACCTGCGCGTGCGCATTGACACGGGCATTCACACGAATCGCATGAGTTATGCCGAAGCCGTCGATCTGTTTTCAGAGGTTGTGGACTTCCTGCCGGGCAAGTGCAGCGATACCACGGCGGCGCAATCGGATGCGAAGAAAGCCAGTTGCAGCTCAGCCGAGCGCGCGATCTTTCGTTACTCGAAGTGGCCCACACAGGCAATTACCTATCGCCTGGGCAAGGACGAGATTTTTGCGTTGCGCAAGGAAGCAAACAATTTGCTCGGCGATCGTTTCTCGCCCAAGGCCTTTCACCTGTTGTTCATGAAACAAGGCACGATTCCCTCAGGCTATTTTCGGGAGGAGTTGTTGAACGGAATGAGGAACGCAAAGCAATGATGAACGCGGAATGCCCAACGTCTAATGTCCAAAGTCCAATGTCTGTGGTTCACATGAAACGTCTTGCGAAGCAAGATCTGAAAGCGGACGTTGGACTTTGGACCTTGGACTTTATCTTCGAATCATCACCACGTCGCTGGTGATAGCGCCGCGTGAGACACCGAGTTGGCGGCCATCAGCTGACCACTCAAACCAGAAGATGTGATCTGATTTGAAATTGGTAATCTGTTTGGCCGCTCCCCCGTCCAAAGGTTGCGTCCAAAGGTTGGAGACGCCGTCACGGTTAACGATGTATGCGAGCGCTGACCCGTCCGGGGTCCAACGCACGAGTGACTGAAACATGACTCCCGGCGGCACTTCAAAGCCCTTAATTGGCGGTCCTCCATTGAACGGCACTATCCCAAGTCTCCAAGGCGCCTTCGTCTCCAAACGGTAATAGCAGCTAATCCAGTTGCCGTCCGGTGAAACGACCGGACCAACAGAAGGATAGTCAGTCAACTGCTCTGGTTGTCCGCCATCAATTGACACTCGCCACAATGTTCGCTTTCCCTGCTGACCGCGGTGGTAAACAACCCAACGACTATCGGGCGAGTTCCATGCCCAGGATTCATCTTCACCGCTGGTCAGCTGTTTCTCATTGCCGCCGTCGATGTCCATTCTCCAGACATTAGAAAACCCCGCACGATCCGAAAGGAATACGATGTAACGCGCATCGGAGGTCACTGAAGGGAACGTGCTCTCCGCGGCATCCTTGGACAACTGTCTGTTGTCGGCTCCGGTGACATTGATTGCCCAGATACCGGGAATGCCATTTATCAACGAAACGTACAGTATCTGCCCGTCAGGCATCCAGGAAAACCGCGTGCGGTAGTAATAGGAATAACCGTAGTCACTGTCCTCTTTGTGCGAAAGAACATCAATCGCGTGATCGGCATCATTATTGGGTGCGATCCAAAGAGTAGATACGGTTTGAGTCTGTTTGGTGACGAGAGTCTTGGCGTCACTGGTGATACTGGCGCCATGGTAGTCTTGCAGATCCTTGCTGATGCGATACGCCTGACCAGATGGATAATCCATATACCAGAGTTGTGAGGTGGATCCTGAGTTTTGCTCAGCTGCTGTGAAGACCATCCCTTTGCCATCTTTAAGCCACGAGATACGCCCGATAGCCTTCCATTTCTGCGAAGTAACATTTCTGAGCGAGCCATCAACCACATTTACTTCCACCACGGTCAGGAAGCGACCATTGCCTTCAATGTAAGCAGCGCCACAAACAATGCTTCGACCATCAGGTGACCAGGCTGGACCACCGAAGGAAAAAGACTCATATCCCATTCTTGACGCCAGCTTGCGCTCGTTAGTCCCATGAGAGTCAGCGATCATTAAGGCTCGTTCGCCGGTGCTGGAGCCGCGAACAAACGCCAGTTGAGTTTCGTCGGGAGATAAAGTGATCGGACCATCGACATCATGGATCAGTTTTACTGGAGTTCCCCCAAGCGAGGGAACTCGGTAGAGCTCGCCGATGCTGTTATTAGGCGCTTTGGCAATGTAGTAGAGGTAATCGCTGGCTCCTGAAAAGGTACCGCCGTAGAACTGAACATCGCTGGGAGGAATAATCTGAATATTGTTCGAGTTAGCGACTTGTCTGAGCCAGATGCTTTGCTTTCCACTGTTCTCGACCACGTAAGAGACATATCTGCCATCCGGTGAAATCGCCGAATCGTTGACCCTGCCCGAGTTAGTAAGCCGGAGCAGTTCGATCGCCTGGAAAGGAATGGTCGAAGCCACCGCCGGCCGATTCCGCCGCAGCATTTTATAGAGACCGAGCCCTCCGGCAACCAACAAGACGGTGAATACCAGCGCCGCTAGTCTCTTATTGTTTGAGATCTTGTACAGGTATTGATTGCTCGCATTAGATTCCTGCACCTCGAGGCGAACGGTAGGAAAAGCTGAAACATGAGCTGTAGCCAGATCCGCGCGTTCTTTCTTTTTTAACCCTACTTTTCTGGTTCTGCGATGGCGCGCCGATGAGGTGCGCGCCATGCCTTCCTCAGTATCGATATCTCGCTTCAACCGCTTTAAGTCAGACACGAGGTCGCCGGCCAACTGATAACGATCTTCTCGACCTCTACATAAAGTCTTGGCTACGATTCGCTCAAGCTCCTCCGGCACTTCTGAAAATTGCGACATTAATGGCGGCTTCTTACCAAGGATCTTCACGATCGTCTCGTTTGGTGTTTCGCCGTGAAAAGGGGCGCGTCCGGTTATCATTTCGTAAATAACAACGCCCAGAGACCAGATGTCAGTGCGAGAATCAACTTCAAATCCCTTTGCCTGCTCCGGCGACATGTAGCGAACGGTCCCCATC
>JBAPXA010000495.1:0-4846 GCA_049283975.1 Pyrinomonadaceae bacterium | reverse complement strand
TATTTGAAGGGCAAGGGAAGTCATGAACTTCCCGAAGCGTTGACTTTCAGGACAGGCGCCAACGAGTGGGTTCGGAACCATGCATGGCCGCCGAAAGAGAACGTTGTAGATCGCAGGCTGTATTTACAAAAGGACAGAGCGCTTTCGTTCACCACTCCGCCGGCAACAGAGGAGTCGTTCGACAGCTACACTTCCGATCCCGCGAATCCGGTTCCTTACCGTCCGCGTCCGATCAAACTCCGCAGCGGCTGGACGACGTGGCTGGTCGAAGATCAGCGCTTCGTGGACCAGCGACCGGACGTCCTTTCATGGAGCAGTGAACCGCTCAAAGAGGATGTGGTCGTGTCGGGGAGGATTGTCGCTAATCTATTTGCTTCGACGACGGGAACTGACAGCGACTGGATCGTAAAGCTAATCGACGTATATCCGCAGAAATACGAAGCCGATCCGGAAATGGGCGGCTTTCAACTGATGATTGCCGGCGATGTTTTCCGTGGTCGCTACTTAAAAAGCTTCGAAAAACCTCGACCGATTCCGTCGAACTCTGTTCAGCACTATCAAATTCCGTTTCCGGCCAACGATCACGCCTTCAAGAAAGGACATCGGATCATGGTGCAGGTTCAGAGCAGTTGGTTCCCGGTGATCGATCGCAATCCGCAGCGATTCGTCCCGAATATCTTTCTCGCTAAAGAGTCCGACTTTCAGCCAGCTACTCAGCGCGTTTTCCGCTCGGGCCGACATGCGTCATATATCGCTGTGCCCGTTGAGGGGTCGACTCGACGGTAAGAGCTAGTTACCTTGCTGTCCACTTACTGCTTAGACGGAGCTGTAAGAGGCAGCTAAGTAGTTTTAGACCGGGAACGAGGATTGTGAGACTCGCATTCACTCTGTCGCTTGGTTCAACACCAGTTGTACTGGAGCGCTGAAGCATTTCTCGAAACATATTGATTGAATTGAAGGGAAAAATTAGGAGATATGAAAAATACTTTGTTGATGTTGCTGTTTATCCTTGGTCTTTCGTGCCAGGTCTTTGGTCAAACACCGGCGAAAGGCTTTGAAGGTTCGTGGCAGGGTACGCTTGAAGCGGGCGGGACGAAGCTTCGCCTGGTCCTGAACGTGACGAAATCGGACGCGGGCGCTTACACCGCTAAACTGGACAGCCTCGATCAGGGCGCGACCATCCCGGTTGACCCGATCACGGTGAATGGTGATGTCGTGCGTCTGGAGATGAAGTCGGTCGAGGCCGTCTTCGAAGGCGCCCTGAACAAAGAGCGCACGGAGTTGACCGGGAAGTTCACTCAGGGCGGCCAAGAGCTCCCGCTTACCTTCAAGCGCAGCGAGCAGGCAGCCGTTAGTCAACCACCGGCGAAAGACTTTGCAGGTTCGTGGCAGGGAACGCTTGAAGCGGGCGGGCAGAAGCTTCGCTTGGTCGTGACCGTGACGAAATCGGACGCGGGCGTCTACGCCGGTAAACTAGACAGCCCCGATCAAGGCGCGACCATTCCGATTGACACAATCACGGTCAATGGTGATGCCGTGCGCTGGGAGATCAAATCGCCTGCGATCGTCTTCGAAGGCGTCCTGAACAAAGAGCGCACGGAGGTGACTGGGAAGTTCACGCAAGGTGGCGAACAGTATCCGCTCACCTTCAAGCGCAGCGACCAGACAGCCGTGATGCCAGCGCCGGTGCCTAAGCCGAAGCCCGACTACTCCGCACCGGCCGACGCACCCTACATCGCTGAAGAGGTGATAGTGAAGACGCCGGCCGGCCACACGCTTGCCGGCACGTTGACGCTGCCCAGGAGTGCCAGCCGCAAGAAACCGGTGAGCGCGATCGTGACCGTCACGGGATCCGGACCGCAGGACCGCGATGAGAGCATCGGGCTGCCAGGGTTTCGGCCCTTCCGCCAGATCGCAGATTCGCTGGCGCGCCGCGGGATCGCGGTGCTGCGCATGGACGACCGCGGAACAGGGGCGTCGGGTGGCACGTTCAAGGGCTCGACCAGCGCCGACTTCGCCGAGGACGTGCGCGCGGGCCTTGCGTACCTGCGCACGCGGCCCGAGATCCGGGCCGACCGCCTCGGGGTGCTGGGCCACAGCGAGGGCGCGATAATCGCTCCGATGGTGGCCGAAAAGGAACCCACGTTGCGCGCCATCGTGCTGCTGGCCGGCATTGCGCAGCCGGGGCGCACCGCGCTTCACTTCCAGCTCAAGAACGGAATTGAGCACAACACTAAGCTCACGCCCGAAATGCGCGACTCGCAAATAGCCGAGGTCCCCAAGAGGATCGACGCCATGATGGCCGCTGACCCGTGGATGAAATTCTTCCTCACTTACGATCCTGCTCCCACCATGCGCCGCGTGAAGACGCCGGTGCTGATCCTCACGGGCTCGCGCGACCAGCAGGCGGTGCCCGCGGAGGTCGCGCTACAGGAGGCCGCGTTCAAGGAGGGCGGAAACAAGGACGTGACTGCGCGCGTGCTCCCAGATCTCAACCATCTCTTCGCGCAGGACACCGACGGCTTTCCAGGGAACTATGCGAAGCTACCCCCGCCAATCATGGTGCGGGCAGACGTGCTAGCGATGATCGGCGACTGGCTCGCGAAGCGGCTCCGGTGATGCCGGCCCCGCGTGACCGCCCGAGATACGTCTTCTCGCAGCAACAAGCGCTGGTAGCTGGCTCACGGACTGAGTTGTCGAAAACCGGAAAAAGGTCAGCATTGGAGCTGCGAGGCCATAGTTTCTCCCTCCGCGCCAACCGATCTTAGGTGATTGGTACCATCCACAAAAACGGCCACCTCTCACTATCACGCCAGGCAAGCTAATCGGTGGTCCACTGTAACTGTTGAATGTGTAAGGGTCTAGTTGGAGGCGGCGATCGGAATCGAACCGATGAATAAAGGTTTTGCAGACCTCTGCCTTACCACTTGGCTACGCCGCCCGAAGGAACTACGAAGGAAACTTAAAGGCGGAAAGATGAAGCAGTCACGGGGACGGGGAGACGCGGAGACACGGGGAAAATCGAGTTAACAACACAGGGCTTCCGCTGTTACTCTCCGTGTCGCTGCGTCGCCGCATCTCCATGTCATGTCCTGCTTCATCATTCCGCCTTCAGCTTGATAACTGGAGCGGGAGACGAGACTTGAACTCGCGACCCTCGCCTTGGCAAGGCGATGCTCTACCACTGAGCTACTCCCGCAAAGAGTGTTTTGATTCTACGTATCCAACCAATGTTGTCAAGCGAGGCATAAAATTGGCGATTGCCGCTTGCTGATTGACGATTGGTGCTTAGGAAACAGAGTTTCATTAATCGCCATAGGCAATCGCCGCTACTCACTTCACTCCGCTACGAAATTGTAGTTGATCAGCCCGCGCACCTTCACTGCTTTCCCACCAACCTTTCGGGGCGCAAACTTGGCATTGCGCGCGGCGGCGGTTGCGGCTGCCTGCAGCAACGGATGACCGGAGATGGCGCGAGCTTGTATTACGTTGCCGTTCTCATCGATCAAAACCTGAACCACTACCGTTCCGGAAGCCTTCACTTGACGGGCAATTGGTGGATAAGGTGGCTTGGGTAGCGTCAACGCTTTACTGTTGAGAATGCCACCATCAACCACTCCCGCTTTCTGATCAGCAATGACGTCATCCGCGTTAGTGTTCAGGTTTGCGTCTTCACTCTCGTCCACAGCCCCTGGGTGTTCACCGACGTCAATGGTCTCGCCGTTAGCTAAACGTACCTTCCCGGTCACAATCCGCCAAACCCCACTGCTGCGTTTCATTTCCACTTGGTATTGACCGCTGGCTTTTGCGCCTTTAACGGACATAACAAATGCGGCTTCTCCGGAACCCTGGTCGTTCTGCGTGTAGGCACCGAGGGGAAATCCCGTTTCCTGAATCTCACCCATCTTGTCCTGGACCTCGGGATTCTCTTTGAGCGCCTGGACCGCGACCGTGTACGCCTCGGATGACTTTAATTTCTTTTCCAGCGCGCCATAACCAAAGTAGATCGCGGCACCGATAGCTCCGAGCAGCAGTACGAGAATGATGCCAAGGATCAAAATGATCTTGCCGCAACTCGACTTCCGTGGTGGTGGAGCTCCTCCTGGTCCGCTGTACATCTGTTGCGGCGGCGGATTGTATGAGGGCGGATATGACGAAGGACCCGCCGGCGTGGGAGTTTGGAACTGCACGGGAGCACCGCACTTGGGACAGAACCTATTAAAGGTTTCGATGGCACTACCGCAGCTGCTACAAATCATGGTTTGTCTCCGGAGGTGAAGTCAGTTCAACAACGCGTAAGAAATGCGACCAAGCATAATCTGGCAAGTATTCCGGAGCAAGAGTTT
Source organism: Pyrinomonadaceae bacterium (assembly GCA_049283975.1). GTDB lineage: Bacteria > Acidobacteriota > Blastocatellia > Pyrinomonadales > Pyrinomonadaceae > PSRF01. The sequence continues at coordinate 500 of JBAPXA010000495.1, read as the reverse complement.
GTTGATAAGCTGTTGAGTCTCGTTCGTGGTACACACTCGGTAGAGTACAGGAGCGGTAGCGACCCCATTCAACTCGTAGCCGCTGGGTACGGAACCGGGAGCGTTAGCGACCGCATTCAACCTTCCTCAGCATTCGGTACAGTACGGGAGCGGTAGCGACCGCACTAACGAGCATTGACGCCAAGGTCTGGACCTAGTCGCTAGCTCAGTTGAATGCGGCCGCTCCCGTACTGTACCGAGTGGTAATGCGGTGTCAGCTTTTCATGCCGCACCTAATCGCTATGACAGTTGAATGCGGTCGCCAACGCTCCCGGTTCCGTACTGTGGTGATTAACGTCTCGAGTTAATCGCGGTTGCTAACGCTTTCCCTTCCGTGCCCTATCGAATTGCAACACGCCACACGACGTCTGTGTTTCGTTGACTTCAACGCGCCATGTCTCTTAACGTCTAATTCTTCCAATAGCCGAGGTTGGTTCAGGTTTTTCCCATCGCCAATGAAG
>JBAPXA010000494.1:0-4020 GCA_049283975.1 Pyrinomonadaceae bacterium | reverse complement strand
CCTCCAGCACAGCGCCGTCGCGATCCAGCACGCGTCGCACCATATGTGGCTCAACCCGCACGCCTTTGTTCGGAAAGGCTGAGTACGCCGAGACCATTTGATCAAGTGGCACTTCCGTCGCGCCCAGCGCCGAAGAGAGATAAGGCGCCATCGGAACCTTAATTCCAAACCGCCGCACCATCTGGGCTCCGGTTTGAATTCCAACTGTCTGCAGCAGGTGGACTGCTGGAATGTTCATTGATTTTGCCAGCGCGGTCTTCAAAGGCAGGTCGCCATTGCCGAGTGACCCATCGTAGTTATGTGGGTTCCACCCACCGATCGAGATCGGCGCACCACTCACAGTCGTATCTGGTGTCATACCCCATTCGACAGCCGCCGTATAAACGAAAGGTTTGAAACAGGAACCAGTCTGGCGGTAGGCCTGAGTTGCATTGTTGAATTTGCTGGTGCTGTAGAAGTCGTAGCCGCCGACCATTGTGACAATCTCACCGGTTTTGGCATTCAGCGTCATCATGGCTCCTTGAACTGCGGGAACTTGTGAAGCTGCGACTTTCAAACGGCGGTTCTTCTCGTCTACTTCCTTGATCTCAAACTCGGAGAGATAGCCAGGCTTTAATTCACTTCCTGGCTGCCTGCCGGACCAACCCATGTCGCCTACGCCGACTGTCGCCGTGTAGTTTCCGAAGCGCACGGTGGCCTCGTTGCGGGCGCGATCGACTTTCATGATCAGGCCCATCAGGAAGCGGCCGGGCTGGTATTCATTTCCGTACCAGTCCGGATGTTTGAAGTTTGCGGTCTCTTGAGGAGTGGGTGGTCCGGCGCCGTTATTTTGCGACGTTGGAATCATCGTGTACGCGGAACGCCAACCGCGACCGCGATCGTAGCGACGCAGACCAGCACGAACCACTTCAAACGCGCGCTTCTGCGCTTCGACGTTGATGGTCGTGTACACCGATAGACCGCCTTGCGCCACGCGCGTCGTGTATTTGTCTTCGAGATCCTGTCGCACATATTCGACCGCATAGTCGAATGCCGATGAGCGCGGTTGTGATTGATAGTAAGCCGTGTCGGCCAGTTGAATTGGCTTGGCTTTCGCGGCATCAACTTCCGCCTGAGTGGCGAAGCCGTGTCGGGCCATCAAATCAAGCACCAGGTCGCGACGCTCCTTGGCTTTAGCAGCGTTTGCGGTCGGCGAGTATTCGCTGGGAGCTTTAGGAATGCCGGCAAGCAACGCCGCCTCGCCTATTGTCAGATCCTTGGCCTGCTTGCCGAAGTATGTTTCGGCGCCGGCTTCGATGCCGTAAGCGTTTGCGCCGAGGAAGGTGTGATTCGCGTACAACTCCATGATTTGGTTCTTGGTGTAGTAACGCTCAATCTGAAGCGCCAGGGCCCATTCGTTGAACTTGCGCTGGTAGGTTTGTTCTTTGGAAAGAAAGAGGTTCTTGGCGAGCTGCTGGGTAAGGGTTGAACCACCCTCGACTTTATCTGTGGTCAGATTCTTCCAGGCGGCACCGACAATACGAATCGGATCGATGCCGACGTGTTCATAAAAGCGCGCATCTTCGACCGCGAGGATAGCGTTCTTCACGACCGGCGGGATCTCGTTATACTTCAACGGAATTCTTTTCTCGAGAGCGAATTCTCCAATGACTGTCTCACCATCGTCGGCATAAACGCGCGTCACTACACTCGGGCGATAAGTCGCAAGTGCCGCAACTTCATTTGCCGCTCGCGAATAATTCAACTTGTAAGCAGCGATAATTCCGGTCAGCCCGCCGGCAGCGAGCGAGAGCAACAGGACAGCCGGTAGCCAGAACCGGCGCAGCATACTGCGACCCGCAGTCGGTGAATTTGCCCCTGCCTTGGCGGAATAGACTTTAGGTTTCGAGCTCGGGTTTTTTGCAGCCATACGTATTAAACCTCAGTATTCATGGTGCTCTATGATGGCGATTCGATGCAATGTGGCTTCCCACAGTTGGGATCTTTTTTGACGATTTCGCCACAGATTATAACCCAGACAATTAGCAAAAGACTCTGCTGAGGTGCGGTAACCTGACATCTCAGGCTCGATCTCTTATACTCTCAATGCAAACGGGGGCGACAGGCTTCGACAGGGGTACTGGCGGTCGACCGGATGTCATGCCGGGCTACTCTATGCAGCTCGTTAAAAAGCGTAGGGAAAAAACAATTGCCAATAACAATGAATTGGCTCTCGCTGCCTAATTAGGCTCGAGCGTCTCGCCGCAAGTTGCTTATGCGCGCGGAGGGAGATGTCACTCAGATAAGCTGGCGCGAACCTTCGGTCCGTGGGTTCGCGCGAGACTAAGCCGGACTAGTCGGTGCCGAGGTCTTGTCACTTCCTAACTTGGCACTGCGCGAACTTCATTCGTCCAACATTTGTTGGCCGGATGAGCAGAGAAGTGAATAAGCATGTAGAGTCTTTCGACGTTGTCTCTTGGATCCGAGTTCAATTCTCGGCGCCTCCACCAAAAAATTGCCGATTGGCGATTGTTGATTTGGCTTTCGGTTTTGGTTTTTGCCTGGATTTTTCTACTCGAAGACAATTGACCCAAGACCAACCCGGCAATCGGCTACTTGATCCTCACGAGAACCAGATCTACATGAGCACGTCAACACAACTAATGACGGCAGAAGAATTGATCAAACTACCGCGGGGAGGTTTTCGTTACGAATTGGTCAAAGGAGAACTCCTCACCATGTCTCCAGCTGGCGAAGAACACGGGGCCATAGCCGCAAAACTTGCAGCCGAGTTGTACGCCCACGTCAAAGCCAACAAACTTGGAGTTGTTTATGCGGCGGAGACTGGCTTCAAACTTGAAAGCAATCCTGACACTGTTTTAGCTCCCGACGTCTCCTTTATCACCCGGCAACGGGTCGGCCAGATTTCCAAGAAGTACCGTGAAGGCGCTCCTGATCTTGCCGTTGAGGTGATCTCACCAGGTGAGAGCCGTAATAAGGTTGAAAAGAAGGTCGGGCAATGGTTGCAATTGGGAGCGCGGGTCGTTTGGATCGTTAACCCGCAAACAGTCACCCTTACCGTTTATTGTGCGGATGGTGGGATTAAGGTTCTTTCAGCCGCGGATGACTTGACCGGCGACAACGTGGTGCCCGGTTTCCGAATTCCTGTTAACGAGATATTTCATCCGGGCCACTTCTAAGACTCCTCGCTTTGGATCCCAACCTTCCAATCGGCATCTTTGACAGTGGCGTTGGTGGCCTCACGGTGTATCGCGCGCTGCACGAGCGCCTGCCAAACGAGCATTTCATTTATTTAGGCGACACCGCCCGCGTTCCTTACGGCACCAAATCACTCCGTACAGTTGAACGCTACGCAATCGAAAATGCGAAGTTTCTGGAAAGTCGCGGCATAAAACTTCTTGCTGTCGCCTGCAACACTGCTTCTGCTTTGGCGCTTCCGGCGATTCGCGCCGCCGTTAAGGTTGAAGTGATCGGAGTGATCGAACCCGGAGCTGCGGCTGCGGTGGATTTGGCTGCGGGTAAGACGATCGGCGTAATTGCTACTGAAGCCACGGTCCAGAGTACGGCTTACTCCGACGCGATATCCAAGCTCGACCCAACTGCCGAAGTAATTGAGCAGGCCTGTCCTTTATTTGTGTCGCTGGCTGAAGAGGGATGGGCGGAAAGTCCCGTTGCGGAAACGGTCGCCGCAGAGTACTTAAGTAAATTTCACAAAGTGAATCTGGGTGCCCTGGTACTCGGTTGTACTCATTATCCGATTCTAAACTCCGTCATTAGGCGTACGCTGGGACGCGAAGTGCCCTTGATAGATTCGGGAGAGGCTACCGCTGTTAAGGTACAATCCCTGCTCGAGTCGCGCGGACTGGCCCGGGCTGCTGTGCCCAATCGCGACCGCGAACGGCAGCTTTGCGATGATCTGGATCATTTTTATGTGACTGACGCTGCCAGTCGCTTTGCTAAAGTGGCCGAACGGTTTTTGGGTGTTGCTCCTTCTGTATTAGAGGCGGTAGAGGTTTGGGG
>JBAPXA010000493.1:0-3677 GCA_049283975.1 Pyrinomonadaceae bacterium | reverse complement strand
GGTTTTCTTATGGACACTGCCGGAGTCTCTGCATCTCCGAATCGCAAATACCTATGGCTCATCTTGTCTGCCACTTTGGCTCTCACCCTCGCCGTCGTTTTCATCCCCGTTTGGGTCATTCAGCCCTTCAAACCACAAACCACACGCGGAGTGGAATTGTCTTACATGTTGCGCCGCTTCTCGCCGTGGATCACTTTTGGTGCCTTGGTGATTGGTTTCTTGCTGATGGTTAAGCTCTGGCTCGGTTCGCGACGCTGGTGGAAGAAGGCCCTGCTCCTGGTGCTCCTCATTCCCCTGCTCGCAGCAACCTGGTTTGCGCGCCAAAATCATTTCGAATGGATGTTTAATCCACTGCCCAATGCGGCTTATGCAAAAGTAAATGAAGCCACATTTGTTGCGGCCGATGACATCATTCTGGCAGTTAAGATCAATGGCGAAGCTGCGGCTTATCCGGTGCGACTCATGGCCTATCATCACCTTGTCGAGGACGTTGTCGGAGGTACCCCGGTTGTTGCTACTTATTGAACGCTCTGTCACACCGGTCTGGTGTGGAAGACGACAGTAGCCGGGCGACAACTTCACTTTCAGCTCGCCGGTATTAACAATCAGAACTTCATAATGCGTGACCTGGAGACCGGTTCATGGTGGCAGCAAGTGACTGGTGAAGCGATCCAGGGACCGTTGAAAGGTCAACGGCTGGAATCGGTTTTCCATGACGAACTGACTTTCGGGTTGTGGCAGCGCGAGCAATCGGAGGGTCGCGTCCTAAGACCGAATGAAGAAATCGCGAAAGCTGGAAAGTACGCGCCAGCCAATTGGGAAGAAGGAATGACGGCGCGACAGGTGACGACGTCCTTCGATTACGATCAAACGATCGCACCGCGCACACTCGTAGTCGGTGTCACCGTCAACAACGTTTCAAGGGCATATCCGTTTACAGCGTTAGTGAAACAAAAGTTGATACTTGATGACGTTGGCGGAACTCCCGTTTTCCTGGTTCTTGGTGAGGACAATAAGTCAGTGCGAGCTTTCGAACGAACTGTCAACGACCGCAAACTCGAATTCCTGCTCAAGCCGGATGCAGCGTCTTTCACCATCGTCGATGCGGAAACTGGCAGTGAATGGGATTTTACCGGTAGGGCCGTTGCCGGACCGCTTAACGGCAAGCAACTAACTAAAGTGGCGTTACTCAACGACTATTGGTTTGACTGGCAAACCTACCATCCAAAGACGACGGTTTATGAATTGGGAGGGAGATAAAACATTGCCGATTGGCGATTGCCGTTCACTTCTACTCTTCCCAGTTCACTTGCGGCATCTTTTTAATCGGCAATCGGCAATTGCCAATCGTCAATCTCCTAGGGTCCTGCATCAGTAATCAACACCACGTCACTTGTTACAACTCCTCGCGAAGTAACCAAATTACCGTCACGCGACCAATCAAATGAAAGAATCCGGTTATCGGTGAAGTTAGTTATCTGCTTCGCTGCTCCGCCATCAATCGGCTGCGCCCAAACGTTTTCTATGCCAGCGTGGTTATCAACGTAGGTAAGACTGCGACCATCCCCGCTCCAACGCACCATTGAATTCCAATTCACCTGCACGGTCGGACCCACTTCAAGAGTTTTAAGCAAAGTCCCACTTTCCAGTGAGAAAAGTCCCAGCTTCCAACGTGCATTGGTTTGGCCGTCGTTATGCCAGAAGCCAAGGTGTCGTCCATCCGGAGAAACTGCCGGTCGCACTGCAAAACCGTCAGTGACTTTAACGGGCGTACCGCCTTCGATGGGAACTCGCCATAAGGTGCTGGCTACACCTGGCTCGAAGTGCTGATAGATCACAAATTTTCCGTCCGCGGTAAACTGTGGCCAATGACTCTCAGAATTACCAAAGGTCAATTGCACCGGATTGCTGCCGTCGCGATCCATGCGCCAAATCTGAAACACGCCCGATCGATTGGAATGAAAAACGATGAAACGATTATCCGGCGAGATTTGCGGCGCGTAATTGCGCTTCACATTGGATGTAAGTTGGCGCATTTTGGCGCCGTTAGCAGCAATCTCGTAAAGGTCCGCACTCCCGCTCGCGTCTGAAGCGTAGACAATCATCCCGTCTGGAGCCCAACTCAAATCAAAATACCTTCCCAGACCCGAGGTGACTTGAGTCGCCTGCGCACTATCGCCATGCGGAGCAAGCCAGATATTAGTGAGAGTTTGGGTTTGGGTTGTGACTAAGGATTTTGAGTCTGCGGTCAGATATATATTTCGATAATCGCTGAGGTCATTCGTAAGTGAACGCGCCGAGCCGTCGCGTCCCAGATACCAGATCTGTTCGAAGGATGCTCCCTGGGCACGAGCCGACAACAAGAGCGCACTCGCGTCTGACAAGAGACTTACTTGATTGGGCTGTTCGAAACGTTGCGGCGACAGGCTGATGGTTTTTTCTGCTCGATCAGCCAGGCGTATTTCATAGATACTCAGGAAGAAGCCATTTGCGTCAGAATTAACCAGGGGTAGATCGAGACTCTGATCATCGCTGGTCCAAGCGGGCGCAGTCGACCAGTCCCAGGAAAATCTCTCAGGCCACTTGCGGGTCGCGATAATCTGCTCGTTGCTGCCGTCGATATTGGCAACTACCAGAGTGTCTGTCTGGTTCGCGCGACTATGGCGTAAGAACGCGATGCGCTTCCCATCATGCGACTTGTAGCTCGGTCCTTCTTCGGGAGTGACTTTGACTGGAGGCGCGCCGGTTCCGAGCACCGGTACTTTGAAAATCTCAGCGGAGTCGTTAGCAGTGCTCGAGGTGTAACCGTAATAGATCGAGTCTCCGTCTGGCGAGAAGGCCATTCCCACGTACTGACCGTCCCGCGGCGGTACAATTTCAAGATTGCCTGCACTGGAAACCTGACGCAGCCACAAACTCTGACGCCCGCTCTCGCTCTTGATGTAAGCGACGTATTTGCCATCGGGTGAGATGGAAGCGAAGAGAGCATTTCCATTAGTGGTCAGCTTGTTTACACGGATTTGTTGAAAGCGAGCCCGCGCAGGCTCCGGCCGAGTGAACTTGTAGATCGCAAAACTGCCGCCGGCGATCACTGCCAGAGCCAGGGTAGCGAGGCCCAAGCGCAACGGCCAGCGACGGCGGGGCAGCAGGGCCTCCCCAACTGTGGTCACTCGTAAGGCCTGAAGTTGATCTGTGTTAGCGGCATGATCAGTTCCGGTTGCAGCACGGGCCCGCCCACCGGAAACAGTTTTAGTCGCCGTAGGTGGCGCCAGCGATCGATCCAATTGCGAGTCAACTTCCAGATCTTTACGCAGGCTTCGTAAATCGATAGCCATCTCTTTGACTATCTGGTAACGCTGGTCCGGGTCTTTACGCAGCGCCTTCCGAACGATGCGTTCGAGTTCAGCCGGGGCGCCGACGAAGTAGTGGGAAAGTGCTGGCGGGTCTTTTTCAACGACTGCGATAACAACATCAGTCGGGGTTTGACCTGAAAACGGTGGATGTCCGGAGGTCATCTCATAGAGCACAACTCCTAAACTCCAGATGTCAGTTCGTTCGTCGACGGAAACACCACGCGCCTGTTCCGGCGACATATATGCCGCGGTGCCCATCACGGTGCCCGGTGAGGAATTCACGAGTAACGTCGACATCGTGGCATTCTCCAAGTGCTGATGTTG
>JBAPXA010000492.1:0-2721 GCA_049283975.1 Pyrinomonadaceae bacterium | reverse complement strand
ATACAAACGAGGCACATCTACGCGCCAAAGGTGTAGACATCTGGGCAGAGTGGGCAGACGAAGCTCACACGAAACGCTTTGCCAGAAAAGCCGGCGACCTCGGGCCTGTTTACGGTTACCTCTGGCGATCATTTGGCGGCCGCTATCCCGAACACGACGGTGTCGATCAAATCGCGAGACTCGTGGGTGAAATCAAAAGCAATCCCAACTCGCGGCGGCTTATCGTTACGGGCTGGGATCCGCGCGAAGCAGATAATGTCGACTTGCCACCCTGCCACACTTTGTTTCAGTTCAAAGTAGAAAACGGCAGCGTCCTGCATTGCCAGCTCTATCAACGATCAGCGGACGCCTTTCTGGGGGTTCCTTTTAACATCAGCTCCTATGCGCTCCTGTTAGAAATGGTCGCATACGTCTGCGAGCTGGCGGTCGGTGAGTTTGTCTACACGCTCGGCGACTATCACATCTACAAGAACCATCTGGATCAAGTTAATGAGGTCCTGGCGCGTGAGCCTTTGCCCCTGCCGCGGCTCGAGATTGTTGATTCCACAAACCGCTTTCGTGGACTCCAGGGTTTACTCGACATGCGCTATGAGGATTTGAATCTCAGAAATTATCAGTCGCACGGAAAGATAGCGGCGGCGGTGGCTGTTTAGTCGATCAACTCGCCTCATTCCGTTAAAGACCAAAGACCTAAGGCCAAAGATCTAATTATGATTATCGGAATAGTTGCAGTCGACAGGCAGGGCGCCATCGGCAAGGGCGGCAAGCTCCCATGGCACTACTCTGCCGACATGAAGTTTTTCAAGGAGACAACAACCGGGCACTCTTGTGTGATGGGATACAAGACGTGGCTGACACTGAAGCGGCCGCTGCCCAACCGACTCAACATAGTATTGAGTAGAAGTGCCGAGATTGAACCGCAAGAGTCTGTGATAGTGCTGCGAGATGTAGACTCTGTCTTGCAGAAGGCGAAGGAATTAGCTGGGGATCTATTCGTAATTGGCGGGGCCCAAGTCTATGGTGCTTTTTTGGGGCATCTCGATAAATGGATCGTGACGGAAGTGCCGCTAACCGTCGAGGGCGCCGATACATTCGTTCCTGAGGACTACCTGGAAGGATTCATGCCAACCGACTCCAGGGACCTAGGCGAGCATCTTAGGGTTGTGACGTATGTTCGTGGCGCCGGCTTCTAAACCAAGAGTTAAACTTCTTGAAGTAACTAGATTTTCCTTCGTGCTGATTCGTGGTTGATCTCCTCAAGACAATCACATCCGAACCAGAGTTCAGATCATTCCTAATCCTTCAATTTCAAATCCAGCACGTCATGACGCGTGATTATTCCCACGAGTCGTCCGTATTCCTCAACCAGCACCGCTGGGCTGCTTTGCAATCGCTTCGTTACCTCATTCGAACTAGCGTCGACATCCACTATCGGAAAACTCGCTTCCATTACTTCACTCACGGCCGACTCCAAAAGATCGCGGTTCTTAACCACGAGTGAAAGCGCGCGATTTTCACGCACCGATCCCACTGGGCGCCCTTCCTCCAGCACGGGCAAATTAGTGAGACCCAACTCATTCATTTTCGCGAGCGCCTCAGCCAACTTATCACTCGGGGCGACCCAGACAAGCGACCGTGGCGCCTGAGTCCCCTTCGTTCCAGTCATCAAACCTGCAGTGATCTTCTGCGGCTCAAGCAATTGCTTCTCTTTCATCCACTCGTCGGAGTGATGCTTGGTGAGATAGTGTTCGCCTGTATCACACACGATGAAAACGATGACAGCGTCCCCGGGCGCTCCGCGCGCAACTTTCAGTGCAGCAGCGACATTGGTTCCGGTTGAACCCCCGCAGAACAGACCTTCGAGGCGACCCATCTGGCGGGACATCTCGAACGACTCGCGGTCGGTCACATTAATCACTTCGTCAACATACTTGATGTGCACATTGGGAGGGACAACTTCCTGGCCAATGCCTTCGACCAGGTACGGAGTCGCTTCGATCAGTTTCCCGGTTTCTTTGAAGGTCTTGAAAATCGACCCATAGGGATCGGCACCAATAATCTGAATGCTTGGATTTTGCTCTTTGAGGTAGCGTCCGGTTCCGGAGATCGTGCCTCCTGTGCCGATGCCGGCAACAAAGTGCGTAACCTTTCCTTCCGTCTGTTCCCAAATCTCAGGGCCGGTGGTGCGGTAATGCGCTTCCGGATTCGCGGGATGTGAATATTGATCGGGATAGAAAGAGTTTGGTGTTTCGGAAGCGATTCTTTTCGCGGTAGAGACGTAGTGGTCTGGGGTTCCTGGTTTAGCAGAGACGGGCGTGATCACCACATCCGCGCCGAGCGCCTTTAGATAACGCGACTTCTCTACAGATGACTTGTCCGTCATCACGAAGATGCACTTATAACCTTTCACTGCGGCGGCGAGCGCCAGTCCGATTCCGGTATTTCCGGAAGTAGCTTCGACAATCGTGCCTCCCGGCTTCAGTATGCCTTCGCGTTCGGCAGCCTCAATCATTGCCACTCCGATCCGATCTTTCACGGAGTAGCCGGGATTGAGGTTCTCCATTTTTGCGAGCACCGTGGCCTTTATGCCTCGCGCTAAGCGGTTAAGCTTGACGAGTGGCGTGCGCCCAACAAGTCCCAGGATGTTGTCGTAGTAGTGCATTCGCGATCTCCGCAATGGAATTTAATAGATGAGGTTTCTATCTTAACAGGGGAAGAGGG
>JBAPXA010000491.1:0-4165 GCA_049283975.1 Pyrinomonadaceae bacterium | reverse complement strand
GCCGTTGTCCGTGCAGACGTATAAATAATCTTCGTTAGCCCTATCTTGATCCAGGAATGTTGGCACGATCGAGCTCCAGACTTCATTATTATCGGCAAAAGGGAACAGCATAAGCCCATTACCGTTTGACACGCTGGATGACTAGCCTGAGTGCGGTAGAGTTTCCCTGCGGGATTTTTATTCGTTGAGATTGACCTTCAATCTCTTCGATATAATCGCTCGCGTCAATGCTGTAATCATAATCACCGTAGAGAATGCACTTGAACCTTCCGTCTTCATCAATGGAGACATACCGGACGTACTCGTTCCCTGAATACACGGAAAAATTGTGCGTTCTCAAGCTGACGACCACTCTTCCATACAACGGTGCCTGCTACTCTGCGCTCCCTCATTCGTGGACCCACGCGCATCGCGAGATTCTCAATCACGGCCCCTTGAACGACCTGAATCTTTTTTGCTTGGCGCTTGTCCGTGGTCGCAGGATAGTACGTTCGCGCATAAGGAGCGTCGAACTCCTCTGGCACTTCCTTCTTCGCGTTTATAGCGAGGTGATACCCGCCAGCCGCAACTCTCTCAAATCTGAATGAACCATCCTTTTTCAAAAGTGCCCTGTAATCTGGTCCAGTGTCCACGTCGTTGATCAGATCTACTGCTCCTTTATCGACGGCTTGTCCGGTTTCAGTCAGCACGTTGCCTGCAACCGTCGCCGTCGCGCGGGGATCGGTGCCATATACGTCAAGCTCGAGATGACTGCACTGACTCTTTTCCAGTGTCACATCGTACTCGAAAGTCGAACCTGACTCGGTTTGATTTGATCTGACGGCGAGATCATCGTCGGAAGAATCCATTAGTCTAACTGCATACGGCACCGAGACCCGCACTTTGAAAGATCCGGGACTCGGCAAAGAGATTGAAAACTCCCCGTACTTAGTCGTCATCGTCTTAAATGTCTTATCGTTACTTTTTACTTCAACCGCTATTCCAGGCAAGCCTTGATATCGATGCGTTTTTATGAACCCTGAGATGGACTCCCCAACTTCTCGGTGCGCGAGTTTGCGCAGTTCCTTCAGACTCTCGTCGATGTCCACGGCCAAAGTTGTCCCCCTACACATGCCCGTGAACAATTGGTTGGTTTTATCATCGAGTGAGGCATAAACGAGGTATCGCTTACCTTTCTTAAACTTTGTATCGCACATTGTGGTTGCTGTTGCGACGCCGACTCTCGGACCAGACACTCCTCGGAATGACTCCTCCACCATGAAACGTACCATTAGATACGTGTACACATTGTCCGGCTTTTTTTTGAGCGGTTCTATATCGACCACTTGTCCTACGAAGACCACATCTGAGCGCCAGAATCGAGCGCAGATGGGAGTCCTATATTCCGACACTCACAAGCTTGAATGGGTTCCGTGAAAGCCGGCATGCAAAGCACGGCCACGATGATGAAGAGCAGACGATTCATGGCCGGTCAGATTACTGGTAAGCCTGATCGAAGTTCAACACTTGAAGGGCAATCAGGTGGCGTTAAGCTGGTGCCGACGGCGGATAGAACATCGTCCACCATCTTAGCCCCATCGCAGCATGGAGAATGTTTTTCAGTTTGACGAGAGCCGCTCATCCAAATTCGCGCCGGTAACCTTCCCAGCGAGTATTCATCTCGGTCATGAATTGAATGAAAGCCGGATCTTTTCTGATGGGATCGAGAAATGAGTCACGCGCAAAGAGCGTGAGCTATCGTCCGTGGGATCTCGTTCATTGGGAATGCTTGGCGATAACGTGGATGCTCAGTGACTCTATTTGTACTTCAAGTGCCTGCGCGTCGGCGTCACAGGCTCCAAGGCGTCAGCCGCACGTCGCACATCGTTGTTTTTAAACACCGCAAAAAGAAGCGGCTGTGATTCGAGGAAATGAGCTAAGTCGCGCAAACTCAGACCAAGATCCGACAGTCGGCCCTCATCGACGAAGATCTGAGCATTTTCCGGTTCGAAAGATGTAATCAGTTGCTTTGCCACAGGATCGAACTTTTGGTGCAAGAGGTCTACGATCGCCGGCGCAAAGTGCCGGCGGTCCGGCGACAACGGTTCCGGCGGCATACCATGGTCCGCAGTCACTGCCAGGAGATAGTTATTCCCAACCTTTGCCCGTAGGACCCTAAGCATCCGCGTCAACTGACGGTCCATTTCCCCGAGCGTGACGCGCAGCTCGTTGGAATCCGGGCCATGTTTGTGGCCCACGAAATCCGCACCTTTATAATTCAACAGAATAAGATCAGGAACGTTATCTTCACCTACCGGCTCGTGCTCGATCATCGCGGCCATCGCCTCGGCTTCGAATGCTGGAAACAAACCCGAATAGCGTACCTCTGCAGTCGAGTCGATCTTATGACGCATCCACTCCCCGCTAGCCGGCCACAGTGTTCTCGCGTTTCGATCTTTCAGATATGCGGGCAGCCGGAAACAGTCGGGGTTTGTGGTCCAGTTGCCCGTCTGCTGATCGTAGCTTGCGAGCACGACTGGCGCTCCGTTCAACTGGCACGCACCATGCCCTGCGAGCGGCGTCGCCGCTCGGTCGATGCTCCCCTGTGCCAATATGATCGAGCGACCGGCAGTCGCCAGCTGCCAGACGTCTGCCAGTGTTAATGCCATCAGGTCTTGTGGCATCTCTCTAGCGAACATGTCGTGTCGCTGGCGGCGCGTGCGGTCGTACACACTGACACCGGTGATTCCGTGCACGCGCGGATCGGTTCCCGTCGCGATGGTCGAGTGCCCAACAGCGGTGTTCGTCGGGAGGTAGTTGACTCGCGCCTGATTAAACCAGGCACTGTGCTGGCGTATGGCGGTGAGCGTTGGCATGGAAGCCGCGTAGCGATCGAAGTAATCCCGACGCATGCCATCCATGACTATCAGCATGACCACTCTTGGTCTCGCAAAACCTGTCCGCAAAACCGGCAAGACATGGCCTGTCGCGGTCGGGGGCATTTGCACCCCAAGCGCAGCCGCAAGCGTTGGCGCCACGTCCTGCTGCACGGCCGGGATCGAGTACACTCCGGTTCTAACCGCAGGGCCCGCAAACATCAGAGGAATCGAGACGTCATAGGTCCACGGTGAACCGTGCATGTATGCGTAGTTCGGCTCAGGCCGCGTGATGAAGTCGCCTTCACGTGGGACGATCAGCAGTTGGCCGGTTCGTCCGGGATAGTATGCCCGAGCGAACATCTCCAGGAAGCGCTGTCGCGCGGCTGAGGTCGTGGCATCGCCTGGCGCAGTACGCCGTATCCGAGGCGCATCACTCACTAAAGCTCGCTTTAGCTGCTGGCCCAAAACCATCCCAGCCATCGCAAGCAGGGTCAGGACGACAAAGACAGCACCGTGAGCGGTGAACTTTGAGGAGCTGAAAAAGATTCGCTGGGTTGTCATGGCGGCTCCATCGCTTCAAACCGGACCGTGACGGGACCCGATTCGACCAATCAGTAATCGAATGACTCAATTCAATTGGGAGATAATGAATGGTGCCGAGGGTGGGAGTCGAACCCGCACGTCCTTTCGGACAACGGATTTTAAGTCCTTGGTAACTCTACCTGATCCATTCTGATCCTATCCTGAACTCCCGCCAGTACGCGCCGATAGCATCAACGAGGAAATAGAGGCCCAGTGCTACGAGGAAGATTGCGAACAGAAGAATGAGCCATGACGACTTACCGTGCCCTTTATAAGTTCGAACCGTGGCCCATGCCGCGCCACCTAACAGGATCAGCCCAGCGACTATCTTTAGTATCCGCATAATTAATCATATGGTGCCGAGGGCGGGAGTCGAACCCGCACGCCCTTTCGGACAACGGATTTTAAGTCCCGTGAAATCGGCATCACTTAGTCTTACCAAACGATACGAACCAGTATTTATGGGCCTAGCGGTCGTCAAGGTATCGCTTCGTCTGGTTACGTATCAACACCTCCCGCCACCATCTTAGCCCCATCTTCAATCCGCTTTTAACGCGGGAAACCGTGTCCCTCAGAATCCAAGCTACGACTCGAATGCACAATATGCTCCGCCCATGCCGCCCGCCCCGATTTTCGAGACGATCCGGTAATGCGACAAAGTGGTGTTGGCCGCTAGCTCGTTATTCATCCTTGTTCAAATTCATTCCTGCAGATTCAGACGTCAC
>JBAPXA010000490.1:0-12771 GCA_049283975.1 Pyrinomonadaceae bacterium | reverse complement strand
GGGTAGATTCGGCTGCAAACTTCGGACGCCTAAAAGTGGCTTTCCGTTGCTTCACGCACTCCCGGGACGGGAATATAATGCCCGCAAGTTATCGAGTTCAACCTCACTGATATTTCGGAGTCCTCACCAATGTATCGACCAAATTTCTGTTCTGAATGCGGCACAAAGATCGTGCGGTTGCACTGGCATCCGTGGACAAGTCGCCGATTTTGCGCCGCTTGCGCGCGGCACTTGCGCAAGGAACGACTACAAGTTCCTTTGGTAGCTGGGGTGCTGTTACTAAGTGTGGGATTTGCAGCTGGACACGCATTGCGTCCCACGTCACCGCCACTGATCATTCAGCGAGTTGCAAACTCGCCGCTAGCGAAGAGTGAGAGCTCCGGGTCACCGGGACATTCGGGCGTGAACTCAAACTCGCCCCCGGCGATCGTTGAAGAAGCGGTTTACATCTGTGGCGCGCGCACGAAGAAGGGTACGCCGTGTTCCCGGCGCGTGCACCAACCGGCGCGCTGCTGGCAACACAAAGGAATGAAAGCGATGCTTCCGGCGGAGAAGTTGGTTGTTAAGTGATGAGGAGGAAGTCAAAAACATTTTCCATATATCATTTTTCCAATGGCAAATGAGAAATGAGAAATGACAAATGGAAAATGTTTTCCAATCCTTCCGCGACATCCATAACCGCAGAAACAGAAACGGCAGGAGAACCTGCCTCCTGCCGTCTGCTCCTGTTGCCTGTCAGTTAGCGGATCGTCTTGATCGGTCCTGCTGGCTTCGCCGGCAGCTTCACCGGCGCTTTCAGGCGCGCCATCACTTCTGCAATTCCGCGTTCAAGCTGCGGGTCTTTGCCTTCAAGCACTGACTTCGGATCGTTATCCACTTCAATGTCCGGGTCGACGCCGTAGCCTTCGATAATGAACTCGCCTTTTGTGTTTGCGAGTCCTGACTCCGGAACCGAGATGCCGCCGCCATCAATTAATGGCCCGCGACCACTAATACCGACAACACCGCCCCACGATCGTTTGCCAATCAACGGTCCAAGTCCCGACTCCTTAAACATCGCCGGAAAAATGTCGCCATCAGACGCCGAATTGCCATCAAGCAAGGCGACCATCGGTCCGATGAAGACACCGTCAGGGTAAGTATTGCCTTCGTCCGAGGTGCGGGAGTAGTTGATTCCAAGGAGCCGGCGCCGCAAACGCTCGATCAGCATGCGCGAAACATTCCCGCCACCGTTGGCGCGGACATCTACCACCAATCCCTCTTTGCGAATTTGCGGGTAGTACCACTTGATGAATTCGCGAATGCCGGCTGCTCCCATATCGGGAATGTGAATGTAACCAACACGGTCGCCCGTGGCTTCAGACACACGCCGGCGGTTCCCGTCGATCCAGTCGAGATAGATCAAATTGCTCTCGTCGGTAATCGGGCGGTAAGAAACAGTGCGCGCGCCTTCCATCGTCGGGCGGTTGTTAAGGGTTAGTTGGACAGGATTGTCGGCTTTGTTGCGCAAGAGGCGGTACGGATCATCGTTGCCTTTTAGCTCTTCGCCATCGATTGCCAGCACGTAGTCGCCGACGTTTGCGTTCACGCCAATTTCCCGCAGGGGAGAGCGATAAATGTCTTCTTCGTTTTCGCCGGCGAAAATCCTGGCGATGCGATAACGGCCTGCTTGCCGGTCGAGTTCGAAGCGCGCTCCCGGTAATCCATAACGCGGACGCGGCGGGATCTGGAAATCTCCGCCTTCGATGTACGCGTGCTGAATGGTTAACTCGGAAATCATCTCGCTAATGACGTAGTTCAAGTCTGAACGATGAGCGACGTATTGCAAGAGGGGCTTGTACTGTTCGCGTAGTGCAACCCAATCGTAGCCATGCATGTTGGTTACGTAGAACCAGTCGCGATAGCGGCGCCACACCTCATTGAAGATCTGATTCCATTCTTCCGCTGGAACGCGATCCACCATCAACCCCGCGGTCGAGATCGTCTTTTTTGTTTTGTCGCCCTGGGGAGTGGCGTCGTAGACGTTATATGCAGGTCCCTGCGCGACGAGGACTTTGGAGCCATCATCAGAAAGTGAGTAGCCGCGGACGTCTTCGGCGAGGGTTGTTTCTTTCCGGTCTTTGAGTGAATAGATCTTCAAGACTGCAGGACGATCTCCCGTGCGACCGTAGTAGAACGCGGGGCCAATCCCATAGAGGATGTGACCTGCCTTTGCCGAAAGTCCGCCGTAGTTTTCCGCTCCGACCGGCACGCGCGCGACGCGCTTCTGAATGCCATCGAAATCAATTACCAAAGTTGCGGGAGGTTTAGCTTCGGGTTTTGGTTCGGGCGAAGCCGCAGGTGCCGGCTTTTCCGTTTCTTGCGCGGGTTCTTTGTTCAGTTCGCGGTTGATGTCTTTAGCCGGTTCTTTCGGTTCAATGCCCGGCGGTGTGCCTTTCGGCTTGGCGGCGTCGTCTGGTTTTGCGACGGTCACTTCATCGCTCTCAGGGGGGAAAGGATGCTTAACATCTTTACGCAAAGCGAGAGTGTAGATGTAAGCGTCGCGGTTGGTCGCGTAATTGAATTCAATCTGGGAAATCTGCGGCGCGAACTCACGGTCACTTAAGAAGTAGAGGTAGTTGCCCTGTGGATCCCAGGCCGGACTGTAGGCATTGAACATGTTGTCAGTGACGCGAGTCACTTTGCCGTCAGCAGCATTCCAAACGTAAACGGAAGAAAAACCATTGCCGGAAACGGCCATGCTAAACGCGAGATAGGTCCCTCGCGGCGACCAGGTGTAGTCACGAATCTGTCCGCGTGGTGAATCGGCAATCTCGACCATTTTGCGATCGGCGAGCGTGACGACATGAACCTTACCGTCTTTATCGCCAAAGGCGATCCGTTTTCCATCTGCTGACCACTCCGGCTGATAACGCATGGCGCTGCCGCCGCGTGTAATCTGTTCCGCAGGCTTCAAACCGTCTTGTGGAATCACATAAAGCTCTTCTTCGCCACTCATATCAGAGATGAAAGCGACCTTAGAACCGTCAGGCGACCAGCTTGGCCATTTGTCGTGAGCTCCTGAGGAGTGAGTGAGATTGCGAGTTGGGCCTTTTTCAATCGGGGCACTGAAGATGTCGCCGCGCGCGGAGAAGACGGCGCGCTCGCCTTTGGGGCTAAGTCCAACTGACTCGATCTGGCCCGCCGCGGAGACTCGACTTGGCCGGCGTGCCAGTCCATCGTCGGGAACGTTGATTGAGATGGCCGCACTACGCCGGCTCTTCGTATCGAGGACCTGCAACTCACCGTTCAACTCGTAAATGATGCGATCCTGATTGTCAGCGCTGGGCCAGCGCACATCCCAAACTTTGTTACTGGTGATTTGTGTTGTCTTGCCGCTCGGCACGTCGTAGGAATAAAGATTGAAGTGACCATCGCGATCTGAATTGAAGTAAATCGTGTTGCCCATCCAGATCGGATCGCGTGTGGCGCGTGGTCCTTCAGTGATGCGTTTCGTGACGTAGGTTTTTAGATCGAAAATGTAAAGACTGTTTGCCTGGCCGCCGCCGTAACGTTTTTCCGGGCGAAAATCGCGCGACTGCGGCGAATAAACCATCTGGCTCGAGTCCGGTGAATAATCTCCCGAACCGGCTTGCGGCATTGGTAACGCCTCCGTTGGTCCGCCGTCGACTGACACTGAGTAGAGGCGCGCAATCGGCAGCGCCCATGAGTCCTGTTGCGATTTGAAGAAGATGCGTTTGCCATCGCTCGACCAACCGTAAACCTGATTGTCCCAGCCCCAGCGCGGCGTCAAAGGTCCGCGCGCCGGATAAAAAGTTAGCTGGCGTGGCACGCCGCCGCCGGCCGGCATTACATAAACCTGTTCGTCGCCATCGTATTGTCCGGTGAACGCGATCCATTTTCCGTCCGGCGAAAACTTTGCGAATACTTCCATGCCCGGATGCGCAGTCAGGCGAATGGCCGAACCACCACTCACGGGCGCGGTCCAAATATCACCGGCATACGTGAAGGCGACGCGGTCAGCGTGAAGATCCGGAAAGCGCAGCAATCTGGTCTGTGCAGACGCGGTGATTGAAGCCGAGACCAGGACTGCCGTCAGCAGGAATGTGATGATTGGAAGGGACAGACAAAAATTTCTCTTGAACAATGGAAAGCCTCCTCTGAAATGTCTTGTGAATTGTGGGGATTGGCAATCGCGATCCCGGCGTCGAAAGACCGGGCTAATATCAATGCGCCGCCACGCGTCGCCAGTTCTCATTTGCGATTCTTGAATGCGTCGTTGAGATCTGTGTGCCTGCTGTTCAAAGGCACGGGGCGCCCGTCAATAAAAAGATGACGGACGTGGGTTCTCGTCTCCAGGAGATCTCCGTCGGTGACAACCAGGTTCGCCATTTTGCCAACCTCAATCGAGCCGAGCCGGTCGGCCACGTTAAGGATCTGCGCTGGATAAAGAGTGACCGCTTTCAAAGCCTCCGCGCGTGCTAAACCAAAAGCCGCAGCCATTCCCGCGTAGTAAGGGAGATTGCGAACATTGGGACCGCTGTCGCCGCTGGAAATACAAAACATCACGCCGGCCTCCCGAAGTTTCGCAGCGCTTTCGTAAAGCGAGTCATAAAAATCATCTTCACGAATCGGTAAATCGAGAATGCCGGTGAGAATCACGGGAACATTCTTCTCTCTCAGCAAGCTGGCGACCTTCACGGCATCGTCGCCGCCGAGAATGATCGGTTTCAGTTTCATCTCTTCGGCAAACTTGATGGCCCCGCGAATCTCGCTCTCGCGCCCGGCTCGAAAAACCACGGGCCGCTCGCCACGAACGTACGGCACGAGGGCTTCCAGGATCAGATTCTGTTCTGCCCGCGGCAGCTTCGGGTCTTTTGCGTAGGCATCCCGGGCGCGCCCGTAGGCTTCCGCATCTCGTAACACCTTCCGAACCTGCTCGAGTTGCCGGTTAGCAGTAGCGAGGGCTTCGGTAAGATTGACTTGTTGTTGCGCAAAAAAGCCACCGCCTCCCCCGCCCGTGCTGCGCGGATAGTTAATGACAAGTGTTGCGTAAGGTACTACTGCCATTTCGAGCGGTGTGGTACCTAAGAGATTGATCAGCGCACCCTGTCCCGAAATTAAGCCGCCAGTGGGCAGCGATAAAGCAGTGGTGACGCCGTCCACTCTGGTAACGGCGATGTGCGCGCTGTGCGGGTTAACAGCGATAATCGCTTTTGCGTGCGGGTTGAGATCTCCCACCTCGCCGGTGTCGACAGTGCCAAATGCGCCCTGTCCAACTTCGACAAGACCCATCGACGTGCCCGCATCGATCATTCCCGGATAGATTGAGAGACCATGAGCGTCGATGGTCTGCGAGTTGGCCGGAATATCGACAGTCGTTCCGACGGCCGCGATCTTACCGTCGCGAATTACCACCGTGCCGTTTTCAATGTCAGCGCCGGAAACCGTCACGATGCGGGCGTTGCGAATCACGAAGGTGCCGCGTGGGGGCATGAGGCCAGACTGAGTGGTGGGATTGCCTGGCTGCTGCGCGAAACTTGCCGAACCCGCCAGAGTCACCAGGAAGGTTAGTACCAAAAACCGTTTCGTCATCCGTCTCCCGATCCCCGCGTCCGCGCTTCTCCTCATCCCCGCGTCGCCCCCTCTCCCCATCCCCGCGTCGCCCCCTCTCCCCATCCCTTCATCTCCCCCTCTCCCCATCTCCGCGTCTCGAGTAGTCATGGCTGCTCAGTGCCTCCTTCCCACATATCATCGTCAGCATTCGTCGGCCGGCGCCGGCGCGGGGCTTGCGGAGATGTTCCCCCCGTTGGCGGACGATTGGGTTCAGCGGCTTCCAATTGGGTGCGCTCTTTAAGTAACTCAGGACGCCGTGCCAGATCCTGTTGGCGATCGAAAAAGATCTCGCCATCTATGAAAGTGGTATCGACGCGCGCGTAGACGCTGAGCGGATGACCGTTCCAGATCGCCAGATCAGCATCCTTCCCAACTTCCAGGGAACCGACGTGCTGCTGAATGCCTAACTGCACCGCGGGATTCCAGGTGACAAGTTTAAGCGCCTCTTCCTCGCTAAGATCACCGTAACGCATCGCTTTGGCTGCTTCGATATTCAGCCGGCGAGCGCGTTCGTCTGAATCCGAGTTCATGGAAACGATCACCCCGGCGCGCGTCATGATCGCGGCGTTATAGGGAATCGCATCATAGGCCTCGATCTTGTAGGCCCAATTGTCGGCGAAGATCGACGCGCCGGCGCCATGTTGCGCGATTTCGCGAGCCACTTTGTAACCTTCCAGCGTGTGCTGAAAGGTCCTGATCTTGAACCCGAAATCATTTGCAAGATTGATCAGCATCAAAATTTCGTCTGCGCGATAGCAGTGAGCGTGAACGTAACGTTTCCCCTCAAGCACTTCCACCAAAGGCTCCAGTTGCAGGTCACGACGCGGCGGAACGAGATTCTTCTCGCCGCGCGCAGTACTGGCGCGATACTCATCCCAGGATTTCTTATAGTCGCGCGCACGCGTGAAGGCATCGCGAATGGTTTCTTCGACGCCCATGCGCGTCATCGGATAGCGGCGTGTTTGCCCAGGCTGCGGTTGAAAGTTTGAGCGCTTGGGATTCTCTCCCAGCGCGAACTTGATTCCGGGCATCGCTCCAGGAAAAACAAACTCGGCCGCCGGGCGTCCGAACTTGATCTTCACGACGGTATTTAAGCCCCCGATAGCGTTCGCGGAGCCGTGCAACAAGTTGAGACTTGTAACGCCACCCGCGAGCGCGCGATAGAGATCAATGTCGTTGGGGTTGAGAACATCACTGGTGCGCGCCATTGAGGTGACGGACAACGTGCCTTCGTTGATCGTGTCGAGCATCGAGTGCGAGTGACAGTCCACAATGCCAGGCAGCACGAATTTCCCGGTGGCGTCGATTACCCTCGCATTGGCAGAGACTTTAAGGTTCTTACCGATCGCCGCGATTTTCCCGTTGCGCAGCAAAACATCCGCATTCGTTATCGTTCCGCGGGTGACGGTAAGCACCGTGGCGTTCCGGATTAGCGTTTCGGTCGCTGCGCTGCGATCCTGCGCAAACGATGGTGGCAGAAAAATGCTCGCGATTAACGAGCAGATTAGGACTTGGATTGTTAGCCTTCTCATCATTATCACTCTGATCATCAAGACTGGAACTGGATTGGCGACTAAGATTTTTGCCGGGTTCCGGTGAAGCGGGCAAAACCGATTTCTGACCTCACTGTGCCGCGAATCTCTGCACCGCTCACGCTTCCCTCAATAGTCATTTCCACTACCCGGCCTTCGACGCGGGCCCGCGATTGAAACCGAAAACCCTGGTCATCAAGGGAGCCACTTTCCAATTTCGTGACTCCGAAAGGACTCTGCAACACGCCGCTCAAAGCACCCTGCTGCTGTTCAAGCTTTAGAGTTCCGGGAAATGTCTTCAACCCCACAAGCAAGTTGAGCAGCCATGTGCCTGACAGGTTTGCATTCTCCGCCACCGCCGGTGCAGCTTGCGCACGACTGCCGCTGAAAGTTCCGGGGGCGCGACCGACGAAAGTCACGCTACCCTGCATCTCGTTGCCGGTGAGCTTGCCAGTGAAAGTTGCTTCGGTGGTCTGGCCTTCGAGTGTTACGGGAACCGTAAACCTAAAATCACCTCCCGCACCGAGAGACGCATTGGAGATTTCGCCACTGCCGAGCGCACCCTGGATCGAACCCCGCAGGCGGTCACCCTCTTGTTGCAACACGAGAGTCATAGTCAAGTCAGCGGAACCGGTATTCACAGTCAAGGTCCAACTACCGCTCGCGTTGCTGCTGGCAGCTGCGTCGGGGGCTGTAGTAGTCGCGGGTTTCAGATCGACAGGGCGACCATCAATAAAGACGTATGCAAAAGTAGGATTGCGTGTCAGAAGTTCTCCGCGTGTTACGGTCAGGTTCGCGATCTTGCCGGCTTCGATTGAGCCAAGCCGATCGTTGACACCGAGGATTTCCGCCGCCGAAGTCGTGAGTGCGCGCAAGGCGTCTTCGCGTGAAAGCCCGTTATCAATAGCGCGAGCGATGTTGGGATAGAAGTCGGCAGTATTCGTCATTGCCCCGGATTGAAAAGCGAACTTCACACGTGCTGTTGCTAATCGTCCCGCCGTCTTCTGAGCTTCCACACGCTCTCGTAAAACTCTTAGTGGCTCGGGATCAGCTTCCGGCATCGCTGCGGTAGTGCGGCGCGGAAAATTAAGCGACAGCAGCACCGGCACATTGCGTGCGCGCAAACGTTCGGCGACCTTTCCGGCTTCGATTCCGCCCGCAATTATTGCGCGCAGCTTAAACTCCTCAGCGAGATCGAGGGCCCGGTTTATCTCTCGTTCACTGTCTGCGTACATGACCACCGGCAAAGATCCATCAAGCACCGGTAGCAGCGCGGCTAAGGCGCGGTCCTGATCCGGGCGCTTCATTCCGCGTGGCGACCGAGCGTAAACCTGCTGCGCCTCACGATAGCGACCGGCATCAAGCATCATTTGGCGCAGCACTGCAAAGACGCCCATCAATGAGTTAGGGTAGACGCCGCTGCGCAACGGAGTGAATCCAACGTGCAAGGCGACCGGTGAACGCACAATCATCTCTTGGGTGGTGTCACCAGCGAGATTGATCAACGCCGACTGACCCATCCAGATACCCTGTCGCGGCGCTGACAACCCAGTGGTGATTCCCATCTGGCGCGCAGCTTCGATCTGTTCACCGCCAGGTTTGATGAAATCCTCCGCCAGTACTTCTGGTTGCAGTCCGGCTGG
Organism: Pyrinomonadaceae bacterium; assembly: GCA_049283975.1. Classification (GTDB taxonomy): domain Bacteria; phylum Acidobacteriota; class Blastocatellia; order Pyrinomonadales; family Pyrinomonadaceae; genus PSRF01. The sequence goes on along the minus strand of JBAPXA010000490.1, from coordinate 3,980 downwards.
CTTTGAAGAGTTCAGTGCCGTCAGCATGGGAGCTGGTGGCCGCTGCCCGCCGAATCCTCCACCGCCGGGTGTTGTAGCTGGTGAAGGTGACGGCTGCGGCATTCCTAACGAGGTATTTGAATCGAAGAGGCCGGGATAGACAGTTAATCCGTTGCCATCAATCACGCGCGCGTCGGCGGGGGTCGCAACGTTTGCGCCAACTGCGGCGATCAACCCGTCACGGATCACAACGGTGCCGCGTTCAATTGGCGGTCCGGAAACGGTGACTATGCGCGCATTGGTAATCGCGTAGGTGTCGGCGGCGCTGCGTTGTGCTTGAGAGGAATGAAGGGGAAGGGCTCCCAGCGATATGGAAGCGATCAGCGCCAGGGCAATCCGCGACATTAGTCTTGGCATAGCGATCGGGTATTCATGCAGTGATTTTGGGGTTGTGCGCCGGCCTGGGGAGACCAGGGCAAACACATTCTCGGAAACGAAGTGGCGAAAGCTTAGCCTACGCGATTAAGCAGGCGCAAGGGAAGCGATTGCAGATTGCCCATGCCGATTGATGTTCACTCAAATCGCGGACCCGGTGGAGTCAGTACCACCACGCGGTAGCGGGTGGGCCGACAGAATGGCACTACTGCCTCGCATGGTTGTGAGTTCAACTAAGACTTCGGATTTAGCGCAAGGCTTGAATAGTAGCGTATCGGCCCACCCGCTACCGCGTGGTGGTACTGACTCCACCGGGCCCGCGACTTGAGTCAAGGCACTGACGAGTGCGAGCCAAATCCGCAATCGCGACAGCAATTGCTAATCACTAACCGCCAATCGCCAATCGGCAATCGGCAATGGTTGAGTGGCCAGCACCGACTTTGACGCCGCTTCTGCTAAACTCATCCACATCATCTCAGTCTCACGGAGTTGCTTTGGCAAAAGAGATTTGGTTAGGTCCGCTCCTGGGCGGCAATCGCGCGCGCTTGATTCAACGTTGCGCGGACTTTGTGGCGAATCAGAAATCCGATCGGTTTCTTTACCTCGCAGCTTCGCATCCACTCCTCGAATTAGTAACCCAGGGAATCCTCGACGGCTTTCAGAACCGCGGCCTTTGGAATGAATTGCCCGTTTATCTTTTCCGCGGTTTCGTGCGACGAGTTTTGACAACCGCGCGGGATGATGCCGGAAAGAGTTTGGCGCCGCGTCTCCCGATCGACCAGGAGGAGCTGCCTCTCAAGCGTAGTCTTGTCTCTCAAGTCCTGCTGCGCCTTTCCGCTACCGGACAGCTCAAAGCCATCGGTCCCCTCGCACGTCGCGAAGGCTGCGTCAGCACCATCACCACTTTGATCGGGGAAATCGAACGCGCGGGAAAGATGCCTCAGGACCTTAGCGAAATCATCGCTGCCCGCCTGGCCGATGTTGCGCCCGGGGGTGATGTCGGTACAGGCCTCGCGCGGCAAATAGATTTCGATCAGGAAGTAGCCGCGATCTACGCGACCTATGTCGACTTACTGCGCGAGTTCAACCTCACCGAAGCCGATGCAGATCAATTGCGCGCGCTTGCGGTGCTTAATGGCGAACTTGACGGGCAACGCGTCCAGCTTCCCTGGTTGAAGAATGTAGAACTACTGGTGCTCGACGGCTTCTTCGACTTCACGCCTATCCAGGGTGAGATATTGCGGCAATTGATTCCGCAAGTGCCGGATGTTGTCGTCAACCTCAACCACGACCAAAGCAATCCGGAAATCTTTCTGCCTTTTCAAGACACCATCGATCACCTCAATGGTATCGGGCCCTTCGAGCTCAAGTTCAACGCTGAAGCCGCCGCGGCGCAAGGTGCCCTCGCCGAGTTGCGGACGAATCTCTTCAATCCCCGCCTGGAGCCCCGCGTCGTAGAAGAGGAGCAAGCCGCCAAGGCAAAAGAGGTTCGCTATCTCGAATGTGGCGATCGCGATACGGAAATTCGTGCCATTGCTAAAGAGATCAAGCAGCTCGTTTTGCGCGAGGGCTTTGCGCTCGCTGACATCGCCCTGGTCGTGCGTCAGCGCGCCGCCTATTCCGAGACGATTGCACGCGTCCTGCGCGAAGAGTCTCTTAGTTGCAATCTCGAAGCACGCGTTGAAGTAAACGACATCCCAGCGCTGCGGGCTGCCCTCAAGCTTTTCGCAGTTTTGGAGAGTCTCGTTCCGGAAGAGCCGGCGAACCCTCGCGTGTCTGACCTGGCGGATTTGATCAAGTCGGAGTACTTCAAGCTGGGGCACGAAGAAGTTGAAAAATTGACAGAACGGTTCGAAGCCGAGGGCCTCCATCTGCTGCCTGGTCTCGGTGAAGCTAAGGAAGATCTGCGTGAAAAGTTACGCACTCGCCACCGGATCGGCACTTGGGACGCAGATGCGCTCGAAAACACATTTGCTTTCGTCGGTAGCGAGTTGAGACTCAGTGAATGGTCAAGGCGGGCCCAGCAATTGATTAACAAGCTGCCTGGTGCGGCGGCGACCAGAGAACTGCTGAACATTGAAACTGCCGAAACCGCGCGCGATCCAGACGAGGCCGATCAGGTGGAGAATGCGGAAACTGCCAAGCTGGAAGAAAAAAACGTAGAGAAGAAGCGTCGCCCAGCTCGCGACGTTCATCCGGCGGCGATCTTTTGGGCGTTGCTAGTGATTGAGGAGTTTGCCCAACACATTCGCACCGTTCCCCTCGCCGGCAGCCCGGTTGAATTACGTCGCGAACTGGTACGGCTCTTCGACAAACTCTCTTTTGCAGAACAGATCGCGCGGCCAGTCAAGGGAGATCTTTCCGACAGTGAACTGCCGCAGGCGCTGCTCAACTTCAATAGCCTCGAATCGCTGCGCCGCGCGTTCGTTGCCGCAATTAAAGCCATCGAGCTCGTGTGGAAATCATCTGCACCGCCAGGGGAAACCAGGCTGGCAACCTTTATCGAGGAAGTGCGCCGCTGTCTCGGTTCACAATCCCAGCTAGCGCGCGCCGCCAATGCACGCGGCCTGCGCGTCCTGGAAGCCACTGACGTGCGCGGTCTGCGCTTTCGTGCAATCTTCATCGCCGGTTTGATCGAAGGCGGATTCCCTTTGCGTGCCTCGCGCGACTGGATTTATCCGCATGAAGAGCGCGAGCGATTGAAGCGTTACGGTTTGACACTTGAAGACATTTCACCCGCCACCCTGCTGAAGGAAGAGCACTATTTTTATCAAGCTGCTTGCCGCGCTACGGAAAGGCTTTATCTAACTCGACCTCTGGTTCTGGAAGACGATTCGGAAACGGTAGCGTCCTACTACATCGACGAACTGCGGCGAGCCATAGCGCCGCTCAAGATCGAAAGCGAAACCATTCGCCGCGACTACGATGGTAAGCGCTTGTCTCAAATCTCGCGCAACAGCGAGCTCAGCATCGCCCTCGTGCGCCAACAAGAACGGCAGCTTCGCAAAGTGGACACTGAAAACTTGTTGCCGCAACCGCGCATCCAGAAGTTCCTGACCCTGGCGCGCAATGACGGCTTCGTCAGCGACTCTGCCTTGCGGCGCATCGAGATTGAACGAGAACGGGCCGGGCCGGCCTTCGGACCTTACGATGGCAACATCACCGATCCTCACCTCCTGGCGCTCTTGAATCAGAGATTCGGTCCGGACTTTGTTCACAGCGCCAGCGGTTTGAGTATCTATGGCAATTGCGCCTACAGGTTTTTTGGCCAGCGAGTCTTGAGACTTGAACCGCGCGGCGAGGCCGCACTCGACCTGCAAGCCATTGATGCGGGCAAGTTGCTGCACGACATTTTGCGGCGCTTCTTCGAAACCCATCGACGGCAACCGCTCGATCAGTTCGATCGTGCCGTCTTGCAAAAGGAACTACGCGAGCTCGCTGATGCTGTCTTCAAAGAACATGAGGATGTGGTGCCGGCGCTTAACAAACAAATCTGGAAGATCGATCAGGAGATCAGGAAAATATTATTGGATCAGGTGCTGCTTTATGAATTGGAGATGCAGGAC
>JBAPXA010000489.1:0-1713 GCA_049283975.1 Pyrinomonadaceae bacterium | reverse complement strand
GAGTCAACGCGGACGTCCGCGTCAACGAGCCGCGGAGCGGCGGCAGAAATTAGCCCCGGGTGAGCGAGCGCAGCGAGCGTAACCCGGGGATCGGGTGAGCGAGCGCAGCGAGCGTAACCCGGGGATCACGTCCCCCCTGAATTACAGAGCCCGCGGAGCGGGCGGCAGAATATTGCGCCCCTTCAGCGCGGAATCTTATCTTACAAGGATCCAGGGGCGGCGTCCCGACACGTCGGGACTTGCCCCTGGCTAATATATTCCGCCGCTACGCGGCTGGTTGAGCAGCGCAACCCAACGCCTTCAGCCGCGTCGCGATCAGCATTCAAGCTGAAGAAATATGATTACTTTTGTTATGTTGCCTTCGGCTCGGGTACCTGAAGATCGCGGCAGATCTTGCTGGCGAGAAAATCTTTGATCTCTCGGTGTCGCGGAACGGTTGAGGACTCTTGCGCAGCCCGATTGACATAAACCGTATGCTTCTTACCTTCTCGTAAGAATTCGCTTCATGCCGCTGAGAGAGAAACGGCTTCCCGGATTACGTCTTGCCCCTGAATCCGCTCTTCTGCCAAGGCACGATTGGCTTCCAAGATCAGCAAAATCGCCTCTTCCAAATTGGCCCGCACTTCTTCCAGGGTCTTGCCTTGCGTATTTGCACCGGGCAACTCTTCAACAAAACCTATGAATCCCTCTGGCACCTTCTGAAACACTTTCGTTAGCTTTAGATTCATGCTTCCACCTTAAGCCATTTGCTTTTCGACTGTCCAACCATCGATTGGCAACATAACGTCTGAGTTGACGCGGCGGCGCGAATCAAAGCAGCCTGCGCCGGATCAGGTTAGTTGCGAAACATGCTACCGCCGCTCCGGTCCAACGAGTTGTTGGATGCCGCCGTCAGAACGAATGCATTAGAGCAATGACATCGCGGTAATGTTCGGCGTTTCGCGTTACAAACATAAAGCAGTTGCCGTGCGCGATATAAGATTCTGGGTTGAGCCGTTCGAGTTGCGCCCAGAATGTTTCGTGTTTTCCTTCAGTAACTGTTGGTGTCATTACAAGGCATCCAACGCTTGAGCAGTTGACCGGGCGCGGCGATTACAGCCAACCTTCGATTCAATCAATCATCTTGCGAAAGAGGCTCCCCGCGCTCCGGTCCAACGAGTTGTTGGGCGGCCCGTCGGTTCAGGCGGTTTTCGAGACGATACGTTGAACCTCCAAGAACAAAACATTCTCAGCCAAGCGCAAAGACCGATCTTTACCGTGTTTCAAGTCGCGGAATGCGCACCACAAGCGCACCTCCGTCACGGTCCAGATTGAAGAAAAGATCAGAGCCATTGGATTGAATTCTTTTTCGCCCGCCCAATGTCGGAATATCCGCGCTTCAAACGGATGAGTTTGCCGCCACTGCGCACGTTGAGACCAGTTCAATGTGACAACATGTGGTTCAAGCTGCGGCAGGAGCTTCGTCTCGATGTAATCTTTCCAGTTGGGACTGTCGGAATAAATGAACAAGACAAAGCGTCCGAAGCGCCCATGTATTTGACGAAATCGATATGCAAGCCACCATTCGTACAGATACTGGAAGGGCAGCGTGAGTGCCCACAGGAACAACCACAACGCCGCCCACGCGACCAAGAACGGTGTCAGCGCGATGAGAAGGATTTTTTCACTCGTGCTTCGAACCTTAGTGGACATGAATATTCGAGATGCCCAACG
>JBAPXA010000488.1:0-15230 GCA_049283975.1 Pyrinomonadaceae bacterium | reverse complement strand
CCGGAGGCCGGCCCGATGCCCCACACCCCGCACACCGAGCGTCATTTCACCGCCAGCGAAGTGGTACGCGATGTTGTGATTGGAATGTCAGATGGTCTAACCGTTCCTTTCGCGCTTGCGGCTGGATTGACCGGCGCCGTCGCCTCCACCCACATCATTGTTACCGCCGGTCTTGCTGAAATTGCTGCCGGAGCGATTGCCATGGGACTCGGTGGTTATCTCGCGGCTAAGAGTGATGCTGAGCACTATGCCAAGGAACGGGAGCGTGAAAAACGGGAAGTGGCTGAGATTCCGCACGAGGAGATGCGGGAAGTTGCGGAAGTTTTCCAATCCTACGGCCTAACGGAAAGGGAAACGTGGCCGATCGTTGAAGCCCTACGCAAGCAGCCGAAACAGTGGGTTGATTTCATGATGCGTTTCGAGCTTGGCCTCGAGAAACCGGATCCCAAGCGCGCGATGATCAGCGCGGTAACAATTGGGGGAGCCTATGCGGCGGGCGGGTTTGTACCGCTAGCGCCTTACATTTTTACAAACAATGTAGCGATGGCCTTGCTCACTTCAGTGGGCGCCACGCTTCTGGCTCTGTTGATTTTTGGCTTCGTAAAAGGGCGCTTTACCGGAATGAGGCCGGTACGGAGTGCTTTGCAGACAGCTTTCATTGGCAGTGTCGCCGCAGGAGCTGCGTTCCTGATCGCGAAGCTGGTTTCAGCTTGATCGGAACCTTGCCTATCGGATCGCGGGCGTTCCGCCCGCCCCGCCGCGCCGCCACAATAGTTTTCCTGATGACCTCTTAAAAGCCATTCGCGACCGCGCACTGGCGGGTGGGACGCCCGCGATCCACTAGAATTTTCCGGCCAGCATCAGGATGCCAATTAAGATGAAAGCGGCGGCGGCAACGCGCTTGATCCAGAGCACCGGCAAATAAGCTCCCAGGGCGCTGCCAACGAGAACACCAATCGCGGAGACAGCCGTGAGCGCGATCGCCGCTCCTAGAAAAACTCCCCAGGGCTGTTTCGTTTGCGCCGCCATCGTCATGGCTGCGAGTTGCGTCTTATCACCGATCTCGGCGAGGAAGATTACGCCGAAGGTTGTCATGAATACGCGCCAGTCCATAGGTAGGTGCTCCCTTATCGCGGATTGCCGATTGGCGATTGCCAATTGCCGATTCTAGCTTGCGACGTTGATAGCCAATTCAGAAGTTCGAGAGGACTATGGTACATCATCCTGACATCGCCAATCCGCAATCCCCAATTGGCAATTGGCAATCGGCAATCGGCACTCGGTAATGGTCATGGTACATCATCTACAAATCGCCAATCGGCAATCGGCAATCGCCAAGCGTCTGGTGCTTTTCTAGCGCCCGACTTACAATTCAGGGTCACTTAGCAGAGTTTTCTCTCTATAATTCCTGAAGCTTTCGTTTGCGTTTATCGATAGTGTCGCACTCCACCGCCGATTTCATAGGAACAGACAGGTTCCGAATTCGTCGTCGCCTCGGCTCCGGCGGCATGGGTGTGGTCTATGAAGCCTATGATCGGCAAACCGATAAAGTAGTCGCGCTCAAAGCCCTCACCCGCACCGAAGCAGCGCACATCTCCCGCTTCAAGAATGAGTTTCGTTCCCTTGCAGACGTCTCGCATCCCAACCTCGTCTCACTCTATGAATTCATGTCAGACGGGCACTACTGGTTTTTCACGATGGAGTTGGTGCAAGGCGTCAACTTCCTCGAATACGTTCGGCCGGGATACCGCGCGCGCCGAAGTCAGACGTCAATTTCCGACACACTACATCGCACGTCCGTAAATACGAAGGTAGAGGACGGCGCCAACTATGAAGCAGAAACTCAGCAGTTAGATTCGCTCCCGGTGGTATCGACTGACCCGCCGTCTCAGCAGCCCATTTCGATTAACACCCGACTCTCAAGAGCCAGTCTCGATCTTGATCGCTTAAACGATGCTCTGCTGCAACTGGCAGTAGGTCTTCACGGTTTGCACGAAACCGGAAAATTGCATCGCGACATTAAGCCGTCAAACGTTCTGGTAACAAAAGAGGGCCGGGTTGTGATTCTCGATTTCGGCCTGGTGGCTGAAGTGGCAGGAAAAGGCCTTCATGAAAGTGTAAACCTGGCGGGAACGCCCGACTACATGTCACCCGAGCAGGGTGCGCAACTGCCAATTTCGCGCGCCAGTGATTGGTACAGCGTGGGCGTGATGCTCTATCAGGCGCTCGTGGGTCGCTTGCCGTTTTCCGGTAAGTTTTTCGAAGTGATGATGGACAAGCAAAATCTTGATCCTGCGACGCCCGCTGAACTCGTACGCGATGTCCCTCCAGAGCTCAATGATTTGTGCGTGCAACTCTTAAGACGCTCGCCTGAGCGACGACCGTCCGGCCGCGACATTTTGCGTGTGCTTGGTGACGGCCGCACCGGGCCTCTGAGAACCCCTTTGATTGCGGCCCCGGAAGTCCCTTCGCGCAAGAGACGAGCCTTTGTTGGCCGCGACCAGCAGACGCGCGAGTTAGTGAACGCCTTCCACGCGACGCGTCAGGGTCAGACAGTGACTTGCTACGTTCACGGTGAGTCAGGCGTAGGCAAGTCGGCGCTGGTGCGCAACTTCCTCGACGACTTAGGAGAGCATGAGAGTGATACCGTGATTCTCGAGGGCCGCTGCTATGAGCGCGAGTCGGTTCCCTATAAAGCTCTTGATGGTGTGATCGACAGTCTCACCAAGTATTTGATGGCGTTGCCGGAAGCGAAGGCCGCAGCGCTTATGCCCCGAGATGTGCTCGCGCTGGCGCGCTTGTTTCCGGTGATGTTACAGGTAGACGCAGTCTTCAATGCGCCACAACGCGAACAGGAAATTCCCGATCCGTTCACCTTGAGACGCCGTGCTTTTTCCGCGCTGCGCGAATTGCTGGGGCGGATTTCAGATCGGCAAAGGCTGGTGATCTACATCGACGATCTGCATTGGTCGGATGCTGACAGTACGACTCTTTTGGAAGAGTTGTTACGTCCACCTGACTCGCCGCCGCTCCTGCTGCTGGCTGCTTTTCGCAGCGAGGAAATCGAAACCAAACCTTTTCTGGAAGAACTGCTGGAAAGTGCGGGCACCGAGACGCGGCGTGAGTTGTGTGTAACGACTCTGAGCGACGACGAGGCGCGAGTTCTGGCGCGGAAGTTACTTCGTTCGGCAGGCGAGCCCCTCGTGGACTCGATCGCGCGCGAGGCGCGTGGCAATCCCTTCCTCTTGGAACAGCTCGCGCGCTACGCGGCGGCCAGTGAACAGTCTGCTACCAGCGGAATCAACTTGAGTGTGATGCTTGATGCGCGACTAGCGCAGTTGCCGAAAGGCACACGCTCATTTGTTGATGCTCTTGCAGTTGCCGGCCGTCCCATTAATCCGGAGGTGGCGTTTCATGCCGCCGGTCTTTCGGGCGATGAACTGCCTTTAGTCAGCACGCTGCGCGCAGCACAGTTTCTCCGCAGTGGTGGTTCCGAACACACGGTTGAGCTTTATCACGATCGCATTCGTGAAACTCTTGCAGCGCAACTTGATCGCACGAGTGTGATGCAGATTCATCGTCGTCTCGCGCAGGCAATCGAAACCCGAGGGATTGACGATCCGGAATCGCTCTTTGAGCACTACATGGGCGCGGGAGAGCGAATGCGAGCCGCGACGCACGCTGCGGTTGCCGCAAGGAAAGCAGCCGTAGCGCTTGCTTTTGATCGAGCGGCCGCTTTCTACCGGCGCGCACTCGAACTCGCGCCGGGACGGGGAGCAGAAATGATCGCGATGAAGCGTGGACTCGCCGAGGCCCTGGTAAATGCCGGCCGTCCTGCCGAAGCCGCGCAAGCCTATCTCGATCTGGCGCAAGAGACTTCGGCGGCCCAGGCGTTGGATTCCAAGCGGCGTGCCGCGGAACAGTTGCTGATCGGCGGACACATCAAGGAAGGGCTGGAACTGGTTCGCTCGGTCCTCGCAGCGGTTGGCTTCACGCTGCCTGCCGGACAAAAACGGGCGGTAATCTCCCTCCTGATAAAGCGCATTCAGATCCGAATGCGCGGGTTCAATTTCATTGAGCGCAAAGCGAGCGAAATTCCGGAAGCAGATCTCTTTCGCATCGATATTTGCTGGGCCGTTGCTGCCGGACTCGGCGCGGTTGATCTGATTCGCGGCGCAGACTTTCAGTGTCGCCACTTGCTGCTGGCCTTGAACGCCGGGGAACCATTTCGGATTGCGCGCGGCCTCGCCTTTGAAGCGGCGCAAAGTGCATCGAGGGGTGTTCCCGCCCAGGCCCGCTCGCTCAAAATTGTGCAACAAGCCGAAGCCCTCGCGCAGCGCGTGGGACATCCGCACGCTCTGGGTCTTGTCACCTGGGCCCGGGGAATTACTGCCTACGTTAATGGACGCTGGAAAAATGCGGCCGAACTCTGCGAGCAAGCTGTCGAAGTATTGCGTGATCAGTGCACGGGCGTTACCTGGGAGTTGTCGGTCGGTCATCGTTTTCTGTTTAGTGCGATGGTCTATCTGGGTGAAATTGGCGAAGTGTCGCGGCGCGTGCCGACGCTTCTGGGTGCCGCACTCGAGCAGGGTAATGTTTTTGCCGCTACCGATCTGCGTACGCGGCTAAACCTGATCTGGCTTGCTGCTGATGATGCCGATCGCGCTCGGGCTGAAACTATCGAGGCGCTCAAAGCCTGGCCGCACGAAGGCTTCCACCTGCAACACTACAGCGCGATGTTGGCCCTCGCTCAGATCGAGCTATACACCGAAGACACAGAAGTGGTGTGGAAACATCTTCAGGGTCAGTGGCAGGCACTCGAAGATTCGTTGTTGCTGCGAATTCAGGTCTTAAGAATCGAAGCGATGCACTTGCAAGCACGCGCCGCCTTAGCTACTTCGGAAAACGGCAGGGAGCGATCGCGGCGGTTGAACGTCGCCGAGCAAATGGCGAAACGCATTGCGAGCGAGAACGCAGCCTGGGCCACACCCTTCGCCAGCCTGATTCGCGCCGGGATTGCCAACCGGCACGGCGAGAAGGAGAGGGCCGCAAGACTGCTCTCCGAGGCTGCGATAAATTTCAAGAGTCAGGACATGGAACTCTACGCAGCGACGAGCCGGCGCCGGCTGGGAGAGATGGTGGGCGGAGATCATGGCTACCAACTAATGACCGAAACGACTGCCTGGATGGCGAGTCAAGGGATCAAGAATCCCGATGCGATGACCCGGATGTTGGCGCCGGGCTTCCAGTAAGGCAGGCTCGATCATGGACACGCTAAAAACTCTCACTTACGAAGTCACGGGACGGATCGCCCGCATCACCCTCAACCGTCCTGAGCGAGGAAATGGAATCACGTTGGAAATGCCCGCGGAGCTTGCTGCCTGCGTTGAGCGCGCGAATCTGAATCCGGCCGTGCATGTGATCGCCCTCGCGGGCAACGGCAAGGGTTTCTGCGGTGGTTACGACTTGGTACTGACTGCCGAGCAAAAGTTGGGTGGCGAACTAATCAGTTGGCCTTCAGGCTCGCCAATGGATCCAAACGTCCAGCTCGAGAACCACAATCCGGATCAGGTGTGGGATCCGATGCTCGACTTCGCCATGATGAATCGCAATGTGCGCGGCTTCATGAGTTTGTTTTACAGCGACAAGCCCGTGATCTGTAAAGTTCACGGCTTCTGTGTCGCCGGCGGAACTGACATAGCACTGTGTTCGGACCTCATCGTGATTGAGGAGAAGGCTTCGATTGGTTACCCGCCGGCGCGCGTTTGGGGCGTGCCGACAACGGCGCATTGGGCTTACCGCATTGGCATTGAAAGAGCAAAGCGTTTGCTTTTCACGGGCGACTGTTTGTCAGGAACAGAAGCGGTGGAATGGGGACTCGCAACCGAAGCCGCGCCCGCCGAGAAGCTTGACGCGCAATTTGAAAAGCTAGTTGAACGCGTTGCCTTACTGCCTCTCAATCAATTGATAATGATGAAGCTTCTGGTTAACCAGACGATGCTGGGCCATGGCCTCAACACTACTCAATTGCTAGGCACTATTTTTGACGGCATCGCCCGCCACACAAAGGAAGGTTACGCTTTTCAGAAACGAGCGGCAGAAGTTGGTTTCAAACAGGCCGTAGCGGAACGCGACAAACCGTTCTCTTAAATTGCCAATTGGCGATTGCCAATTGCCTAGTTAGTCAGTTGTCAGTGGTTCAGTAATTAGTTACCTCAGAGTCTATTCTACTGGCTACGGACCAACTAACAGCTAACACTAACAACTGACAACGAACTACTGACCACTGACGACTGACAAAATGACCAATGATAAATGGGAAATGGAAAATAGGAACTTATCAAGGACTTAGCGCTGAGATTACAAAACACCGACTACAACCAATAACCACGAACCCCCTCGCAAGGAGAGTTTGATGATATTCAGCAGTCCTCACCCCACTGTCGCGATTCCGGAAATCTCCCTGACGGATTTTGTTCTGCAACGAGCTGCAGAATTCAATGACAAGCCCGCGATTATCGAAGGCGAGACCGGCCGGACAATCACCTATGCGCAACTTACTCCTCTGATTCGCCGCCTGGCAGCGGGCTTCGCTAACCTTGGTTTGCAGAAAGGTGATGTGCTCGCGATTTACAGTCCGAACTCGCTGGAGTTCGCTCTCACGTTTCATGCCGTCGCATCGTTGGGAGGCGTGGTCACGATGGTGCCGCCGCTTTTTACTGACGATGAGATCAAAACTCAGTTACGAGATTCAGCTGCCAGGTTTTTGGTTACGATCCCTCCACTACTTGGCAAAGCCCGCGACGCAGCCACCGCCCGGATCGAGAAAATTATCGTGATTGGTGAGAGCGGAAGCGATGACGTCATCCCCTTCGCTTCCTTGTTGACAAGGAACTCCGAGCCTCCCGCCAGCCTAATTAATCCGCGCGAAGATCTTGCAGCCCTGCCTTACTCGAGCGGCACGACTGGGTTCCCCAAGGGAGTCATGCTCACCCATCGAAATCTTGTGGCTATGCTCTGCCAGCTTCAGGCTAACGATGCGCTCACCGAGGACGACACGATGATTTGTCTCGTGCCGATGTACCACCTTTATGGATTGCACGTCGTGATGAACCTGGCACTCTCGCAGGGAGCGACCGTAGTTACACTTTCGCGCTACGAGCTAAAACAGTTCCTCGAAGCGTTGGAGAAGTATGAGGTGACAGTTGCTCCGCTCGTACCGCCGCTCGTGCTGGCACTTTCTCGAGCGCCGGAAGTGGAAGACACCGACCTAACAAAGTTGCGGTTGATTCATTGCGGTGCAGCTTCCCTGCCTCATAGTGTGGCGAAGGAGTGTCTGAAACGCCTTGGTTGTCGGATCAGATACGGATACGGCTTGACCGAGGTGAGTCCTTTGTCGCATGCGAGCGTTCCCTGGAAACACGACACGCCCGGAGCGGTGGGCTACTGTCTGCCCAACACCGAGTGCAAGATCGTCGATCCGGACACCCGTGCGGAACTGGTCGCCAACGAGACGGGTGAAATCTGGATTCGGGGGCCCCAGGTGATGAGAGGTTATCTTGGCAACCCGCAAGCGACCCGGGAAATGATCGACGCTGATGGCTGGCTGCGCAGCGGCGATGTTGGTTATGTGGACGAACTGGGCGAGCTTTTTGTAGTCGATCGTTTAAAGGAACTAATTAAATATAAAGGGCGGCAAGTGGCCCCTGCGGAACTTGAGGCAATCCTGCTTTCGCATCCCGCAGTCGCCGACGCCGGTGTCATCCCCAGTCCTGACGAGGAAGCCGGAGAAGTGCCCAAAGCTTTTGTGGTACTAAAAGGCAAAGCCAGCGCTGAAGAACTCATGGAGTTCGTGGCGCAGCAGGTGGCGCCGCATAAGCGCATCAGGCTGGTGGAGTTTGTTAAGGAGATCCCCAAGAGTCCGGCAGGAAAGATTCTGCGCCGGCTGCTCGTTCAACGAGAACGGACCCGCACCCAATCCGGCGCTTAATTCCAGTATTTCTCAATCCAATCTATCGCCGGATCCAGATCGTAATCGTTTGCGGTTTGGATCAACTGAGGAATCGCCTTCCAGTTGTCGAGTTCGGTTTGCTGCGCTAGCTTCGGGTTTACGCGAATGTAGCGCTCCCTCAACATATGTTTGCTCATCGCCGCGTCAGCTTCGACCACCCCGTCGAAAAGAATGTTAAGAAGAGGAGTTTGAGGTTTCCTGAACGGATTGAGTAACCACTGAATGATTCCCCAATTCGACGTGTCGAGACTTATGATCGTCGGGGTCAGACCCGTTCCGATAGATAAGACGCGGATATCCTCAAGCGCAGGGCGCGGAGTTTTATGACCGAGAGCCATCGCGATCGCCACGGTGCTTGGATTATTCGCCACCATGCCGCCATCAATGTGTCCCTGGTGAGAGGGAAAGACAGTCGGCGCCGCGGCGCTTCGCAGTGCCACGTCAACTACCAACTCATCGAGGTGATGGGAACCGGGAAAGTTATGAGCAAAGACCGGACTCCAATCCTGCTTCTTTTTATTGTCAAGCCTGAAAGTAGGAGCCACTAGATTGTGCTTCGTTAAATCCCGGAGTCGCGGGTTGCCCGGGAAATGGCTTTCAAGCAAAGAACGAAAATTGGCATTGCTGAATTTTGGCCGAAACCAATTGAAGCGCGAAGGCGAGAACGCCGAGCGCAGGTTGGCTTCAGAATAAAAACTCACGAGCGTGTCAGCGCTAAAGCCAGATGCAAGCGTGAGGGCGACAACTGATCCAGTGGACGTGCCGGCGAAGAGATCTACCTGTTGCAGTAAGTTTGGAAATTTATCGCTAAGGCGTTTGACGAGGGTGGCCATCAACGAACCTTTCACACCACCACCGTCAAAGGTCATGATTCTATAGGGGGGCATCAAGAGTCTCCTGAAGCTAGTTTAGCCGCCTGCTGCCGCAGTGCGCGGAGCGTTACGTAGCAGGCCTGACTCAATTAAATCCTGGTGTAGGGCGCCACCCTTATCGGTAACCATGGTGGCTTTGAAGTAACTTTCGTAGCGTGATTCAACGCGGAAAGCAGGCCTATACATATGGTCAAGTGGTTCCGTGCTGCTCACATAAGTGCGCGGCTTCGGGCGATGGCGAATCCACCCAAGGCCGGCGAGTGAGCCAGTCAGTGGTTGAGCGCAAGTCATTAAGCCGGCACCCAGCGCAAAAATCATCTGCATGGTATTGAGCTTCGAGTGATAGAGCTGGGTAAACGCCGCCGCATGCTTGAGCGCGCGTTTTCTATAACCCTTGAGCGATTGCACGTCGTCAACAAACTTAACGACCTCACTGATTGGATCCAAAGGCTTTTGCAATACCGTCGTCCCGTCCATGTCGCGCAGTTTTGTGTCGGGCAGAATCGACCCACGATTCAAACATTCGAAAAAGTAAGGCGTTCCCAATAGGGGAATCGAAAGCGTGACGAAAGAGGGAAGCGTTATTTCCGGCGTGCCGGTGATAAATCTTAACTCCCGCCGCAAATCCGAAACACTGCGAGTGGTGACGTCGACCATTAGGCCATAGGCGAACACGACGCCGGCATTGAGCGACTTGCTAATCATCTCGACCTGGGGCGCGCTTGTGTTTTGCAGCTTATTAAAATTGCGTAACCAATCGTTATCAAACGACTCGAGGCCGCTGAAGAGTAGTTCACAGCCCGCCGCTCTAATGCGACTTAGGTTCTCCTGACGCAGGAAGAAGTCGTTGGTGACGAGGGCGCCCCAGTGCTGAAATTGACCTTGCGCGCGCATCTCGCTGATTAGATCGAGGCGCGCATAAAAATGATCGCGATCGCTGCCGTAGAAATTGTTGTCGAGGAAAAACATCCGATTGCGTTTGCCCGAGGCCAGGATTTGGCGACGGATGTATTCCAGGTCATAAGTTTTGTAACTATGGCCTTCGGCAGTGAGTGAACAGAAAGAGCAGCGAAAGTTGCAGTAGCGAGTAGTTTCAACGTAGCCGATGCGACCCAGCCAGTAAGCGAGATCGTAACGTGGCAACATTTCATCTGCGACATACGCAGCGCCAAAACTTTCTTTAATCACGTCGCAGAGTTCTTCAATGTCGCCCATGCAGGTGTAATCAAAAAACTTGCGGGCCAGGAGGGGCAACGAACGCACTGGAGGGCCACCGGCAACGACAATAATTTTCGGATTCTTCGTGCGCGCGTATGCCGTGAGATGCAGCATGCGATCGAAGCTGTTTGTCAGTCCGGTAAGTACGAGCATGTCCAGCCCGGAAAGTAGCTTCTCATCTTCTAATGGACCACTGGCGACTTCGGTGTAACAGCTGACATCGCACAGTTCGCGAGCAAAGGCTCCGGCCAGGTAGATTGGTCCTACGGCCTGCGGGATTTTTGACGTTCGACGAATTGGTTGCCGCGAGTCGTCGAAATAGCAATTCACCACGAGGACTCGTTTGCGCGGCAGGGTAGCTTTGAGGTTTCGGTTAGCAGTTATCCTTTGCTGCATTAGCTATCTCCTTGCAACGACCTATCCTGCCCGTCATGCGTTCGTGCCCTGAGATAAAGAATGGTGTGGCTGTGGCAACCTCGAAGGGCGAACTGGCGAGGCGAGTCGGTTGGAAATCAGCGAACAGCGAACGGGCGCTACTCTACTCTCTCGCGTAGCGTTCCGCAATCTCTTTCGCATGTACCGCTTAAGGGGGAGTTTCACCCCCGCCTGGGCCATGCGGGGCTAGATCGTCGGCTAATTTAACAACTTCATTGACCAAAACGGAGAGAGCGTTATTTTGCAATATGGTGTTGTTCTGCAAGCTGCCATGCCCGCCACAAGCAAAAAAGGCGTGCGCGATTGGCAATACTGTTTGGTAAGGCGACTGAATTCCCATTCCCTCCAGATGCTCACCCATCACCGATGCGCGAGTGACGCGTCCGTCTCCGGGGACATACATAGCTTCGATCACGCTACTGCGATTGAGCTTCGTTCCTTCAGAGCTACGTAGCTCTTTCACTGAGGTGATAGTGATCCAACGTTCCCGCTTCTTGTCGTGGAATAGGATCGCCGCGTTGAGTGTTTGGTCGCAATCGCCGACGAAGGCTAGCAGTTGCACCGGTGCGGGGCCTTTTACTTGTGCATCCAATGCTTCATGAAAGAGTTTGGTGCGTGCGAGGATCGTTGCCAGATGTATGTCCAGGACATTCACCGCTGAATGATTGTTCGCTAATTCAGGCACAGATTTTTCGCGTGCAAAGCGTTTTCTAAAATCCGGATCATGCGCGATTGACCAGCCGTACAACTTCCAGTTGACGGGATCATAAAGGTCGACTGTGACTGGTTTGAGGTTCTGATCCAGAAAACGCGCGGTGCCTTTGTGAGGCATTAATTGAAAAACAGAAAGTCCGCTAAAAGCATCCTGACGAGACAGCTTGCGCAACAAGTGTCTGGGTTTGTGCGTGCCCTCGGTCAGCGAATAACCATTCAGAATGGTTGCGAAGGCGGACATTGACCCTTCATTCGGAACACCAAACATGAATATCTGCGCGATGTGAGAGGCCCCCGCCCACGTGACAACGGGGGCGTTCCCAGAACTCGGCAGTTCCGCAGCCCCATACATTGCTGCATAGCGAGCTATGAGTCCCCCCATTGAGACAGCTACGACATTGAAACGCAGGTCTGGCCGGTGCAGCTTTTGTTTCAATGAATCCAGTTGCTTGATCAGTTGTTGGGCAGATTGGACGTTGTCGCGCCGCCAATCGTAGACAAAGGTGTAGAAGGTATCGCGGTCGCCATCTGCCGCGGGCTTCTCCCAGTTTCCTTCTTTGTAACCCGCATGCGTGCGCAGTGCTTGCAGCAGATCGCCGAGGATATTCACTTTAGGCGTTAGCGGTAGGAAACGTGCGGACTCGATGGCTTCCGTCGCCACCAAATCGTCCTTGCTGTTCAGTGGGTCACCAGTTATAGGTAGGTCAAGGTCGTCACTGTCTGAGCGGAAGGCCCTCGGCCAAACGGTCTCGCGAGTCTTCGAGTTCACGAGGGCCAGGTTGAGGATGCCTGGAACGAGAATTATGGGACGCTTCCCCGCTCGAGTTCTGGCTGAGGCAAAGACCTGTGCAAGGTCCGGGGCGCGGCGTCCGCCGCAACTGATCGTCGTTGGAATCAGTAGGGTTAACGTAATACCCAGTGCCAGGAGTCGGGCTCCGCTGCTGGTCATAGCTTTTACACCGTTAGCTTTTCCAGGTTCTAGCTAGATCCAGCCTGCTCTTTCGCACCTAGACGCGCCGTGTTAGATTTCCAGCGTTAACGGTTGTCATAAACTCGAAACGCAGGCTTCAAGGGGGTCACTTTGTATCTCGCATTCCTTCAGCCCAGATCTTAGCTAAGAGCCTCCACAAAATCTTTAAGCGGTCCTTAAAGAATTATTAATTAGTTCTTAAAGCCGTCTATGACTCAACCTCGCGTTAGCTACTACGAGTTCGGGCCCTTCCGGCTTAATGTCCCGGAACGCCAACTGCAGCGATATGGCAAGGAAGTCTCGCTTACTCCCAAGACACTCGATTTACTGCTCACCCTGATCGAAAATCGGGGTCACCTGCTAACAAAGACGACATTGATCAGTTTGGTCTGGCCGGACACCTTTATCGAAGAGAGTAATCTGGCGGTGCAAATTTCGATGTTGCGAAAGACGCTTGGTGAAAATGATGAGGGCGTGGAGTACATCAGGACTCTGCCGAAGCGTGGGTATTGTTTTGTTGCCGACGCCCGCGAGGCGTTCCAAGCTGAGCGTGTGTCAATCCATGTTCGATCACTGGCGATCTTGCCCTTCGAAGTTACCAGTTCGGAAGCTGGTGATTATTACCTTGGCTTGGGAATCAGCGACGCGATCACCACCAGACTGAATCAGATTAGTCAGATTGTTGTTAGACCGACGAATGCGGCACACAAATACGCAGCAGGGCCACAGAACCCGCAGCAGGCGGGTCGTGAACTCGCCGCGGAAGCGGTGTTATCAGGACGTGTGACCAGGGCGGGGGATCGGATTCGAGTGACGGTTCAACTTGTTGACGTCATTGATAACCGTCTTCTCTGGGCGGACAAACTGGATCATAGCTTTACGGATGTCTTCACCTACGAAGACTTCATTTCGGAGCGTGTAGCGAGCGCGCTTAATCTGGAGCTTACGCGAGACCAGTTTCAGCGTCTTACTAAACGGCCCACAGAGAATAGTGATGCCTATTGGTCTTATCTGAAGGGACGCTACCACTGGAAGAAGCGTGCGCCGGAAGACTTCAAGAAAGCTATGGAGTACTTCAAGTATGCAGGGGATAAAGATCCCAATTATGGACTCGCCTATTCAGGTCTCGCAGATTGCTATTCGTTATTGAATTACTACGGACTAATGCCAGCGAAGATCGGGATGGAGAAGGCCAGGGAGGCGGCGCTTAAAGCAGTTGCGGCAGATGACGGGCTGGCTGAAGCTCATGCCTCGCTCGCCCTCGTAAAATTTTGGTACGAATGGGACTGGTTGGGGGCCGAAATCTCTTTTAGGCGCGCGCTTGAACTAAACCCGAGTTATGCCACAGCGCAACAGTGGTATTGCTGGTTTCTGGTAGCTATGGCGCGGCACGACGAATCAATCGCCGCCGGAACGCGAGCACTCGAGCTGGATCCGTTGACCCCCGCCAGCAACATGGCGCTGGGTAAATCGTATTTCTTTTCCCGCTGTTATGACGAATCGATCCGTCAGTGCCAACACACGCTTGAGTTGGATCCCAACTTTATTCCGGCACGCTTCTTCCTCGCGCAATCGTACGAGCAAAAAGGTATGTTCGGTGAAGCGCTCACGCACTACGAAAGAGCCGTTGAACTTACCGGGTCGTTCCATCTGGGTCGGGCGATCATGGCGCATGCCCTCGCCGCTTCTGGTGATCGGCGGGCGGCTGAACAAATTCTTTCGTCGTTGTTGGAACTGTCGGAAAGCGGGAAAGCCTATTCACCACCATACGGCATCGCCCTAATTTACGCGGGGTTAAACGACAGGGGGCGCGCCGTTGATTGGCTCGAGAAGGCCTTTGCCGAGAGGTTTATCTGGCTTGCTTATCTGGAAGTTGATCCTGTCTTTGATGGCTTGCGGCAGGACTTCCGGTTTCAACAGCTATTGAAGCGTATGCAATTTCCCCAACCAGGCAATCTAACTTCTCCCAAGCTGGATTGACTGCTGAATCATTCGCTTAAGATTTACGCCCAGCAAATTTTCTTGTCATTCAAGGCCGTCCAGACTCAGCCGTTACCAGCTCCGGTTCCTTCGACAGGGTTGCAATCTTCTCGGCGTTTGGAGTTGGAGTTTACTTAAATCCACCTGGCCAGGATAATCGTGTGGTGGTGAGAAGCTCCGATTGGTCAGTTGCGCGGCTCTCCAAAAAACTTCCAGCGATTCATTTAGCCGATACTTTTAGTTACTACCACTGTCTAAGCTTGAGCAGACTGCCACGCTTTAGTTAACAGAACGAACAAGGTTCAATTTTCAGCGAACGACCTCGTTCCCGACTACTTGAGTCATTAGCTTCAGGGAGTCTTTTGCGAAGCGCTTTTGCAGAGTGCGGGCATATCGCGAGCCAAATTGGACGATGGTCCTGTTGGGCCGCGAAAAGGCAAGGATGTCGTACCAGACAGAATCGTCGTTACGATGCCGCTCCACCGTGAAGCGTTCTTCACCACGCTCAACATGAGTTTTTAGTGTTCCATATGCAAAGCCGAACTTCGCGATCGGGCCATCCTCATTAATCACATATACGACCCGTGACACGTTGAATGACCAGAAGCCAAGGTGATGCGCGATTACGCCGACTGCTGCGTCGATTTCTAGCGGAGTGTCGAGGGGGAGGGCCTGAACCCAACCAAGATCAAATTGTTTCCAACTGCGGATCGCCTTAACGGCGCGCTCAAAGCATTCCTTCCCAACTCCTAACTTCACACGATTATGGTCAACCGTATAACCCTGCGGCGGGGTGGTGCGTGTTGCTCCGACTTCCGGATAGGAAAACGGCAAGTTCCGTTGTGCGGCAATCAAATCGCGAACTCGTTCCGCAGAAGGTTTTGTTAGAAGGAACATGTGAGCCAAATTGGGTTTCGGGTTGGTTTCGGGTTTCGGATGCCAGGGGGAATTTGCAGGTCAGGAAGGGGGCCTGCCCCAGCTTTCTTTTTTACGAAGATCATTTGGTGCCTTGCTTGAATTACATTCGGAC
>JBAPXA010000487.1:0-9490 GCA_049283975.1 Pyrinomonadaceae bacterium | reverse complement strand
GGCGCAGGGGCTCCAGATCAAGTATGTGATCGAGACGCACCTGCACGCAGACTTTGTCAGTGGTCATCGCGAGCTTGCAGAGCGCACAGGCGCGGAAATTGTTTTTGGCGCACGCGCCGGCGCAACCTTTCCTCACCGGGCAGTGCGCGAGGGCGATGAGCTCCACGTTGGGAAAGCAGTGTTGCGCATCCTGGAAACCCCCGGGCATACGCCGGAAAGCATATCGATTCTGATTACCGGTGGCGATGATCCCACACAAGCCCAGAGGATTCTGACGGGTGACACGCTTTTCGTTGGCGACGTCGGGCGGCCGGATCTCGCGGGCGGAAAGGGTTATACACCCGAGATGATGGCGGCGATGATGTACGACTCCCTGCACGAGAAACTACTGAAACTGCCTGATGAAGTGGAAGTCTATCCGGCGCATGGCGCAGGTTCGATGTGCGGCAAGAACATGTCAAAGGAAACTTCGTCGACGATCGGCCAACAGCGGAAGTTCAACTACGCACTCCAGCCAATGTCGAAAGATGAATTCGTGCGGGTGATGACGACCGACTTGCCGGCCGCGCCGGATTACTTTGCCAAAGATGCCGAGATCAATCGTGGGGGCGCGGAAGCGTTAAGTGAATTACCAAAGCTGCAACCACTGACGGCTGAGGAACTGCGAGGGTTGATTACGCAAGCTGACAGTTCGCATTACGTCGTGCTGGATGTGCGCGCGGCTGGCGACTTTGGTGCCGGGCATGTGCCTGGTTCGATCAATGTGGGACTTGGAGGTCAGTTTGCGATTTGGGCGGCTTCATTGATTTCGATGGAGGCACCACTGGTTATCGTGGCCGAGGCGGAAGAAAAGGTAGCCGAGGCGCAAATGCGGCTCGCCCGAGTGGGTCTCGAAAATGTGAAAGGCTATTTGCAGGGTGGCGTCGCGAGTTGGCGTGCTGCCGGTTTTGAACTCGCGACTGTGCCCCAGATTTCAGTCGAGCAGCTGCACGAGTTGCTGCAACACGAAAAAGATTTGCAAGTCATCGACGTGCGGCGTCCCGCAGAGTATGAGAGTGGCCATGTCGGCCCGGCGATCACCGCGCCGCTTGGGGAACTGCAAAAGACGATTGCTGGACTTGGGGTGGTGCCAACGCAAAAGACGGCAGTGATATGTGCCGGCGGGTATCGTTCGAGTGCGGCCAGCAGCATCCTTGAACAGCATGGCTTTTCAAACCTATTAAATGTGACCGGCGGCACCG
Organism: Pyrinomonadaceae bacterium; assembly: GCA_049283975.1. GTDB lineage: Bacteria > Acidobacteriota > Blastocatellia > Pyrinomonadales > Pyrinomonadaceae > PSRF01. The sequence goes on along the minus strand of JBAPXA010000487.1, from coordinate 8,249 downwards.
GAGCTTGGATCAAAGCTGGTTATGATGTTGTGTGACCATCAAGGTTGAAGGTCTCAAGTGAGAAAGGAAATTGCAGTCCGGAAGGGCGGTTTACCCCCGCCGGTTGAGTATCACTCACTCGGAGCGGGGGCAAGCCGCCCTTCCTTACTGTAATTTCCTCCGATCACTTTGTAAGAACAAAGGGGGCTGGTATCGATCCTTTCACTTTCAAACTCGTCATTAGTCTCGCGATCATCGTCATAGCCACCATTCACGGGTATGGAGCGGCGTGGCTGGCGATCTGGATGCTCTTTCATCCTTACCACTCCGTCAAAGTCATCGGCCTTACCGTCTGGCCGCAGGGAATGATTCCGCGGCATCGTGAGCGGCTGGCGCAATCCATTGGCAATGCCGTGGGCAACGAACTCGTTTCTCAGGAAACTGTATTCAACGCCCTTTTTGAAACGAGTTTCTTTGAACGTAAGATCGAGGACTTCGTGAAGGGCTACACTGACGATCTCCTCGCCACCGTCTATCCCTCCTTCATCGACGCCCTGCCCTCAGGGGCGCGCGCGCCCATTCTCGATACCATCTCAGCATTGCAATACAAGCTTGCTGAGTACATCGCGGCGATGCTGCGCAGCGAAGAGACGGCGGGGGCAATTGAGCGCTTCGTTGATCGTCAGGTCGATGAGCTGCTGGCGCGGCGCATCGACCAGACTGTGAACGACGAAGCCCTCGTCAAGGTCGTTAACTTCGTCGAAGGGCGTTTTCAGAAATTGGTTAACGATGACGAGTTTGAAAACAAAGTCAGCGAGTTTCTTTCCGGACGTCTCGACGATCTTGCCGAAAGCAATGCGACCCTCGCCGATACTTTTACGCCTGAGACAGTCGCCTTCGTTAAAGAGCGATTGGATCAACAGGTGCCTCCGATCGTTCATCACCTCGCCGACATTGCCACCAGCCAGAACACGCGCAAGCAGATCGGCGCGCTCATCAAGCATGAGGTTGACGACTACTACGAGCACCTCTCGCTTTTCAAAAAGATTTTTATCTCGCGCGAGCGAATTCATCGCGAGGTCGACGATCTGATGAATAAGACGCTCCCGCGGCGTGTGGAAGAATATCTGCGCGGGCCCGCGTTCGAACAGGAAGCAGAAGCCTTCTTAAACTCAACAATTGATAATTTGCTGGAGCGTCCGCTGAGTGAAATCGTCGGTCAGATTGCTCCCGAGAAATTTGAGCTGATGAAGCGTCAGGTTAGCAACTACATTCTCGAGCTCGCGCGCAGCCCTGATCTGGCGCGTTCGATCTCGACATATGTTCACGACGCGCTCGAACAGTTTCGCCCGCAGACGCTCGCTTCGGCGTTACAGCGTATCGACACGGATTCCACCGAACGCATCAAGAGTTTTTTGAGTAACAGTCTGCTTGAAATTCTGGGGCGGCATGATACGGCCCAGACCATCAACGCTATCATGAGCTCTCAAGTGGAGCGCCTACTGATCGCGCCGATCGGGAAACTGGGAGATCATCTATCGGAGCACTCGATCGAACGGGCGCGCGGGTTGCTCGTTGAGAGAATTACCAATGCCGCACGCGAACGCCTGCCGACTGCGATTGCAGAATTTGATGTGGGTGGGCTCGTGCGCAAGAAAGTTTCCGACTATCCGATCGAGAAGTTGGAAGAGCTAGTCTTGTCGGTAGCGGCGCACCATCTAAAAACCATCGAGCTGTTTGGCGCGATTATTGGCTTCTTCATCGGCGTCTGCCAGGCGGTCTATTTCTGGCTTACTTACAAGCCCGGCCCGTGATAAAAGACGCGCGCGGGGAACATAAGCCGACGCGGAACCGTTTATTTGGAGGGTGGCGGCCGGCTTTGCAGTGCGCTGGCAATCCCGATTTATCGGGTGACACCGCTTTGGATTTAGATCCGTCAAACTAAAGCGCCGTCGTCACTTCGCTCTGCCGGGGCACTCCCAAGACTTGCTCTGCCTGCGACTTCCTGAAGGGTGAAAGGAAAAACTTATGTACTGCTCAGCATGTGCCAGCCCGATCACACCCGGACTTAGTTTCTGCAATCGCTGCGGCATGAGCCTGAAGGAGCGAAGTGCTGAATTCAAGTCATCGGTGCCGGTCGTGGCGTTGATATTGGCGATGGTGCTCGTGGCGGTGGCATCTATGGGCCTACTGCTGGGTGGGCCGATCGCTCTCAAACAGGAAGGACAATTTGGCGAAGAGCTGGTAGTGCTCTTCATGTTTCTGACTTTTTTGATCACGGCCTTTACCGAGATCTTTCTGTACCGCCAACTCGGCCGTCTCACCGCGCAACCTAAGCTGCCGGTCGCGCAGTCTGTAGTGCTCCCGGCTCCGACAGCAGCTGAGTATTACGCTCCGCAGCCGCGTTCGCTCGCGGAACCAGTGCCCAGCGTCACCGAGAATACGACGCGCACTCTTGAATATCAGCGCAGCGAGCCGGGTCGGAAAGACTATTCGTGATCAAGCCTGGGAGGAATTCGAAAATGAAAAGGCTAATGGTGATCTGGTTGCTCGTTGTGCCATTCGCGGCGGGCTGTATGCTGCATCATGACCAGGTGGTTGGCTCGGGCCAACGACTGCGAGAAAAACGCGAGGTCGCCGCCTTTACTGCAATCACAACTGAAGGCGCCTATGAAATTAAAGTCGTTTGCCAGGAGGCACTCAGCCTGGAGATTGAAGCTGACGACAACATCATGCCGTTGATTAAGCCTGACGTTAGCAATGGCGTGTTGCGGATCAAGAGTTCGCGCGGTTTCTCCGTTGACCATCCTATCGTCATAAAAATTGCGGCGCCGAATATCGAGGCCATCAACACTTCCGGCGCAGGCACAATCGAAATCACTGGTCTGAAGAACGATAAGTTTGAAATCGATAGCAATGGCGCGCCGACAATCAGGGTTGCCGGCGAGACCGGCACGTTAGAAATCGACGCCAACGGCGCTGGCAGGATTGATACGCATAAGTTGCGTGCTGCCAAAGGAACTGTCGCTGCTAATGGCGTGACGAAGATCGAAGTGCATGCGAGTGACGAACTGAATGTGACGGTCATGGGCCCAGCATCTGTGATTTACAGCGGGGATCCAAAAGTGAGCAAGACGGTGCATGGGCCAGGATCGGTGGAACGACGTGCTTCCGAGGGAGCGTGAAGCGGAAGCAGGCAGACGGCAGACTGCAGGAAGCAGAAGGAGATAGACAGTAGGTGGTACGCAGTAGAAAGTAGTTGCTTCACTTCGAAAGTATTACGTTGCACCCTAGTCCCTGACGATTGACTACTGACTACTAACTACTGACTACTGCCTCAATTCTTTTCTGTTGACATTCCTCGCGTAACATATAAACATTCGTCATTCTCGAAAAGGAGCTCATCTCCGATGACCTATGTGGTAGTGGAATTATGTGTTGACTGCAAATACACCGACTGCGCTGCGGTGTGTCCCGTTGAGGCGTTTCACGAACTGCCTGACCGTCTATATATCAATGCCGAAACTTGTATCGATTGCGATGCCTGCGTTCCTGAGTGTCCGGTAGAAGCAATCTTCGCTGATAACCTCGTTCCTGAAAATTACGCGCATTGGACTCAGATCAATATTGACGAGGCGCCCAACTACCCGGTTATTAGTCAGAAGATACCTGCGTTGCACGGACCAACATGCACCGGACCTGAAGAGTAAGAAAACAATCTTGTGAAGTCTTGAGAGGCGGGCACAGTCCCGCCTCTTCTGCGCTAGAGATATTTGAGTTATCCGCGTATCAAGCATCCACAGTCGCTGTCACCGAACTCCGAACATCCAACCTCATGTGTCCGCTGGGCGACTGGAGTGCCGAGGACGCAGGCAATTTTCCCCGGGGCCCAAAATGGGTTTGAGTAGCCGCCCATGAAAATACACGCAGCATTTTCCATCCTAATACTGGGCTGTTCCGTAGCCCTGGCGCAGTCAGGCCGCCGAGCGGTTGAAGTAAGAACTACGCCGCCAGCTGATGCGCCCACCCCGTTGCTTGTCAGTGGTGCCAACCAGACTGTACGGCGAGTAAACGAAAAGTCTCAGGATTTTCGTTGCGGCAAAGACGGAAGCCACAGCCGCATACTCGATGGCGACGCCACAACCGAGGACGTGTTTTCTGCAAAGATGGTAGACCGGCGGGTGATCTTCAGATCAAAACCGAAGCCCGGCTACACGCTGGAGGCGCGCCGCAATCGTAAGCAGGGCTTTGTAATTCTCAAGGTGGCGCTGTCGGCGACTGGAACGATCGGTCGGGTGCGGGTGCTGCGCGGGTTACCGTTTGGCCTAACGGAAAGTGCCATCAAAGCTGCGTGTAAACTGGAGTTTAAGCCGGCAATAAAAGATGGCCAGAGCGTTTCCCAGTGGGTGACGGCGGAATATGTATTTCGCCTGCCGGATTCACGTTTGTTCAGACCCTAAACAATTGCCGATTGCCAATTGCCAATTTTCGATTGCAGAATTGCTGATCAGAAACGAATAAGTTGTTACCAATATTCAATCACCAATAACGTTCGCCAATCGCCAATCGGCAATCGCCAATCGCCAATCGCCAATTGGCAATGGCGTCACCAAACTTAGATAGCTTTATGATCATGAATCGCCTTACCCCCTTCCTCCTCTCGCTTCTTATCCTGTTTACGATTGCTCCCGCGCGCGAAGTCTCCGCGAAGGACAATTGGATCAGTGTGCGCTCGCGCAACTTCCAGTTGATCGGTAACGCCGGTGAAAAAGAAGTTCGCCAGGTTGCAAACCGGCTGGAGCAGTTTCGCGAAGTGTTCACGCGTTTGTTTCCCAAAGCAAAGTTCATTGCCCCCGTGCCTACCACCGTAGTCGTCTTCAAGAACGACAAATCCTACAGTCCGTTTAGATCGAACCAGAATATTGCCGGTTATTTTCAACCGGGTCCCGACGTCAACTACATCACACTGACGACCGAAGTGCGCGGCGAGCAAGATCCCTTCACAGTAATCTTTCACGAGTACACCCACTTGCTGGTCAATAGCACGCTCGGCAACGTACCGACCTGGTTCAACGAAGGACTGGCAGAGTATTACAGCAGCTTCAACATCAGCGAAGAGCGTAAGGTGACACTGGGCAAACCAATCAGTCATCATGTCTACCTGTTGCGCGAGAGAAAGATGCTGCCTCTGCCGACTCTGTTTCAAGTCGATCATGATTCACCGCACTACAACGAGCGCGAGAAGCAAACTATCTTTTATGCGCAATCGTGGGCCCTCGTGCATTACCTGATTCATAAGCCAGGTGGCTCTGATGCGATCGATAAGTTCATGGGTCTGATGAACAGTAACACTTCCCTTGACGACGCATTTCAGCAGTCGTTTCAAACAACATTTGAAAAGATGGAGAAAGATGTTCGTGCTTACATCAGGAACGACAGTTATCCGATAATCGCCGCGAGCTTCCAGCGCAAGATAGATTTCGATACCGAACTCCAGGTCGCACCTCTAACTGAGGCCGATGCCCAGGCGTACCTCGGCGACCTACTGCTGCATAGCAATCGAGTTGAGAGCGAAGAATATTTGAAACGGGCAATCGCGCTTGATGCGAACCATTCCATGGCCAACGCCTCACTGGCGATGTTGCGCGTGCGGGAGGGAAAACTTGAGGAAGCGCGCAGCAATCTTGAACGAGCGGTCACTGCCAACTCACAAAACTATCTGATTCACTACTATTACGCTTATGCGCTCAGTCAGGAGGGAATGGACGCGGCGAATCTCGTGTCGGGCTATTCACCTGAGAACCTCACCAAGATGCGCGCAGAGCTCAAGCGGTCGATAGAGTTACGGCCCGATTATCCGGAATCGTACGGGTTGTTAGCTTTCATAAATCTCGTTGCCGGGACTGAACTAAACGAAACGATTACGATGGTCAAGAAAATGCTTGCCACTTCGCCTGGCAGGAACGACTTGGCGCTTACCCTCGCGCAGCTTTATATGCGCACTGAGGATTTCAAGTCGTCACGCGAAATACTCGAGCGTTTGACCCAGAACCCACAGATGCGGGCGCAAGCACAGACCATGCTGGCTTCAGTAGTCGATTACGAAGAAAAGCTGGCGCGCCATCGTGCGGCCAAAGAAGCCCGCGGCAATGCTCCGAACAAGGACGAGATCCTTAACGATGTGGTTGGTGGTTTAAACGAAGCCTTGCGCCAGCCAGCCGCTGGTGAAAAGCAAGTGCAGGGAACTTTGCTGCGACTGGAATGCGATGCGAAAGGAATCATGTTTGTGGTGCAACTCGCCGACCGCGTCATCAAGCTGCGCACATCTAAATTTGAAAACATCCGGATCACAGCATTTACCGCCGACGCTGGCTCGGAAATCACCTGCGGTCCGCGCAAGCCGGTGAACCCAGTGGTGATTTGCTATGTGCCGACTACCGATCCGAAAGCCAGATATGATGGTGACTTACGATCGGTGGAATTTGTGCCGAGTGACTTTAAGCTGCAGAGCAAGAAGTAAAGTGAAACCTACAAGCGGAGGAGCGAATTGATCACTTGCCAGAAAATGACTGCGCCCGATGTCACTGACGCTTTTAGTATGTTGAGTGATTTTCTTGGTGGCGATGAACACTATTTGGCGAGCAGCGCTGCCTACGGCGATCGTGGCATCCAGGGACTTAATGACGCGCTCTATCTCTTCCTGGAGCATCCTGACCTTGGGTTTGTCTGGATGGCTTACGACGAAGATGAAGTCGCCGGCGTTTGTGTGATCTGCTACGCAGTCTCAACTTCGATGGGATCGCTCGTCGCAAAGCTCGACGATGTTTCGGTCAAATCCGAGCGGCGCGGTCAGGGCGTGGGCACTGAGCTGCTGGTTCAGTTAAAAGAGCAGTTGCGGAAAGAAGGGGTCTCGCGGATCGATGTCGGCGTGCATCTCGAGAATCCCGAGGCGCGCAGGTTCTATGAGAAGTTAGGTTTTGTGGCGCTCAATGAAGAGCGCCTGGCGTGCGTAATTTGAGTCGGTATTAGTTCTACTTCAACTTACCCAGCTTTCCAATCTCTTCGAAATATTTGGCAAAGGCGACCATCCCGCCGGAAGCCTGCTGCCAATCGAAGTTCTCGTTCGGCGCATGGTAGCCGTGTTCCGGAAGCGAGAGCCCGAGAAACAGGACTGGACACTTCAGCACCTGCTCGATACTCGTCATGGCGCCGATCGTGCCACCGTCCCGCACAAATACCGGATCCCGTTTGAAGGCAAACTTCATCGCTCGCTTCAAAGCTTGCGGCAGCTCGCCTGTCAGCACGGTGCGAAACGCAGGCGCACCAGCCTCGAAATGTATTTCCACGTCCGGATTCAACTGCTTCACCGCCGCTTTAAGTTGTTGCTGAATTTTCTTCGGATCCTGAGCGGGCACCAGCCGGAACGAGGCTTTCACTTCAGCGCGCGGAGGCACGATCGATTTAACTCCAGGGCCCTGGTAGCCGCCCACTACGCCGTGAATCTCCATCGTCGGCATTCCCCAGATTCGTTTCATTACCTCGAGGTCGTCTTGCGAGCGCATCAGTTTTAGATGATGCGCCTTCTTGAATCCTTTGGCGCTAAATCCTGAGTTGCTCCAGTCATTCAATTCAGCCTTTGAGGGTGGGATAACATCGTCGTAGAAACCCCTAAACTTGATCTTTCCGGTTGTCGGATCGTAAAGGTCGCAAATCACGCGCATCAATTCGGCAAGCGGGTTACGCGCGGCACCGCCCACTTCGCCGGAATGCGCGTCTGTGGTTCCGGTTTCCAAAGTCAAAAGAAAGCCCACCAATCCGCGCAAGCCAGCAGAGCTTGCCGGGCGCTGTCGCGAAACCCAAACCGTATCGGAAACGACGACTGAATCAGTTCGCAAGTCGCGAGCGGCCTTACTTATGATCTTTTCGAAGTTAGGCGAGCCGATCTCTTCTTCAAACTCCCAGAGGAAGCGAATGTTCACGGGGATACCGGCCTCGAGTGCGGCGCGGGCGCCGTAGAGTGCAGCGAGAGCGGGTCCCTTGTCGTCAGTTGTGCCGCGCCCAAAGTAACTGTCGCCCTTCCTGGTCATCACAAACGGTTCCGTATCCCACGGTTCGGTTTCTTTGGAGGCCGGTTGCACGTCCATGTGGTTGTAGACGGTGACAGTGGGCAGGCTCTTATCATTACCGAACACGGCGTGCACAACCGGATTGCCCTTGTTTGTCTCGTAGACATCCGCTTTTGCGCCAAATCGCCGCAGGGTGTCTACAGT
>JBAPXA010000486.1:0-7618 GCA_049283975.1 Pyrinomonadaceae bacterium | reverse complement strand
GGCTCCCACTATCTTGTAATAGCTTTCCTCCCGTACCTCGCCATAGAGAGCAAAAATGACCAGCGCCGCCAGAAAAAAGATCGCAAGCAGGGTAATTGTCCTTGCCCAGGCGAACCGCGACGCCAGGCGCGCGAGGGAAATCAGACAGGCTTGCGCGCAGGCGATGGCAAGCACCCCAACCGAGACGCTGAATTTCCAATAAGGAGTCGCGCTAATTTTTCCCCAGATGCCGATGATTATTAAGGCAGCGGCGAAGATGGCGAGCGCCACCGCGAGACTCGGAAGCGTGCGCGCGCTACGACTTTCCCAAAAAGCGCCGGCCGCCAAAGCGCAGATGCTGGCCGCTGAGATCGTGACGGTAGTGAGGATCACGCGGGCCTCAAAATCGCCGAAGTCACCTTTAATGATGGCAACGATACCCAGCAACGCGCTAAGGCTGACAGAGACGATCAAAAACCAGAGGGCGATTTTTTTGGGAGACATGATTTTGGAGTAGCGCAAGCTGGTAGCTTGCACACAAACTAACGGTTTGCGCTACTTAACGAAATATTACTTTTGTGCAGTCGCAAACTATCTGAGTTTTTAATTGGTAGCAAGTCTGATTGCTGTTCGTACCCGTTGAAGAGGAAACAAGTGAGTTTCATACCCCTCCTGCGAGGATTGGAAATTGGGTCGACCGGCGAGCGCCAGCAATTCATTTTGAGATCACGTCAAACTCTTTATCGTCCAAGGTTCTGTTAGCCACAAATTGTGAGAGCGCTAAAGCCCAATCCTGGAGAATCCGGCGGTTTAAGCTCTCAATCGACAGTTGTAATTTGTAAGAATGCGGTAATGTTACTCCGCCGACCGGCTTGAAGTCAGAGAACTCTTCAATCAACTTTGTTATGGAATCGCCTTGCTTTTGAGTAATACCGGGTTGATTAGCCATTTGTTGAATGATTCTTTCTTCGTATTCTGTGCGTACGTGTCGAAAGGTTTCAGCGTCAAAATAAAGCTTTGTCTTCAAGCCCGAGTCATTTTTGGTTTCATATCGCAGGACATACATTTTATGTCCCTGAAGTTTTTTGGACCCCTCATACTTCAGTACCGCTTTTCTTGAAGCCAGATTAAGTAAGGGCCAGGCGGTTGACAAAGTTCCTTCTAGTAATCCTTCTCTGAAGGGCATCTCATGGGCCATGAAGAATTTTCCCAACTCCGATCGCACCCCCGGCGTTAATTCTGCGACGGTTAACTTTTTGCTGTCGTATCCCATTTTTTCGTGCGGATAGTTCGGCACAGTGAAAACCATTCCCAGGAGACTGTTGTTGCCTCTGGAAGCGAGGACGGCCTGGCCTTCTGTCTGACCCGACCCGCCTATGCGAGCGGCCGCCAGTGCCGTGCCCAGGATCACGCGACTAGTGATCGAGGCTCGCGCCTCAGCTGTCCCGATCGAGTCGAGATGTTTAGCGATAATCTGTTCGGTGGTCATATCGTCCTGGTCAGACACGACTCTGGAGCGAGAGGATGTCGGAAGCGTGACGATCGAGAGCAAAAGTGCACTGAGCAAGGATTTCGCGGTAAAAGAGAATCGTGCTTTCATTTCTTACTCCATGATAGTCTCTGCACAAAAAGCAGCACCTTGAATGCTGCAAAAAACTGGCGCTGCTCCGCGGGAAGCAACGCCAGTCGAGTAAACAAACAGTTCCGAGTTTAGAACTCGAAGCGACCGACAAACTGGACGATTCTGCCAGCTGCCGCAGTAGTTGATTGGCCAAAGTTTGCACTGTTGATTGTGTTCACTGGCTGGCCAAAATTTACACGATTGAAAAGGTTGAAGAAGTCTGCGCGGAGCGTAAACCTCATACCTTCACGGAAGTGATCCAGTGGAATCTGTTTCACCAGGTTGAAGTCAAATTTGTTGAAGCCTGGGCCCACAAAGGCGCCGCGAGCCACACTTCCCTGCCTGCCGATGAATTGCATCGTGCAGGAACCGCCGGTAGCACTCACTACCCCTGCGCAGGGGTTTCTGAACAAGTCAGCTGTCGGCCCTGTCTGTGTTCGCTGATCAAAACTGGTTGGTGCCGCGAGACGCGTGAACGTTCCGACCGGAGCATTGGGATCGGCAAAATCGGCCCGTTGACCAAGGGCAGTTCCCGCACTATCAGTACCACCGAAGATACTGAATGGGTTGCCGGATTGGATCTGCAGAATACCGCCCATCGACCAGTGTCCCAAAATGTGATCCAATACTTTGTTTTCAAAGTAGAGCGGGAACTCATAGATGTAATTCGCCACAAAGCGGTGACGAGTATCAAATCCTGAGTTACCCCGTTCCGCTGTCCACCCACCAGCAAACCCTGACGAGTCGCGTGGGAAGGTGCGCTCACCCGTCTGACCGACCAATGGGTCTGTCGAGTCATCGATGGAATGGCTGTAAGTGTAAGCAACTTGAACCTGTCCAAGACCAAATGTCTTATTGGTCAATCTCTTCGTGAATCTGAATTGGCCCGAATGATAACTTGACTGGCCGACAGATAGATTCAACGCAGACTGGAAGAAGGCTGAATTGAGCGAGCCGTTCAAAAAGTTGGTGAACGTGCCGGTTGGACTAATAGCCCTGGGTGCGTCGATCCCCGCACGGATGGTGTTTACGCGGGTAACACTAGTCAAGTTGCCATCGATTACGCGCAACTGATTGTTTCCTTTATTGGCTACATAGTCAGCTTCAATCAACATGTCGTTACCGATTTGGCGCTGGAAACCGAAGTTCCATGCCTGGGTAATCGGATTAGCAAACTTGCTCTGAAACTGGTTGTTACCTGGGAGAGCAAAGATTACCGGAAAAAGGAAATCGCCGTTTTGCGCGGTGTCCCTAAAGAAGCCATTCGCGATCGGGCTGGGAACCAGTGTCGGCGGCCGATCAAGAGTCTCGATGAAGTCGACCGGGAAATTCTGGAAATTCCTCTGGAACGGCGGATTAGCGCTGGAGTTGCTGAACAGGTTACCGAAAACACGGTCATAGAAAATTCCATAACCGCCGCGGATCGACATCTTGCCCGGACCGCCGGTCAACTTGGAGATGAAGCCGCTGTCCCAGCCCGGGCTCCAATTGAACCCGAAGCGCGGGGCAAAGTTGTTGAAGTCGTTGTCATAAAGCTTCAGATCAGGATTTGGAGAATTCTTGCCTACCAGTTGGAAAACAAAACCGCCAGCGGGAGTGAACGAGCTAGGGTCTTGATCGACCAATGTCGACATCTGCCCGTTGACTTCAAAGGGCACGCCCTTAATCTCGTAACGCAAGCCGTAGTTCAGCGTGAAATTGGGACGAACCCTCCAGGTATCCTGGAAAAAGAGGTCATATTCGCGAACTCGGTATCCTCGATAGTCTGCTTCAGTACGACCACCGTCCTTATTGAAAAACTGAGACTGCGTTTGCTGTCCCACCAGGCCGTAGAGAAAGCTGGCAAAGTTTTGCGCGGTTCCCAGCGAGCCGGCAAGACTGAGATCGGCTCCACCGGCATCGACCAGAAGCGGGATGCCAAAGTCCGTGGCCACATTGAAGTTGAGATTTTCAGCGCGACCAAAATTGCTGGCGCCGTTCGTATAAACCCGGCGGTGCTCAAATCCAAACTTGAAGTTATGGTCACCGTTAATCCAGGTCATTTGGTCGGCTAAGACCGTCGTGCCGGTAAAGCGGAATTGGGTATCAAACGGAGCGATACTCGGCGGTCCGGAGATCGTGAATCCGATCAGAGATCCATTGGCTCCACCGAAGCCGGTCGTCGGAAAAATGGCGCCCTGCGCGGCGAAGGCTGTTCTGACTGCATCGACGTTAGCCGTTCCAACGCCAGGATCACCTTCACCGTTGAAGAAAAGTTCCGAACGGTTTCCACCGAAGCGTACCTCATTAACGAGATTGGGCGTTATGTTAGAGGTTAGGTTTAGCGCGAGCAAAAAGGTTCGTTGCGGACTCTTGATTGAGTCGTCAACGGTCGGGAAAGATTCACAGCAAAACTCGAAGTTGCCATCATTAAAGTTGAAGCTACCGGTCAAGTTATGTTTTTCGCTCATCCGGTAGTCAACACGAGTGGCAATGCTGTTCGACTTATCATTGGTCTGAGAACCGAAAACAAAGTTCTCGAACACGCCCGGAACAGAGCCCTGGCCGGGACGGTTCGGCAGGGGATAAATCGCATTTAGCAGGGCAGTTTGCTCAGGGCGAACCGGCAAGCCAAAAGCATTGTTGATGCTGGTTTCGCGGGCATCGATCGTGCCGATAGTGCCTCCAAAATCGAAAAGGCCCAGCCGCGCACGCGCGGTCGGAACTGTGCGAGTGATCGTGAAGCCCTGGTCGAAGCGATCTCCTTCGTAGTTAAAGAAAAAGAAAGCTTTGTCGTGGACGATTGGGCCGCCAATTGAAGCGCCAAACTGTCTGCGCTGTTGCGGATTGGCCGCTCCGGATACGTCAAAGAAGTTGCGGGCGTTGAAACGGTCGGAGCGATAGTAAATGTAACCGTTGCCGTGATAATCGTTGGTCCCGTTCTTGGTAGCGACTGCGATGATGGCGCCGGTGTTGCGGCCATACTCAGCGTTGAAGTTGCCTGTGATAACGCGAAATTCTTGCGTCGCGTCAATGTTAGGCGTGGCGATGCCTCCGGGAATTCCCGGGACATCGGCATCGTTATTGTCGATACCATCGACGAGAAAATTGTTGTTCCTTTCGCGCTGCCCGTTGACGATGAAACCGCCAATACCACTCGAGCTAACAGTACCCGGCGATAGCAGGATCAGTGCGCTGGGATCGCGCGACAGAAGTGGCAGATCAATAATTTTCTTGTTATCGAGCAGGGTTGAGAGCTGCTGATCTGTTGTGTTGAGCTGGGTCTGCGCATCCCCGGCGGTGACCGTCACGTTAGCGGTAGCGCCACCCGCCGCTAGCACCAGCGGAACATCGGTGGTGAAGGCGACAGAAACTTTCACTTCCTTTGCAGTCGCGGATGAAAAGCCGCTAGCGTTGGCAGTGACGGTATAGATGCCAACCTGAAGATTGGAAATGCTGTAACTTCCATCATTCGATGTAGTGGTAGAGCGTTTCTCACCAGTAGCATCGTTAGTCGCTTCTACGGTTGCTCCTGGAATCACAGCACCTGCCGAGTCTGCAACTATACCTTTCAGATTTCCCGGAGCTTGCGCCAGGCAAATACTAGCGTAGCCAATCACCATTGCAAAAAGGAACACACCTGTCGTTACCCTCATAAACATGGATTACTCCTTGAAATTTCGTTGCATTTGGGACGCTTCTTTAGGGGAGAACTTTGTTCTGGGGGGATGAAGACTAAGCTAAGCAACGACTGTACCGACACTGCAAGCGAGAGTTTTTCAGGAGAATTCAAACGCTCCTTTCGCAATTCGCTTCAGCTATCCAAGAATCGAAATTTATTGCTTTCAATTTTATGGATAAGGAGGTTGAAGCGCTCTCTACTCGCCCGCGATGCTGCTTTCAGCTTAGCGACGAGAGAATGAATTTTTGATGAAAATTTAGGAGATCGCTATCTGGGAACTTCAGCTGATTTGAGAATGTCAGTGATCACGGCGTCGGGTGTGGCGCCGTCGAGTTCTGCTTCGGCACGCAAGGACAAACGATGTCGTAAGACGGGCCGCGAAATATCCCTCACGTCGTCAGGAGTCACAAACTCACGACCGCGAATTGCCGACAGTGCTTTGGAACACAGCAGCAACGCGACGGACGCGCGCGGGCTCGCGCCGTAATGAATGAAGGGGTGGGTACGCGTGCACCGCACGATATCCACTGCATAGTGCTGCACGCCTGGCTCCATGCGCACAGAGGTGACACCAACACGACAACGTGAAATAGCGTCGGCGTCCGGCAGCGGTTGAATTGCCACCTGATCGAGGCGGCGCGAATTGAAGCCCGCGTCCCAATTAGCTACTACTTGCCGTTCGTCGGCTTCATCCGGGTAATCCAGCAGTATCTTCAAAAGAAAGCGATCGAGCTGCGCTTCGGGAAGGGGATAGGTGCCTTCGTATTCGATCGGATTTTCGGTAGCGAGCACCGTGAAAAGCGGTGAAAGCTGTTGTCCCTCGCCGTCGATCGTCACCTGGCGCTCTTCCATGGCCTCGAGTAGTGCCGCCTGAGTTTTTGGCGGCGTGCGATTGATCTCATCTGCTAGCAGGATGTCTGTAAAAATTGGTCCCTGCCGCAGATTGAAGGTGGATGTGGAAATGTTGAATACATTTGTGCCGGTAATGTCAGACGGCATCAGGTCGGGCGTGAACTGGATGCGTCCAAAGTTGGCATTGATGATGCGCGCGAGAGTCTTAACCGTTAACGTCTTGGCCGTGCCCGGCACACCTTCAACGAGCGCGTGGCCTTCGGCGAGAAGGGCGATCAAGATTTGTTCGATCGGTTCATCCTGGCCGACGATGACCTTGCGCAGTTCATTGCGGATGTGAGCGATGGTCGAGGAGATGTATTCAATCATCTGGTTTCCTTAAGTTGAATAAAGGATCGGAGCTTGAACGGTTTTTGAACTTAGTACTTTGAACTTGGAACTTTGTTCTCTGTCGCAACGCTTCCGTCGGTCAAAGGCGCAAGGTAAGTATCAATACAAAGTACAAAGTACCAAGCTCAAAGTACAAAGCTCTAAGTACCAAGTTCAAAGCACAAAGTACTAAGTTCAATGCTGTTGAGTCTGTCGAATATCGCGCGTGCGCATACGCAGCCCCAGCGCTGCTTCAATTTCGCGTAAGCGCTTCACGAGAAAAATTGATTGGCGTTCGCTGATCGGCTCGCCATTAATTGCTCCTTCACACTGTCGCATCAATACCTCCAAAGAGCGCGCTTCAATGGATGACCGCGCGGCCACACGCGAGGCAATCTCAGTCCGCGAACTGTTGTAGTCGGTGCCGGCGTAGCGCGCCAGAACGCGCCGCGTGCGCGCGTAAATGTTTTCCAAGGCCAAATCGAAAGCTCCCGCACGCTGCTGTAGCTCAGCCATCGAGGCGACAAACTCCAACGCCGAACGGCGATCGACCTGGACCAGGGGGACAGGCCGGGCAAAGCGTCGTCCGCGTGTCCAGAGAACCAGAAGTATCAGGAGCACGATCTGCCCCAGCAGTGGCAATATCGGGGTTCCGGAAAAGTAGGCGACGAACTCATTGCGCGTGGCACCACGACCCTGATGATATTCGTCGAAGGCAATCAGCCCTGGGTTAGCACCGGTCGGATCGGCTGCGAGCACGTTGATTGCCAGCTGCAGATTGTCTTTCAAACTGATTCCGCCGTTAGCGAAGAGATAAGGATCGCCGAGCATGATGATGCGGCCGCGGCCGTGAGGGTAGTCAATCAGCAGAGGCCGACGCGGATCTCCAAGGTGCACGACTGGTGCCGGCGAAGAAGGGTCCGCCTCCTGCTCATCAATAGTTATCGGGGTGGACTGGGGCTCCTCCTCGTCAAATTCAGGATCTGTTTCTTCTTCCACAGGTGCCTCAGGTTGGTCGGCCGTCGTTTTCGCCTGGCCTCCAGGGGTTTTTTCCAGGCGCACAAAACTAAAACCAGCGGCGAACTTTGAAGCTTGAACCGAATCGATATCTTTCGTGAGTGCAGTCGGCTGTAGCG
>JBAPXA010000485.1:0-6630 GCA_049283975.1 Pyrinomonadaceae bacterium | reverse complement strand
GTGGACCGAGTTCCACCTTGGCATGACAACAGAAGCAATTGATCACTTAGGAAAGGCCGCTGCCCTTTATGGCAAAGCCCACGAGCCTTATCTATGGTTAGGAAAGGCCTACCGGCGGAACAAAATGCCGGACAAGGCCGAGGAGGCACTCAAGCGAGCAAATCAGTTAGCAAACGGCAAAGACTCAGACATCCATTGGACGTTGGCGAACGTCTACAATGAACAGAAAAAGTATGGTGAAGCCGCCTCAGAACTGGAGTTGTACCTGAAGAACGCTCCTAAAGGCGAAGACCCCCAAAAGATCAAGGATTTAATTTCCAAGCTTCGGGAAAAAGCGAAGTAACACCCTCGTTTGGCATCAGGCGCACCAAAACGCCACCAACGTGCGCCTCAGCAATTGGCTCGGCAGTGGTGACAGGAGCAGTCGTCATGAAGAGAGTCTCTTCCCTATGTCTTGGAGTAGCCATCGGAGCCGTGGCCGCCTCGCCACTGCCTGCTCAGGCCAGTAACGGTACCAGCGGCCTCACAGTCTACGCGTTCACAACAGCCCAAGCAGGACGCAGCGTGATCACTGGCACCGTGTTTGTGGAGGCGCACCGGCCAATCGCGGACATTTGGATAGAGCTGCTCGATGACTTCAATTCCACTATCAGTCGCTTAAAGACTGATCCCTCGGGACGCTTCACCTTCGGCGGCCTAATTAATGGTAACTACCGTCTGCGTGTGCTTCCCTACGGAACTGATTACAAGGAACAGGTACAAGAGGTGACCCTGGCAAGTGTCTCCGCCGTAAGCGGTCGCCCCGGTACGGACCGCCAGACAATCGATATCTACTTAAAGCGCAATGACCGAGCTCCAGTGGGTCCCTTTGCCGTGGGTCCGCGGGTTGTCTTTGTTCAAGAAGTTCCGCCAGAAGCGGAACGACTCTATGAAGAAGGAGTCCGCTTATTGCGGGATAAGAAGGAGAGAGAAGGGTTCGAGAGCCTGAAGAAGTCTCTCGAAGTGTTCCCAACTTATTATCTCGCGCTCGATCGCCTGGGCGCTGAGTATGCAATGCGGGGGAACAAAGATCGCAGCTATTGGGAGGCGGCCCGTCTGCTCCTGGAAAAGGCGGTTGAGGTCAACCCCAGCGGTATCAACAGCGTCTTCGGCTTAGGCTGGACTCAATATCAACTTGGTATGAACGCTCAAGCGATCACGAGTATGGAACTCGCCGTCTCGTTGAATGGAAAATCACCTGACGCATTCCTCTGGCTCGGCAAAGCACAGTTGAGAGTATCGGCCGTCGATAAAGCAGAGGTGGCGTTCAAAAAAGCAAATGAATTAACGAAGGGTAAGGTAGCGGAAATTCACAAGCTTTTGGCCAAGATCTACAGCGACCAGAAGCGTTACCGGGAAGCAGCTGATGAACTGGAGCTGTACCTGAAGACGACGTCAGACGATCAAGATGATGCGCAGATTCACGCCCTCATCAAGCAGATGAGAGCCAAAGCCACTAGTTAACCCCTCCTGTTCAATACTCGGCCCGGCTCAATGAGGGTCGGGCAGCCACCCCAGTCCTGATTAATCCTTCCCACTGTGTACTTGTCTGTCCGGGTAGTGACTTGGTCCTAATAATAATGATCACATGGCACCTGGACGGGCTCTGCCCTTGGAATTATCAGGGGGCGAAGCCCAAACGTGGGGCACAGCCCCAGACTAACCAAGCGCTTTCAGGCGCGGCCAAGCCACGCCCCACATCCGGCGGCAAAGCCGAACCGATGCTGGACCAGGACCTTTGGGGCAAGGCTTCAATCCAATCCGAATGTGGTGGGTCAGTTTCGGTTGAGGGTTAATCCCTAAATCAGTCTTTCGACGCGAAACGTCCCCATTCAATCGTGCCACGCGTCATTCGCAGCTACGCGACGAACCCACTTAGCAACTTGATCCTAGTCTTGAAACGCCGGGCTAACTCATTACGGGTCTACGAGTCTGGAACCTGTTAGATAAGCTGTGTCGCGCTTCAGAGGAAGTCTGAAGACTTCGAACGCAAAAGCTGAGGCTTTAGGCCTTTGGAATTGACCACTGCTAATCCAAAAAAATAGCCCATCCGGATAAACCGGATGGGCTTTCAAAGCAAACTTCGAAAAGTTTGACTAGAAGATCAAACGGAAACCAAACCGAATTTCACGTGGGGTCTGGAAACCATTTGCCAGGTTGAAGGTCGACTGACGACGAAGCGGCTGGGCCGGGTCGTTAAGGTAACCAAGGACAGCGTCCCTGATGCCGCCACCGAACAAAGCATTAATGGTAGCAATTTCACCACCACCACAAGCAGCGCAACCATAAGCAACCAGGTTGCTGCCCGTGATGTTGTTGGGACTAATCGTCGTTTGACGTTGCAACTCATTCTGTTCGTTGAACATGTTGATGAAGTCCATCTCAGCGACAAAGGTGTATTTCTCGGCGAAACGAATCTTGTGACGGACTGCGAAGTCAGTCTGGGTAAACGTTTCTGTGCGACCCAGGTCGCCCAAGCCCTCAACCACGGTTGGGTTGAGATTGTACAAGGTGACGACCGAGGTCATCGGGGTTCCCGAAGCCATTGTTGTAAAGCCTGAGAACTCAGTTGACTGGTTACCACCCCAGTTAGCTGTGTAAGCTCCGTAGAACTTGAACACATGCGGACGATCCGTAGGCAGACGGCCATCAGCAATCGACTCACCGTTAAGTGTGAAAGCTTGCCACGGAAGGTCAAACAAGCGGCTCACGTTCGGGCTAACACGACCGAACTCGAGGGAGCTTGCCAGACCAGAGTAGTTACCTTTTAGCCGGCTGAAGGTGTAGTTCGCGTTGAAGTAGTAGCTCTTAGCGAAACGCTTGTCCACCTGGACTTCCAGCGCGTCATATTTGCGAATGGCCTTGACCGAAGGGAATCCATTGTCACTGGCGACCTGATCGGCCAAACCAAAGCCTGGATTTCCGATGATGTAGGCCTCGCTGCCGCTTGCGGTAGGAACGCCGATGTCCTCAATGGCACGATCGACATTCTTGTGCGTGTACCGGCCTCTTAAGAGCAGGCCATGACCCAGCTCACGCTCGATTCCGGCTGTGAACTCGGTTTGACGAGCAGCCTTGATATCCGGATCAACCTCACCAGCCACAAAGATGCCGAGGCCCGCGTTTGACGGAATACGGAAGTCAAACTGGCAACGCGAACGAGCACCAGGAGCGATGCGAATGGTTGGATCATCGATCGGGTTTCCATCAGCGTCGTAGCAACCAGCGCCGCCCTGCGGGTCGCTGAAGCTACCGATGACCTGACCTACTGTGATCGAGTTCCACGTATCTCCCGGGAACAGGTCAAAGTAGTCACGGCGGTAGAAGTCGCCACCAAACGAACCGCGCGGCAACTCATACTTAAAGCGATCGTAGAACCAACCGTAGCTCGCGAAGAGCTTGGTCTTGCCATCACCGGTCAAGTCCTAAGCAAATCCCAAACGCGGTGCCGGTTTTGAGCCCCAACCAAAGGTAATGCCAGGGTTGTTTTCATTAAAGCTCGGGACCGTCTCATGCTCGAGACGCAGACCAAGGTTCAACGACAGGCGCGAAGTCGGCTGCCAGCTGTCCTGGAAGAATATGCCGTTGTTCGCACTGCTCGCCTTACCGATCGTGCCAAAACGTTGGAGGTAACCTGCTCCAATGGCATTCGGATCTGCCGCTTGGCCAGTTAGGTCGTCCATGAATATGTTGCCGAAGTACATGACCAACACACCGATGTCGGCATATCCCTGTTCGGTAGTGTTGGAGATACCGTTGTACTGGAATCCGCCTTTGAACGCGTGACGACCGCCAAGACCGCTAACTAGGTAGCTGGCGTCAGCGTCGAACGTCTTACGGGTGGAAACATCAAACGGAATCTGGAAGTTGCTGGCAAAGTTCGTCTGGCCAATCGTGCAACCATGCAATACTGCTTCTGTATTATCGCCGGAAGCACTGCACAGATAACGGGTCGAGCTCGGAATTCCGTACGAACCAAGCTTCTCGTTCAAGAAAGTACGGCCGGCACGGACGTTAACCACGAACTTGCTGGTGGGAGTCCATACCGCTGAACCGCCGACGTTGTTCGAGTTTTGACGTCCACCCTGCTGATCGTAGAATGCTGGTCCACGCAGCGTCTGGCCACCAATCACGGCCTCAGGCGGTGCGCCAGTCGTGTCAGTGAAGGGTGGAAGGTTGCCTTCATCCTTAATAGGGGCCCAGATGAAGCGACCCGTTAAACGCAGCTTGTCGCTCGGGGCGCCGTCAAGACGAAGCTCCGAGTATTGGCTAACGCGTTTGAACTTGTAGGTCAGCGTCTCCGAGATCGTGCGATTGCGCGGATCTGAGGAGATGTAATCCAGGGTTCGAGTGGACTTTTGGATCTGGGGATTCATGCTGGCGAAGAACCAGAGGCGGTCCTTCACGATCGGGCCACTGAGGCTGGCGCCCGGGAAATAATCAGTGCCGTTGTCTTTGCGTGGCTGAATGTATTCTGGAATGTCCACGCTGCCAGTTCTGAAATTTCTCAGGAACTTCGAGGGCTGACCCTGCCAGCTACCTGGACGAAACTGCGAACCGAACTCACCGTGCCATTCGTTACCACCGCCCTTGGTCACGACGTTGATCACGCCACCGGTCGCGCCGCCGAATTCGGCTTCGAAACCTGAGCTCTTGATCTGCACTTCCTGAACTAGCGAGAAGGGCAGGTTGTCATTCGCTCGCAGCACGCCGGTGCGGAAGTGTGTAACTTCCTGACCGTCGATGATGAACGTGTTCTCAGAACCGGAAGCACCGTCCACCTGGTAGCCACCATTGAGCGGCTCGGGACGGGTTGACGGAGCAATCTTCAGCAAACTGGCGAAGCCCTGGCCTTTCGGCAGCAGCTCGGCAGTTCTCGCTGTGATGTTCGTCTGAATCTTATTGTCTGTGGGGTCGATCGTCAGCTCGTTGCCCGTTGTGACATCTACTGATGTCTCGACGCCACCGGCTTGCAGCGAAATTGCGAGCGGAGTGGTCTTACCAAGCACAACTTCTACGTTGCTGCTGGTCGAACCACCGAAGCCCGAAGTCGCCGCGGTCGCTACCGAATAGACACCGGGCGGAACGTTCTGGACTCTAAAGAATCCTGCGCCGTCCGTGGTCACCGTTCGTGAATAACCGGTGCCGGTAACCGTCACGGAAACACCGGGAACGACTGCGCCCGAGGGATCCTTGACCGTGCCTTCAATGGTACCTGTCGTTTCCTGACCGAAACTAATTCCGGTAAGGCCCAAGACAAGTACCAACGTAAAGAGCACAAGTTTAAAAGTTCTCATTCTCTTTCTCCTGTTTTAGGTTGTCTTCAATTAGCCAAAAAGCACTCACTAGGGAAAATGCCAGAGGCAGAACGATGTTCGTCATTAGGTTTTTCGCAATTCCCATGCCCACTTCCTCCATCCGTGAATTAATCCCTAAGATCAGCGACTTAGGTGGTTTTTGGGGGCTTTCGGGGCTCGGGTAAATCCAAAAAATTGGGAAGTATCCATAAATCTAGGCCGGGCCGGGCTCCCGATAACCGCCTTGCCATCCGGCCCGTAGAGCCCATTTCATCACCCGACCACAGGACTCGGAATCGTGTCGTCGCGGTATGAACGGCATCGTCCGGCAACGGTTGGGAGCTCCTAGGGAAATTCAGGATGTGTTGAATTTCTTAGTTAAGTGCCGTGCTGACATCAGCGTGATAGACTCTGCGAGAAGCGGTTCACCAACATCGATAAGTACTCATCTTGTCCGAACGCATCTATCGCGATCCTGTTCACAATATCATTCGCCTTCGCACTGATTCAGACGAAGGCGAACTAATGATGCGCTTGATCGACGCGCCGGAGTTTCAGCGGCTCAGACGCATCAAGCAACTCGGACTCGGTCTCTATACTTATCAGGGAGCTGAGCACTCACGTTTCACTCACTCGCTCGGCGCCTTTCATTTGATGACCCGCGTGCTCGATCGTCTCGGCGAGCAATACAACATTCAACCAGGTGATCGCACTGCGGCGCGCGCTGCGTCCCTACTCCACGACGTGGGCCACGGATCTTTTTCTCATGTGATGGAAAAAGTACTCGGGTTCCATCACGAAGCGTGGACCGTCCAGGTTGTTCTCAGTGACCGGACTGAAATAGGGCGCTTGCTACGAGCACACTCGCCAGAGTTGCCTGAGAAAGTCGCAGCGATTATCGAAGGCAAGTTTAAGCCTGCGGCCCTCGCCCAACTCGTCTCATCGCAGCTCGATGTTGATCGCATGGATTATCTCTTGCGCGATTCACTGATGACGGGTGCGAAATATGGCATCTACGATCTTGAATGGATCATCAATGCGCTTGCGATCGACGAAGAGGGCGATCGCATCTACGTAGCCGCGCGGGGACTGTATGCTGTGGAAGAATATCTGCAGGCTCGTTACTACATGTTTCGGCAGGTCTATTTTCATCGCAGTTTGCGTTCGGCAGAAGCGGTGCTGCGTTCAATTCTGCGGAGAGCACTCGCGCTGTTAGAAGCTGGGGAACCGGTGTGGCACGCTCCCGAGACAGCATTTGAAAAAGTCTTACGTAAAGAGAAGTTAACGATCGAAG
>JBAPXA010000484.1:0-18654 GCA_049283975.1 Pyrinomonadaceae bacterium | reverse complement strand
GGCGACCTTTTCTCCAATCCCATCTGGCAGACCCACGATGCTCAGTTCCTTGATGTAAGGCGAGTCGCCATAGATCTCTTCCAATTCGTCGGGATAAACATTCTTTCCATTGGTGTCGACAATAATTTCCTTCGACCGTCCGACTAGATAGAGGTTACCGTCGTCATCAAGTTTGCCCAGGTCACCGGTATACAACCAGCGTTCGACGAGCGTACTGCGCGTAGCTTCCTCGTCGTCGTAGTAGCCCAACATGACGTTGGGGCCGCGCGCGATCACTTCGCCAACGCCCGAGGGATCGGGATCGGCAATCTGCACCTGCACGCCGGGGAGGGCCTTACCTACGCTGCCGGTCAGCATTCCGTTTTCCGGCCGCGTTACGGTTAAGACAGGCGAAGCTTCCGTCAGGCCGTATCCTTCCAGGATTGTGAAGCCAAGACCCTGAAAGTCCTGATGAATCTTCTCGCTTAACGCGGAGCCGCCGCTTATGAAGTACCTGATTCGGCCTCCCAACCCTTCATGAATCGGGTAGAAGACTATCGGCCCAAGATTGACTGGCGTTTTCTCACGGAGCCAAAAATTGGCCTTAATGAGCGCATCGGCGGTCTTGCCAATCCAGTCGCTGCGTTCGTAGAGCCGGTTCTTAATACGCCGGTGCAGGAGCTCCCAGAGTGCCGGCACACCTACCATGCCGGTAACGTGGCCGTTCTTGATAGCGCGCGCTAGAGCATCACTAGTGAGATCGGGCAAATAAGTGATTTGTGCGCCGCGACTGAGCGGCGTCAGAAAACCGGTGGAGAATTCAAACGTGTGATGCAGTGGTAGGACCGAAAGCACTCCGTCTTTTGTGGACATATCGAAGACGGAGGAAAGCATCGAGACCATGCTCGTCAGGTTGCGATGGGAAAGCATAACGCCCTTGGGACGACCGGTGGTACCGGAAGTGAAAATCAAAGAAGCGACAGACTGTGCGTGGACCTTCTGCGGCAGGAGCGCAATGCGTTGATCCTCAGTTGCCTCGTCCTGAAGCGCAAACACTTCGGGAAAAGTCCAAACTCGAAGAGTCAGTCCCTCGTCGGCGAGACGTTGCCGTAGTTCTGGATGTTCTTGATCAAGTTTCTCGCTGATGACAATGCCGGCAGCATCGCCGGCGCGCGCGAAGTTCACGATCTCGCTGAGCTTGCTTTCCGGATCAACGGGAATACAACTAGCGCCGGTCTTGAGCACGCCAAAATAGGTCATGCCCCACTCCGGCGCATTATGACTAAAGAGCATCACGCGATCGCCAGGCTTCACCCCTTCACTGGCAAGGAAAGCTGCCGCACGCGTCGCGAGTTCATTCAAGTCGGCATAAGTGTATTGCTCGGTGCGTTCATCGCGTTCGATGCGCATGGCAACCCGCGTTGCGTGGCGCTTGGTAGAGGTCTCAAAGAGTTCCAGCAGATCGCGATACGTATAAGTGCGCTTCGGCTGCGCCCGCAGGTCATCTTCGAGTTTCGGAAAGACCCACTTCTTCAGACCGGGGATATGGATCTTAATCCAGTAGGTGTACCAGTCGAATTGTTCCGGGTTCCAGGTCAACAGTGATTGCTCGTCTTTTCTGATGCGTTCGAAAAGTGAGCGCACATTGTCGGAGCGGAACACGTAAGCATTCTCAATCGTGAAGGGACGAAAGATTTCAAAAGATTCGGTAGTTTCGCGGGTAACTTCTTCAACGCGATCCACCGTGGTCTTCACGCGATCGATCACCTCTACCATGCGCCCGCCGCCCCAGCGCGGCCGCGCCCGGTCGAGAAGTGCAGAGGCTTTCTTCGCGGCCGAGTTGAACATTGGGATCGATGTCGCTTCGAAGCGGGCCGCAGAAACCGGGCGGGGCGCTATGCGCGCCGCAGCTGCGTTGAGTAGCTTTATTCCCGTCTCTTTTTCCTGGAAATGCTTTCTCTTGTAGAGTCCGACGAGCGAGATGATTCGTTCCATGGTGGCGGGGTTTGCATCGCCCGTAGCGGCTTGATAAACGAGGCGCGGTTCTTCGACGCATGCCTGGGCAGCCACTGCCAACATGACCGACGCGACCTGATCGACGGGAGTGATGTCCAGGATCAACTTGTCGTTGGCTGGAATCTGGGTTTGACCCTTTAATACAAGAAAGATGATTGGCGCGGTGGTAGTGAAGCCTTCGTTCCAACCCGGAAACGGGTAAGACATGGCAGACTCAACGATACTGGGGCGCACGATGCTGCGCACAATCCCCGTTTCCGCAGCCACGAGCTGTTCGCCGAGGGCTTTTGTGTAGGTGTAGATATTTGGCCAGCCCCACCAGCCCGAGCGTTCGACTCCGAGATCAGTAAGTCGCGTTCGCGTCCAAACCTTGCGTTCGCGTGCGACCGCTAATCCCAGGGCATCAGGATCGTCTTCGTCGCGTCCTTCTTCTATCAAACGCCGGCGCGCAAGTTCGCGAAACCGCGCCACCATCATTGCGTCTTTCGCTTCTTCCTTAACTCGTTCCGCCAAACGAGCACAATCTTTGACCTCCTGCTCAACAGAAAACTCGACGCCGGAGAGTTCATTCTTGCGCGGGAAGTAGCCCAACACCGGATCGCTTTCCCAAATTGTGCCCTGGCGATTACCTGCCACGAAACACGTTGAAACGTGGACGAGCGCCGGGCGTTTCATGCGCTTCGCAAAGGCAATGACATTCTGAGTGCCGACGACGTTTGTGCGTAAGGCGCTTTCGAGAGTGGGATTGAAAGTTACGTTACCAGCGCTATTGATAATGACATCGATATCATCAGCAACTCGCTGCGCTTCCTCTTCGCTGTATCCCAGGTTGGTGTCGCCGATGTCGCCACCGAGTACGACAACCTTGCTGCGAATGAAGCCTTCCAACGCGGCTCCGTAGCGTGCTCGTAACGGATCGAATGGTGGGGCGGTGATGACACTGTTCCAGAAGCGTGTCTCCGATTCCTCCTGCGAGCGGGCGCGTACCGATACATAAACACGACCCACATTGGGAAAGCGATGCAAGAGCATGCTGAGCGTGACTTTTCCCAGAAATCCGGTACCGCCAATCAGAAAGATGTTGCGGCCTTGAAAGATTTCTGTCGGCGACAGTTTCATGTCGTGTAGTAGGGCGCCGACGAACTTACGATTTTCTGGTTGCTTCGCCATCTAACTTGTCTTAGAGCTTTGAAAACTACCTTATTCCATGTCAGCTATGCCGATCATCGGTTGATGCAGCATCGTGATCTCCGCGGAGTTGCCCATGTAGCTGCGCGCCATGGCAATCGCTTCAGTTAAGTTGTCGGCGCGCTCCCAGCCGAGCATCGCCGGCACATGGGCATTTTCGGCGCCGGCGGCGATGACTTTACCAACGTGTTGCCGGCCGTTTTCACCCCAGTACCACATGAAGAAAGGATGCGCTCCGTGATAAGCGTTACCGCGGCGATACATTTCGACGTAGCTGGGATTGTTAGCAAATTCGCGCTCATACTTTTCGCGCAGGACGAAGGCGTCGCGGGTTTCCGGCAAGAGCCGATTAAAGAACTCGATGTAGCTGGGATGAAATTTGTGATCGAATTCGTCGTAGCACGGGTGATGAATGATCAGCACTCCGCCTTTCTTCAGCAAGGGCTTGTTGCGATAAAAATTGAAGTGATAGCCCAGCCCCATCACCTGCACAAGGAGCGGATTCAGGATCGAGTAAACGTTGTAAGGTGAAATGTCGGGAATGCCGGTGATCAAAATATCGCACTGCCCCCGCACCGGAATCGCATACTGTTCGAACGCCTTGGCAACAACGCGATCGTGGACCGGCTCCGTCTTGCCGGCGTGACAGGCAATCATCTCGTATTGTGCCGGGCGAGAATGAAGCAGCTTGCGGCGCGCCGGGCGCGGCAGCTTGCTCATGGTGTAGCGCATGGCTTCAAACTTCATGCGATCAAAGGCCGAAAAGTCGTCTTCGTTTCGCAGCAGGAAATCCATATCGCCTTTGTACATGCGATTGTTGATGGCGGTCTCAATGTGAAAAACATTGAGGTGCTCATCGACAATCTTGCCCAGACGCTTGACCTTGTTATTGAGCTCCGAGCGCGCAGGATCCATATAGCTGTCGGAATCGCGGATCGTTTGCGGCTCATGGTGCGCGCGCAGTGATTCGTAGTCGCATAACCCCACCGCGACTGACTTGTGCCCACCGTCCATCGGCACGAGATTGATGTTTACGTAAATCAGCAGATCGCTTTCCGCCGCACGACGATTCAGCACGAGGGGTTCTTTATGCCTGGTCTCGCCAATCTTCACTAAGCCTTCGGTCCATTCAGCGTCGTGGTTGTAATAACGATCGGGATAGTAAGCGTCGAAGATCTTTGCCCCCACCATCCGCTTCATTTCCCATTCAGTCATCTTGCGGTGCAGGGAATTCGCGATCACGATGTGGACATCGTCGACACCGTGTCCGGCGAGCATGTCGAGGACGACTTCAAGGATGGTCTGCCGAATATCCGGAGTGGCCATGGGGGGGAGCGGCAGACTGATATCGTCCACCGCGACTGTGACGCGCATTCCCGGTTCCAGTTGCGCAAACAACGGGTCGGAGTCATGCGGATGATTGAGCGCGTATCTAATCGCAGCTTCGCGGTTCGGCAGTCCTTTAATCGACGGATTCGGGTAAAGGACGCGCGTGCCGATGGGAAGGTCCTCGAGAATGAAGTCCTCACCCGAAGGCATGATGCGCGGCGCGCTATCGCGATCGATGTAGATCACGGACTCGTGCGTTTTTTTGCGGAGTTGTAGTGCCATGTTTAGTTTGGGGAACTATTTCAGGTTAAGGATCGGCCAATCGTGATGCAGCGCAGTTTGGCGCAAACGCATGTCAGGATTGATTACAGCCGGATGACCAACCACCGAAAGCATCGGCAGGTCACTCATGCTGTCCGTATAAGCGTACGAGTCGCTCAGGCTCAAGCCCTCACGCTCCGCAAAAACTCTGATCCACGAAGCTTTGGTGGCTGCGGCCATCACTGGCGGCAAAAGCCGGCCGGTAGCAATGCCATTAACAAACTCCAGACGGTTAGCTACGTACTCCGTGATTCCCAGGTGCTCCATGAGGGGCTTCACCGAAACGTCGAGGGCGCCCGTTACGACCACCTGCCGCAGACCCAGGCTGCGCGACTTGGTTAGAAGCTCATACGCTCCCGGGAAGACCGCGGGCTTGAGCACCTGCTCGAAGAGCTCGTCGGCCAGAAAGCGCAGCCGGTCTTCTGACTGTCCCTTGTATCGTTTGAAGTAAAGATCATTGAAGACCTTGCGGCTGTACTGGTCGGTGATGGCAAAGACGGGGATGCTCAGGAGCGTGGAAGCGCTCTTCTTGAAGCTGTTGAGCAGGCCTGGTTGGTTGCGCGAATAGAAGCCCAGGGTATGGACCAGGTTCGTGCTGACCAGTGTGCCCTCGAGATCGTAGAATGATGCCGCCGCCACCATCCCTCCAGTGGTTCTTATCACGTTTTCCGGACGTCCCAGAGCCCACGTCCGTCAGGAACTCTGTCGGAGGCTGCACTATAACCGATCTTTGCTCGAAGTTGTAAATTTCAATTTCGTCTGTATGGGAGTGCTATACAATTCACGCTGTTTTGACATAAATCCTCAGCATTTGCGGCCGCAAGCGGGCCTTCCTCACTGCTCCTAACGACAGCTGCTATCGCCAATCGGAGCGGGTGCCGCACCCTGCTGAGCTTCTTGAGCGGGTTTTTTAGGGCTTTGCCGTCGAGCGGCGCAGCTCGTCGAG
This sequence comes from Pyrinomonadaceae bacterium, assembly GCA_049283975.1. Taxonomy (GTDB): domain Bacteria; phylum Acidobacteriota; class Blastocatellia; order Pyrinomonadales; family Pyrinomonadaceae; genus PSRF01. Next base: position 12,875 of record JBAPXA010000484.1, on the reverse strand, counting down.
TGTTCGTTTGTGCTGTTCCAGCTTTTGGCCTGCCTCGGCGAGCTTGCCCTGTGAGGTGAGTCGTTGGTAATCCTCGAACTCTTGAATAGCGCGCAAAATCAATTGCTGGGTGTTGCCGGAAAGCAATGGAGATGGGGTAGGAGTTGGCTTGCCGTCGGCCGCCTTTTCTGTCCTCGGCGTTTCGGGCGCCTGCGCCGTGAGATTGGCGCTATCCCCGACCAGGTTTGCCAGGGCCTCCTCAAAGTTCTGGCCATACGCAACTCTCTCTTGAATCGCGAGCACTACCAGACGCAGTTCCGGCATCGGGCTGCGCTGCGCTTGCAGGTACACCGGCTCGACATAAAGCAGCGAGCGTCCGATAGGAATGACAAGTAAGTGACCGCGCAAAACTCGCGAGCCCTGCTGGTTCCAAAGACTAAACTGCGCGGAGAGCTGTGCATTTTGATCGATGCGGGCTTCGATTTGTAGAGGTCCCTCAATAAGTCGAGACTCAGGAAAATTGTAGACGAGTAGCTTGCCGTAGTTTTCGCCATCGCTGCGGCCCGCCATCCAGCCAATGATGTTGTTTCGGTTCGAGGGAGTGAACGGCAGAATTAGGACAAACTCCGCGGGTGCCTCTTCACCCGGCAGTTGCATCAGCACGTAATACGGATCGATCGGTTGCGCCTGCTTCTTATTCTGTTCGTCGATTCCAATCTGACTGGCAAGGCTCCAGACGTCTTCCCGTTGAAAGAAGACCTTGGCACTTTGGGTGTGGTATAGGCCGTAGACTTCAGCCTGCACCCGGATCAACGTTTCGGGATAGCGTATGTGGGCGCGTAAGTCTTCCGGCATGGCGGAAGCATCTTTGAAAAGCGAGGGAAAGACCGCACGATAAGTTGAGATGATCGGATCCTTTGCATCAAACACATAGAAATCAACGGAACCGTTATAGGCGTCGATCACAACTTTGACGCTGTTGCGAATGTAGTTGACCGTTTCGTTGCCGACTGCGTGATGCCGCGAATAAGGAAAGCGGGACGACTCCGTAAAGGCATCGAGCATCCAGAACAAACGTCCGTCATTACTGACCACCATGTAAGGGTCATTGTCGTAAATGAGAAACGGAGCAATTCCGTTAACGATTTCGCGTATATTGCGATGAATGAGAACGCGGCTCTGTGAACCAATGGCGTCAGAGAAGGGAAGTTTCGAGAGATCACCTAAGGCCCAGGCCAGCAACGTTCGCCGTAGCCGCCCGCCAACCCTTATGCCCCCAGTCCCCTCGTAGGTTGTGTAGGTATTCGACTCGCCCTGTGGGAAATCAAACTCTTTCACCGTGGTGTTTACATAAACGTCGGTATCAGTTTTTTGTCCGTAATAAATTTGCGGGCGTGTGACAGTCGCTTCCGGGGCGCCAGATTTAGTTGGCATATCCGAGAGCACAAAGCGCGGCATGCCTTCAGGCGTAAAGCCGTTGGCAGTGTTCATCGCGACGCCATAGCCGTGCGTATAGATTAGTTTCTCGTTTACCCAGTTGCGCGACGATTCTGGAAGCTTCTCAACATCGAGTTCGCGGGCGGCAAGCATTACCTGGCGGGTTTGGTTCCCAAGCTTGTAGCGATCCACGTCCACGTCCAAAAAGTCGTAGTAGGTGCGAATGGTTTGCACCTGCTTGAGAGTGTCCTGCAAAGCGCGCCAGTCCCAAAGGCGAATGTTCTCGAGGGTCGGACGATTGGCGTTTAGATTCAAGGCTTCAATTGAGGGCTCAGCTTCAAATTCGCGCGGTTCAATTTGTTCCAGTCCGAATGCGCGGCGGGTCCAGGCAATATTCTGTTCAATGTAGGGCGTTTCTCGTCCGAGCTCATTGGGCTTGACGATAAAGCTGCTCACATAAGCCGGCACCATGACAACGCCGACGATGTAGACGAGTGCCGGAACTGCCACAGCGAGCAGCAGCAACCTGACACCGCGTTTCGTGAAGGCATTGAGCAACGAAATTAGCGCGGCAATCGCGAGCGCCACTGCGACGAGTGTAAGCGCTGGCAGTAGGTAGTGCGCTTCGGTGTAAGTCACGCCGGTAAACGTTTGATGATCGCTCCACAGATAAGGGTAACGAGAGAGATAAACACGCCAGGCAAATGCGAGTAGAAATGCTGCCAGGGCACCGGACGTTGCCGCGAAGCTGGAAGCTGAAGAAAGTGAGCGCATATTCTTCAGCATCGTCTGCGGAAGCGAAAGCAGTGAATAGATTAGCGCGGCGCAAAACAAGACGAAGGTGAGCGTTACCAGCCAGGAGCTAATCGCATCGAGAATTGGGAGGGAGAAAAGGTAAAACTCAACGGGTTTCTGAAAAATTGGATCGCTTAAGGACGTCTGCGTGCGATGCAGATAGGCAGCAAACTCCAGCCACTTGCTTTTCATTGTGAGGCCCGCCAACAGTGCAAAGATTACAGCGACTACCCAGGATAACGGTCGTAAGAATCGGGCCGGAGCAAACTGGACTGGTTGGTTATTAACGATAATGGTTCGTGGCTTAAGCGCGTGGACGGCAAAGATCTTTTCCAGGAGAAGAAATCCCGCGCCTAGAATTACCGCAGTTAACAAAAAGAAGATCAGGAAGAGAGCAACCTTCAGTTTGAGTATGTACCAATAAACGGGTGAATAGCCGACCGAATCAAACCAAAGCGCGGAGACGTAGATAGAGAGGCTGCGTGAAAACAGTAGGAAAAGCAAAACAGCGGCGCCGAGCAGCCAGCGACGCCAGCGACGACGCCGAGGCGGAGGGACATCGATGATCTCCGCGTCGGAAACGGGGAACTGGTCACTCATGCGGGTAGCATACGCTTTATTCGTCCAAACAGCGCAGTGATCCCTCTAAATATCGTAGCTGCGGTTCGGTTTGTCGGAGCTGAGTGAGATCAGGCCCGTTAATGAGTCTTATTGATAATCTATAGCGGCGATCAAATTACAGGCGCCGCCAAGTTCATGTTTGGCGTGTATAATGTGCGAGATAAGTGCTCGGTCGCGAGTTGAATAGCTGGCAGCCGCCCGGCCAATTCCACCATCAAAGGCCATTGCGCTGTAGACATCGATAAGAGAATTCTCTGAATGCTTACGCCGGAAATAGTTTTGCAAGGTCGCTATCGGATCCTCCGTTCGTTAGGACAGGGAGGTATGGGCACTGTCTACGAAGCAATTGATGAGCGGCTTGACAGCACTGTCGCGTTGAAGGAAACACTCTTCGCTGATGAGCGACTGCGGAAGCAATTCGAGCGTGAAGCCCGGCTGCTAGCACGCGTTCATCATCAGGCTTTGCCGCGCGTCAGCGATCATTTTGCCGAGGGTGAGGGGCAATTCCTCATCATGCAGTTCATCCCCGGAGATGACTTTGCGGAGAAGTTTGCCAAAAGGCGTACGCCTTTTCCCGCTGCTGATGTAATGACGTGGGCTGATCAATTGCTCGACGCACTGGACTACCTGCACACGCAGGAACCCCCAATTATTCATCGCGACATCAAACCGCAAAATTTGAAGGTTACTGCCCGCGGACAAATCATCCTCCTGGATTTTGGACTCGCAAAAGGGCAGGCCAGTGAGGTCTCGCGCGTAACAACCTCGGCAAGTATCTTTGGCTACACCCCCAACTATGCACCCCTCGAGCAAATTCAGGGACTTGGCACTGATGCGCGCAGCGATCTTTATGCACTTGCCGCGACGCTTTATCACCTGGTGACTGGCGTTAAGCCGCCGGACGCGCTTACCCGGGCTGCTTCACTAGTTAATGGGCAGCCTGATCCTCTGCAACCCGCGCATGATGTTAACAGCGGGGTGCCACAGGCATTCAGTAATGTGCTCGCTCGCGCCATGGCACAGAATCGTGAGCAGCGCTTCCGCAGTGCCGCGGAGATGCGACGTGCCCTTCATCAAGAAGGATTGGAGAGCACGTTAACGAACCGTAGCGAAGCGAACACCGTTTTGTTTCCTACTGCTGCGCCCACGCCCACTCTCACTGACGAAGCGGCGCGAGCAACGGTAGGCTTCGTCGCTCATACAAAGCCCCCGACGATTCCCCCAACTGGTGAGACCACCCTGGTAGCAAAACCAGAACCGCGGCGCGGTGCCAGATGGGCCATGATCGCTGTGGCGCTGGTGCTGCTCGTGGGAGGCGCTGGCGGTTATTACGCTTATCAGAAGCGGAAAGCAGCTACGGTCGTCGCTTTGCCGACGCCCAGCACCGCACCTTCGCCGGCAGCTACTCCCACTCCGCCTGAGAACCAGGCGACCACTGGCGAAGGAGCGGCCGTGAATTCAGTTTCTGTTGATACCAAAAAGGTCGAAGCTGATAAGCAGCAGACGGCGAACGATGGCAAGCAGGTGAGGAAAGAGAAACCGAAGCAGAAGGTAACCACAGCCAAACAAACAGACACTGTTGAGGTTGACGGTGACGATGGCGAGGAGTTTCAGCCAGCGCGTCCACCAGTCCCTAACACTCCAAACGTGGATTACTCGCAGTTGCCGAACCGGGAGCGCCTCCGCCGCCAGGGCATCACTGTCCGCACTCTTCCTGACGGCAGTCAATTGATGACTACGCAGGACGGCACGACGATCCTGACTAAGCCTGATGGCACTCGCCGCATCATTACTCCACCGCCGCGGCGTCGCCGGCTCATTCGACCGTAACCTTTCTTCCCCAATCCCGCATTCCAATCCAGCTCTACATTGGGAAACCGGCACGGACCGGAGCGTCATGACAGCAAAACAAAATCGCCTGCAACTGATCGTACTACTAGTCGCAGCCGCGGCAGTTATCTCTCCGTGGTTCTCGCCGCGAGGATCGGTGGCCGCCGAACCACAGAACCGCCGCTCGCTGATACACATCACGCCACCGGCGCCGGTATTTGATCAGAAAGCCCGGCTTTCCGAACTCGCAATGCGAAGATCGCGTGTGGCAGAGGCGATAGGTCCGAAAGGGATCCTGATCCTGTTCAGCGCTGAACCACGCGTCTATGCCAATGACGTGGACTACGAATATCGTCAGGAGAACAACCTCTATTATTTGACGATGCTGAAACAGAACCGCGCGACGCTCGTGCTGCTGCCCGGCAATGCACAGCTTCCGGAAGTGCTGTTCCTGCCGCGACGTAATCCGCTCTTCGAGGTGTGGTCGGGCCACATGTACACCGTAGACGAAGCTCAGACGGCCTCGGGGATTAATGAAATCTGGGATGCGCGCGAGTTTGAGCCGTTTATACAGGCGTTGCGGAAAGGCCAGGCTTACCGACCTAAACCGGAGAACATCTTCAAGACGACGGAAGCGCCGGCGGAGGCTGCCACTTCCGGTTTTGCAGATCTTTTAGCCGCGGCACAGAAGAATCAGGCTGAGCTCTATATGCTGCCGTCGGGCGGACCGAACACGCGCGAATATCGCAATGAACAGCGCTTTACCGCCCAATGGGAAAAGACTGCAAGCGGTTTTGTAATCAAAAACGCTGCACCAATTTTTGCAGAGCTTAGGTTGAGAAAGTCTGAAATGGAGTTGCGCTTACTGCAGCACGCAATCGATATAACTACCGAGGCGCAAGAGCGAGCCTGGAGCGCGGCCGCGAACGCCAAGTGGGAATATGAAGTCGACGCGCAAGTGGTTTACACCTTCAAACTGCGCAACGCCGATCATTGGGGTTATCCCTCGATTGTTGGTTGTGGACCTAACGCCACCACTCTGCATTACATCGAATCGCAGGGCCGGGTGCAGCCGGGCCAACTAATTCTCATGGACGTGGGTGCCGAGTATGAACACTACACGGCAGATGTGACGCGCACTTTTCCTGTTAACGGTAGGTTCTCTCCGGCTCAGGCTGAGGTCTACCAGATTGTGTTCGACGCCCAAGAAGCTGGAGCAAAAGTGATTCGTCCGGGCGCAATCTATTCAGACGTGCAGCGCGCTGCCACCGAGGTCATTAAGACGGGACTGCTCAAGCTCGGCCTGATTACCGATCGCAATTCGGAACAGTACCGGCTGTGGTTTATGCATGGCACAACTCACTGGTTGGGAATGAATGTGCACGACGTTGGCAGTACGGCGAAGTTGGAGCCGGGAATGGTGTTTACAAACGAGCCGGGAATCTATGTGCGACTCGACGCCCTGGACAATCGGCCTTTCAACTTCAAGCCCGCAGAGTGGGAAAAATTTAAGCAGCAGATTCGGCCGGCATTTGAAAAGTACAAAGGCATTGGCGTGCGTATCGAGGACGACATGCTGGTGACGGATACCGGGACGCGTTGGATGACGGCAGCGCTGCCGCGGAAGGTGAAAGAGATTGAAGCCTTCATGGCGCGGTCGCGAAGAGTGGTGGATCAATAGCTGAGATTAATTCGAAGCTCTATCGAAAGCGGTTCGTTTTGGAGTGCGGTGGCAAGCGCAGCGCGACACCGCTGTGGATTGAGTTCAGCGTTTTGAAAACCCAAGACCGTTAAGTCTTTGACCCGGTCGCTACCGCTCCCGGTTCTGACTTTGCCCGCCCTGTCAGTGTTGTTTCTGGTGAACCAGGAATCCACAGCGGTGTCGCGCTGCGCTTGCCACCGCACTCCAAAACAAACCGCACTCCAAAACTAAACCGTAGCCTTATGAATCTGCCGCTTCAAGCGGTGAATTGTGCGCCGCACAACCTTTAGCTCCGCATGGTCGTGGGCGGCAATCGCGGCTTCCCGTTTTTGTTTCAGCTCGCGAATCCGCGACTTGATTGCGGCTTTGTCCACTCCCACCACATCGTGATGTTCGTGTTGAATTCCGAGGGCCGTCGCCAGCGCCCCCACTAAGTGTTCCTTGTTTAGCTGGGTGTAGCCTTGCACGATTTCACCTTCGGTACCCTTGGCGATTTCACGCAGCTCGGCGACCGTCATATGTTTGAGTTGTTCGTAAGTGTAAGCCATCGCTTGAGACTCCATTTGCTTGTTAGGATTTCGAATTAGAAGTGGCGCTCGCGAGAGTGCGGCCGGTGAGCCAGGGGATTAACACCAGAGTCGCATAAGCAAACCAAACACTTCCGGAGATGAAATAGCTGAACCCGGTCTGCAACATAAACACGAGCACGACAAGGTCGAGGACGAAGTTAACGATCACAAAAATCAGACCGAGCCGGAATCCTTCGCCTTCTTTATCCCCAGCCGGTTTTAAGTAGTTGCGCGCGAGCAGCAGCGTTAAGACGGTCCAGATCAGGATGATCGGGAAACTGATCGCGGGGTTGCGGGAAACGTAAGGAATTGGCGGCGTGGATCGCAGCGCCGGAGTCATGAAAACGATGCTGCCCCAGATGAAACCGACCACCCAAATTAGGATAGCGGAGGCAAATGCCTTGAAGGGTTTGTCAGGCATGCTCGTTAGACTCTAGTCCCCGTGATGCCGGAGATTTGCCCAAGATGGTGCTTCAGATGTCCCAGATAGTCACGAATGAAATACTCCAGCGTCGCTGGCTGCTCTTCAGGAACGGCCTGCCAGGCGAGCTGGTGAAGATTGTGCTTGCGGCGCTGTTTAGTCAGTTGTTCAGGCGGGATCCTGCTGATCAGATGTAGCAGGTGGAGGTTGTAAAGCTTCCAAAGCTGAACAAGTTGTTCCCAACCCTCATCGTTATAACCCTGGGTGCCAACCCATTCGGCTTGCTCATAACCGGGAAACTGGAGGTCGTCAGTAAACTGGGCGCGCACGAAGCGCTGGTGGTTGTGGGCGGCGGAATCAATCAAGTGACCAATCACTTCGCGTGGCGACCATTTGCCAGGCGCCGGCGCAGCCTGACTCGCGGCCGCCGAGAGCGAAAGCAGGCGCGCGGCAGCGCCTTCTATCGTTTGATGGAAGTCCTCGAGAAAGTCTTTCATGCTAAGGGCCTTGCAGAGCTGAGCGGTGCGGAGATAATAGCGCGGCTCGACCTGCAAGCGAAGCTGTTTCCTGTTGTTTCGTGGATCGTATTCCCAAGGCCGCAGCGATTCATCCCCTCGTGTTAAGTCGACAAAATCAGAACCGGGAGCAGTAGCGAACGGACCAAACAATCAAATTTGGACTTGGACGCTCTTAACCTTCCACACCTTACGTCCCGTCCTGGGACCCGGTCGCTATCGCTCCCGGTTCTGACTTCTTCGACACGACAAGGCACCCATGAGCCACACGCGGTCTTTCGTCACTTGGCTATCAGATTCTTCGCCATACGGAAAGCCGGCAGCGACAACCCATCCGGAAGCGGTATTGTGAAAGGACAAACAATCTCATAGCCGTTGGCTTCGTACAGGGGCTGGCCGGGCAGCGTGGCGATCAATTCAACGGCGGTGAACCCGGCAGCTCGTGCCGCAGTTTCGCAGGCTTTAGTTATTAGTCTACCGATCCCGCGGCGTGACCATTGAGGATGAACGTAGAAGGCTCGCAGGCGCGCCGGTTGCTCACCGGGAATCAGCAAAGGATCTGGTCCCTGAGATTTCGCCTGATCGCCGCCAAAGAGTGTCTGGCGCTTGCTCCAACCGCCGCCGCCAACTATTTGACCGTCAGCTTCCGTGACAAAGTAGGTCTGATCTGCAATCAGTTGTGTGTCCACGCCGAAAACATTTGCGAGCGCGCTTTCGATTTGCTCGGGCGTGTAGTAGTCGACGCTTAGTGCGCGGACAGATTGATCGATCAGGGTTTGTAACGCCGGAATGTCCTGCCAGGTAGCAAGGCGCAGCTTTATCGTTGGATCGGAGTTGGGCATTTACTGTTTTGCGCCATTCTGGAGTTCCCACAACATCAGATATTTGAGAAAGGCGTGGTGAGCCGCAAAGCGAGCGATGCTGAAACCAACGATGCCGTCGCGGAAGCCGCCTTTCAGAATAAAACTCCGCACAAAGGTGGCAGGACCAACCAACGCAATCTGGAGCGGCGAAGTACGCCGCCCGCCCTCAAACATCTGCCGCGCACCGAGTGGGGCATACCGTTCGCCGATCAGACGATGGTGTTCAGCCGCATCACTGCCGGGGTAATGAAGAATGTCACCGCTCAATTCGGCAACGCGAGCTCCCTGATCCAGCTTCACCGATTCATGAATGTGAGGACCTTCCCAACGTCCGCGTGTTTTGCGATAGAAACGCAACTGGCGATCGGGATACCAGCCGCCACCGCGAATCCAACGTCCCATGTAGAAGGCCCGCCGGGCAATGGAGTAGCCGTCAGCAAGGCGATTCTCGTCGAGTTCGCGCAAGGCAAGAATCGAATTTCGCAACTGATCAGAGACGCGTTCATCCGCGTCGAGACTAAAAATCCACTCGTGCGACGCTCGCTCGGCAGCAAATTCTTTTTGGGCAGCGAACCCGGGCCAGGCGTTTTCAATGACGCGCGCTCCACATTCTCGAGCCAGCTCGCGCGTGTTGTCGGTTGATCCGGAGTCGACCACGATGATCTCGTCAGCCCAGGAAACGGACTCACAGGCAAGCCGGATATGTTCGGCCTCGTTAAGAGTGATAATGGTGGCAGTGATTTTCAAGCGGGCTGAAGGGACTGTGGTTTCATGAACGATTAGAGAATAGAAGCGGGCGTTGCAGGCGTCAACGTGGTTTGCGGCCAGGGTTCGCAGTTAACCGCCGAGGCGCCAAGGCGCAGAGACGCAAAGAATGAGTTGGCAGCTAAGACGAAATTAGCTCAAGCTCTTGCTTGGTACAGCGTCAGGGAATCCATAAGCTGTTTTTTAGTTCTTCCTTTGCGTCTCTGCGCCTTAGCGGTTAACTGAGCCCGGTTGAAAGGCTCGACTCGTTAGACACTAGTGAATCGCGACTATACAATTCGCAGCAGTCACACTCCATGCGTATCTTAATCGTCAGGCTCTCCGCGATGGGAGATCTAGTTCAGACGCTCCCCGCACTCACGGATGCCGCCAAAGCAATTCCCGGAATAAAGTTCGATTGGGTTGTGGACGAGTCGTTCGCACAAGTGCCGAGTTGGCATTCTCATGTCGAAAATGTTTTTCCTACTGCATTGCGACGTTGGGGGAAGAATTGGATCGATGCCTTCCAGAGCGGCGAACCGCAAGCGTTAGTAAAACGACTGCGTGCGCGGAACTACGATCTCATTATCGACGTCCAGGGTGGTTTTAAGAGCGCGGTTGCGGGCCGGCTAGCCAAAGGGCTGCGGGCCGGTCATGACCGGCGCGGCGTCCACGATTGGGGGGCTCAGTTTTTCTATCAGAAACAAATTGCTGTTCCGAAGGGTATGCATTCGATCCTGCGAATGAGGCGCTTGCTGGCGGCATCGTTGGGCTATCCTTTTCCAAACACCGATCCCGATTACGGAATTGTGCGCGAAAGACTTGCTGTTCCCAAACTCGAAGTGCCTAAGCCCTATCTTGTTTTCATCCACAGTACCAGTTGGGCGTCGAAGGTCTGGCCGGAGCGGTATTGGCAGGAATTACTGATGCGCGCGGTGGCCGCGGGCTTCTATGTAGTGCTGCCATGGGGCGACCAAGCCGAACGACAACGCTCCATGTCAATCAGGGCTGGGAACGATCGGGCGACCGTGCTCCCGCCGCTCGCAATCTCTGAGAAGGCGGCGATCATCAGTCAGGCCAAGGGAACTGTCGGTCTTGACACTGGGTTAAGTCACATCGCCGCCGCGCTGGATGTTCCCTCGGTCACGATTTACGGTGCCACTGATCCGCGTCTTGTCGGAGCCACCGGTAAACACCAGGTCCACCTCGCCTCCCAGTTTGAATGTGTCCGCTGCCATCAAACTGAGTGCACTTATCCGCGACCTGCCGAATTCAAACCGGCCTGTCTGGTGGAGCTATCACCTGACCGCGTTTGGGAGAAGTTGCTGGCCGCAATGTTGTGAGCGCAGGAATACTCAGAAACAGTTAGCTGCCGGACGAATACTTCGCGGCTATGCGCTGTGGGGTGTTAATGTTCCGCAAGGTGGTTTTTAGCTTCAAAATCTTCTCCAGTCGGGCTCCGGAAAAGTCTGTCTCACTGAATTTCACGCGACACAACCAAAATAGTTCGCGGTCTGTAAGGACGAACTCATTGAACTTGTTGGTGCAGCTGGCGAGCTCGCGCCGAGAATCTTCGGAAGGCGACTCGGCAAGAAATCCGACGTAGAGAGCGTGGAACTGTTTCTGAAGTTCTGCCGGGTCGAACGGTGCGGCGCAAGCGACTCGCTCAACATCGGCAAGGGAACGGACAAATGTCGCTACCTCATAACCCAGCGTCTGCAATAAGTGCTTCTCGATCTTCTTCTCCAGAGCTCCTGTCTTGGTAGATTTGGAATCGAAGATCACATTGCCACTGGCGATAAAAGTTTCCACGTTCGCAAAGCCCAGCGCCTCGAATAAGGTGCGCAGATAATCCATCTTCACGATGTGGCTACCGACATTGATCGCACGGAGGAAGGCTACGTACTTTGACATGATCTAAGTCTGCGTGATTACGAGCGGTGGCAATCGGATCGGCCTCGTGCTGTACCGAAGGCCCTAGTCCGCCTCTTTAGTCACCAGAAGCGTCGCCGTGTAGTCCCCCGGCGCGATCTTCCGTTCCGTGTGCGGATAAGGAACCAGCTTAACCAGTTTAATGCGAAAACCTCCCACCTTGCCCTCGTCACCAGTCCCTGATGACCGAAGTGTGTTAAGGGTGACAACGGTGGTGCAATTGTTATGAAGCAAATCCAAAGCTACTTCAGCATTGCCGGCCCAAACGCAATTGACGTTTTCAGGGCAGCGAGAGTCCTGAGGAACACCGGCAAACCTTACCTGCAAGTCGACTCCTTCAAGCTTTAGCTGTTGGCCCACCTTGAGTGAGAACTCCTGACCCACACGCGGTGCCGTTTGGTCTTCGTTGGAACTCACATTCAGCGAGGTGCCACAGCCAAGCAGAAGGGAGCAGGCAATAACGAAAAGGCGTGATGTGATAGCCATCATCTGATTAGCTCCTTAAGCAAAAATCAAGGCTGCGGCGCGTTGGGCTTGGTCTTTGTCCAACAATCCCAGGCTGCTCGAGAGATTTCGGCAATTACCGCTTCACATGCCTGCGAATTCAATTTCGTGTCTGACACGAAAACCGCGATCGCCAAGCGTTTGCCATCCGGCAGTGTAACTAGCCCAATATCATTAACTGCGCGAGTCAATCCGCCACCCAACCCGGTGCCAGTCTTGTGTGCCACGATGGTGCCGGGCGGCAGCAATCCTTTGATGCGCTTCGGGCCCGTCGGCGTTTCCGTAATTAGTTGGATTAAGACCTTCTGACTCTCTGGGGAAAGGCTGCGGCCTTCGGCCACAACTTTCATGAGGGCGAGGGCCGCTTCGGGTTTTGCCCAGTTTCGATACTGAATCTCAACACTCTTTCCGATTTCCTTCTCAGTGTCGACAACCATCATTCCGTCGATTCCCAGACTGTGAAGATAATCCTGGATCACTTTCGCCCCGCCAACGGTGCGCATCAGAACGTCGGATGCCGAACCGTCACTCTCCGACACCGCATAACGCAAGATTTCGTAAAGCGAAAGCTCTACACCATGAGGATGCTTGTCGCGTATGGGACTACCCATACCGAGGCGCACATATTCGTCGGGCTTGATGCTGATTCTTTGATCCAGCTTCAACTTGCCCTGATCGACTTGCTGGAGCACAGCCATTCCGATTGGTAACTTGTAGACGCTCTGCATGGGAAACTGCTTTTGCAGGTTGATGCCTACTACTTCACCGCCTTCAACCAAGCCCACAGCGACACCAACCGGGCCAGCGGTCCGAGAGGCAATCCGTTCCATTACTGGCAGAAGTGTGGCAGACGAACAAACGTTCGGTGCTGGCTTCGTCTGCTTTGACGCTTGGGAAGTTGCTACTTCAGAGATTCCGGTACAGGCGATAAGCCCGGTAGCTAAGAGCGATCCACCCAAGAGC
>JBAPXA010000483.1:0-4190 GCA_049283975.1 Pyrinomonadaceae bacterium | reverse complement strand
CGAACCTGCTTGCCATTCTCGGCGGCGCGGCGGTTCCCTGTACAGCCATTCCGAATTTGGCGAACGGCATACAAATCTTTGCCGGCAGCACGCCGCTGTACAAGAACAATGTTCTCGTCGGGGCCATTGGCATCAGCGGAGACGGGATCGATCAGGACGATCTGGTTTCGGCTGCGGGCGCAAACGGCTTCTCGCCGGCACCCGCCATTCGCTCGGATCAGGTCTTCGTTAGATCAGTGCGGCTCCCCTTCTTGAAGTTTCCGCGTAGTCCAAACCTTTAGTTGCCGGCGAGTAAGATACGTCTGGCTTGTTATGGGTCTGCTTGTGAAAAACGCTCCGTGGGAAAATGCTGGCGAGAATGCTCAGCCCAGTGAAGATGCTCAGTCTGGAAGGCGGGCTTGCCGCCGCTTCGGCTCGTCAAAACTCACTCACCTTTTCAAGCTTCAGCTAACATCAATGCTTGTTGCTCTGCTCTTGCTCTCAACCCTTGTCCTCGCACAAACACCAGATGCCGCTCGCGGTGTTATCAGGTTGCGAGTGCGAGTTAAGACGGGAAACACAACCACCGGACTTTCACGCAAACGTTTCTTTCTGCTACCGGGAACACTCGAACAAAACAAAGCCCTGATTCAAACGATGGAAAACAGCAGCGCGCAGTCTCGCGATTGCTATTACCGCAGGGCGGGCGCAAGCGATTCGCTCATCAAATGGCTGCGTGAAGGTGATTGCGAGTCGGTCTACTGTCGTGGGATTGAGCAGGCAGATATCGAAGCGGTGCCGGAGTTTCAGCGTGCCCTAGTTGTCGGGCAGGAGGAATTTGGGAACCGCGATCTCGCGCGCAAGTGGCTGACAGTAAATCTACCCGAAAACATTCGCGACGGTTTCTACAAGACGCGGCAGCTCGAATTGCAAAAACTGATCAAGCAGGCAGAAGAGAGTGGCGGTGGAAAGGTCCTCTCCGTGATGACGGATACTAAAGGCACGGCCTATTTTACCGAGCTGCCGGTCGGCACTTACGTCATTTCAAATCTACTGCCGGCAGAAGTTGGTAACGCAAACGTTTTCTGGAACTGCGAAATCAAAGTTAAGGCGGGCGATCTGTCGACCGAAAAGCCGTTTCTGATTTCGAACGTGCGCGAAGGCCCGGTGAAGTGCGTCGGTGCCGAGAAGCCCTTGCCGGCGTGTAATGTTGCTGCGCTCGGCTCCCATGCGGACCTTCCCTGATCTACTGCGGCCTATGACTACGGCGTGACGCGACGCGAAATTAACACTTCAGGATCAAGACCCACATCGCACGACGGGCGGGCGCGGCTAATCGTGGCCGTGTTACTGAGTCTTACTTCCCTGCTGGCCTCAACCTCGATCAATACGGTCGCTGGGCAGAGACGCCAACGACGGCGGCCCGTAGCGACTGCGCGACCGGGCATAGACTACACAAAGTTTTCTCACACCACCGAAAAGCACCGCGGCGCTTGTGTCACTTGTCATAAAGTTCCCACTAAGGACTGGCAACGAGTGCGTGATTTTCCCGACGTTGCGGATTACCCAGGTCATGAGGCCTGCGTTTCCTGTCACCGGCGTCAATTCTTTCGGGGCTCGAGTCCGCCAATTTGCACCATTTGTCATCTGCGCTCTTCACCGCGCGACGACAAGCGCTTTGCATTTCGAAATCCCTCAGCGCCGGAACAATTCGCTGTTGAGTTCCCGCACGACAAGCATCAGGACGTGATTGCCAGGCTGATGCGGCCAGTCACCCCCAGGCGTGCTGGTTCCATTTTCCAACGTGTCTCATATTCAGCTTTCAATCCCGTTGCCGACGAACCAGGCAAGCTCTACAACAACTGCATCATTTGCCACGGGCAACGGAAAGATCCCGCGCCGCCGCCTACGGGTTGGCTTGATTCTTTTGTTCCCTACCCAGCAAGTTTTAAGGCCGTGCCGCTGAGTCATGCCTCGTGCTTCAACTGCCATTGGAAGTCAGAAAAGCCGATTAGCAGCGACTGTGCCGGATGTCATAAACCTCAGGCGCCGCATGTCGTCGAGAATGCCGTCAAACGAATTTCGATGAAGTTTCGCCATGCGCGCGAACAGCACGTAGCGGAGTGCACAACGTGTCATATCAACATTACGAAGTCGGCAACATTGCGGGGACTGACTCCGGACGTACCCATCACGTCCTGCACCGAGTGTCACAACAAAGATGGTTTACGTTTGGACGTTAGCAAGGAACTAGAGGCAATCGATCGGAATCGAGACTTTGTCTGCGTCTATTGTCACACTTCTGATAAAGGCCGCCGCGACCCCCCGCCAGGCCATTACTTAATCGCAGGTCGTGAAGCTCTCAAGCGCAAAGACGTCAAATGACTTTTGTTTCCCGCACATTTTATGGCTCGACGCTCGCGTTACTGCTGTTACTGGCAGGCCTGGGAGCATTCGCGATTGAGTCGGTAACTGCGACTCAAGGTCCGGAACTCGACTATTCAAAGTTCATACACACGAGTCAGCGCCACGCGTCGTTGGGGTGCACTGCTTGTCACACGAGAAGTGACAACTCCGCTACACCGAGGTCTCCCGGTCACGACGCTTGCACGAAATGTCATCTCGCGCAGTTTGTGACCCCGAAAGTTCCGATGTGCGGCATCTGCCATAGCGATGTGAAGAGCGCAACCGCTCCTCTCAAAGCGTTTCCGGCCCGCTTTAACGAGAGCTTTAATGTGAAGTTCGATCACGCTCAGCACATGAATGGGACTGCGCGACCAGCAAATGGCTGCCAGGCGTGTCACGGGAGGACAACTGCTCGTAGCGCCGGTCTGGTTATTCCAGTAGGAATCAACGCTCACAACGGTTGTTATGGTTGTCACACTCCCAGCAGCAAATCGACTGCCGGCCGCGAGCTGGGCTCATGCGGTGTATGTCACGACGCAAAGCCTTACAGCCGCACAACAACAAATGCGCGCTCATTCCGCTACGCGTTTAGTCACGCGCAACACGGCCGCCGCGAACGCCTTGATTGCGCTAATTGCCATCGTCTTAGCGCAGGCGCGCCGCAAACGCGCCAGGTCAGCTCGCCCGCGCCCGCCGAACACTTTCCGTTGGGGGGCATGAATTGTTCCACCTGCCACAACGGCAAAAGATCCTTTGGAGGCGACTTGGCATTCAAAGATTGTCGCAGGTGCCACCGCGGCACAAATTTTCGTCTGCCGTAGTAGCCGCTTGATCAACGCAGAGGCGCAAAGGCGCCAGGACGCAAAGTAAAAGAGCTAAATGAGCTCTGGTTGTCTACTTTTCTCGGCGTCTCGGCGTCTTTGAGCCTCTGCGTTTTCGCGATGATATGGCCAGCAACAGTCGGCGATCGACAATTCGATTGACACTCCTCGAACCGCTTACTAAGATTGCTTCGCCTTGAACTTCCCTCCCCACTTGCGCTTCTAATCCAGGCTGCAGAGGTCGTTGATGAGAAAACTATTGTTAGTTATCGCCGCACTGGGATGTCTTGCTACCGGCTTAGTGATCCGTGACGTGGCTTTTAGCGCCGCGCAGGATATCCCCAAGGAAAGCAAAGTTCAGCCGAAAGAAATCGTACTAAGCAAAGACAGCCAATCAGATAAATACGGCGATGTTCCCTTCAATCACGAGACTCACTCAACAAAGAATTACAGCCCGGATGGTGCGAGCGTTCTCGCTTGCGTCGAATGCCACCATACGGATCAACCCGCGGCAGCACTGAAAGCGCCGTTGAAGACCAGCGAACGAGATGTAGCGTTAACTGCTGCGCTGCTTGCAACCGCCGAATCGAAACCGGTTAAGTCCTGCCGAGCTTGCCACCTTCAGGCAGGCGACGATAGTGCTCCCACACCGACCATTACCTATGCAGGCAAACCGGCGCCGACAAAACTAACTAATGAAGTCGCCTACCACCTGAACTGCAACCTCTGCCACGACAAAGCACTCGCAGCCCGGCCGGCATTGAAAGGAAAGGCTGCGGGCTCTAATGATTGCCTTCCCTGTCACAAGCCCGTTAGCTAATAGCCAAACGAAAGAGTTGGGATCGCGCCCGTCTCGCCCGCAATGAGCGCTTAGAGTCCTGGCACCTCATTTTCCCATCAATGTAGGTGCGCATGCCGTCCAGTTTTCTACTTCAGTATTAAGCATGGTGTCTCCTCTGGTTTGCCCTAACATGACGGAGCCCC
>JBAPXA010000482.1:0-11046 GCA_049283975.1 Pyrinomonadaceae bacterium | reverse complement strand
GAGCACAGTTGCTGGGCCACTGGTGTGAATTCGAAGGGTGGTTGTATTTCGACGTGGGCCATGCGAAAGAATCGGAGAATACCGCACCGCACAATCCGGGCAACTGGCGCGCGACCGCGTGGGAGATTCATCCGGTTACGAAGTTTACGGTTATCCAATAAATACGATTGAATACTTGCTCATAACGGGCTAGATCCAACTGTAGTTACGGCCCTGTTCGCCTAAGAAGAACCACAAACCATAAACGCCCAGCATCGTTCCGAGCGGAATGATCGGCAGCAAGACGATCGCTGCGATGATTCCCCAAATTCGGGCTCGTGGCCTGCGCTTCAACATCTTCCAACTCGCCATGGCCGGAGGTACGACACAAATAAGTCCCAACCCACCATAAAAGATCACCGTCAAGATGGCGCCGAGAATTCCCACCCCAGCTTGATTTGAGTTTCCCGACTCATTGGCAAAGGTGATTCCGAGGGCTACGAACACACCAACGCTGACGAATGCTAGTAGTAAGAAGGTAAAGAAGAGGATGGCCGCAAAGGCTGCAAAGCCGATAGCCAGGATTTTGTTGTGGTCGGCGCCAGTCATAGTCAGGTCACAATGTGATCAGCTGGATCATCAATAGAAGCCCGCCCGTTATTCGCGAGCGGGATCTTCCTCCTGCTGAAGCTGGACCAGTTGAACTGGTTGTTATCGCCGTCTGAGCGCCGCGTGGTTGGCCTTCTTAGACGATGGCGCGGGAGCTTTGCCTTTTAGTTCGACGAGGATTACTTCGAACCCCTGGCTACCCACGTTTTCAGGCATGTGAGTAACCGCTGGGGTCCAGAGCACATCGCCAGCCTTTCGAATTGCGTCCTCAGTTTTGCCATCCGGAAAAGTAAACTTCGCATTGGTGTCTGTCATGAAGACAGCAACTGCATTCGGGTGAAGGTGCATGATCGATTTTTCGCCAGGGCCATACTTAACGCGCAGTACGCGCACCTGGTCATTCTCGAACTCAACCTTGTAATGATTTCCATCAACCTTAACGGGGTCCTGGGCCAGGGCCACCGCTGATAGAACTGACACTAACAGAGCTGCGACTAAGATTCTGGGCATTTTGGGAGACTCCTTTGAAGAGAAAAAATTTACGAGCTTGAACGCGGCGGGTTCTATCGCATCAGGGTTGGCAGAGTCAAGGAAGCTTGCCCCATTGCCTATTGTCGCTTGCCGATTGAAATCGGCAATGAACCGGCCCACCCGCTACCGCAGGGGTACTGACCTGTGTGGGGCATTAAACAAAGGTTAGGCCCGAATCACTCTTGCGCGGCCCTTTCTGTTTGTAGAAGACCTGGAGCCCGGTTTCACCGCCACGTAATCGATGTGCTCTATGGACGTGTTCATCAATGCGGCCTGCTTGAGTTTGGGGTTTTCCACCCAGGGCTTCGCCGAGACGAATGAGACTTTGTCGTACACAAGTACGATAGTTCCCAACGGCATTTGCTTGCTCACTTGCCGCGCGGCGAACATTGGTATCCGGATGCACCCGTGACTAGCTGGTTGATTTGGGACTGAAGGGCTTCCGTGAATAGCCACGCCGCCGCTGATGAAATTGGGGTAATAAACCGATCCCAGCGGACCTTTCCCCCAACCCACTTCTTTGTCGTAAACAAGAAACCTGCCGCGAGCCGTATAAGCGATGCTGGACTCACCTTCGTCAATAAACGGTTTGTCGCTGCCTGACGAAATTGGAAGAACTCGCAGCTGATCGTTGTCGTCGACCAACATCAACACCTGGCGGTCCAGATCTACTTCGACGTGAGCGTACCCAAGTTCCCTGGCTTCGGGACGGCTGCTGTTGCGAATCGCCTCCAGCTCAGCGGGTGAAAGGCGGCCAGTGATTGGACGGCCTTGCCACTTCTGGAACGCGATCAACGCCGACCGCGTTTTCCGATCTAATAGTCCGTCGACAGCTCCGGTCCAATAACCTAAGTCAGAGAGTCTGCGTTCCAGCTCTTTTACTTGTGCTCGCGTTAGAGCCGCATACTTATCGCGTTGCTGTGCCCCGGCAATTGCGGGTATTGAAATCACAAGTAAGGAAATGGTGAGAATAGACTTCAGTTTGAGTCTCCTTGGGCACATGACCTTCGCTCCGCCCCACTTCGCATTCTGACGACCGCTTAAGAGAGATCTTAAGAGCTGGTGGTGAGAATGTCATCATAGGCGCGCTAATGGCAAGAGGCGGCCAGCGAGTACTCAAATATCAACAGCGTTAAGATGCTTCCCTAATCAATTCTTCCACCGATAGGGTTGGTGATCTGGAATGTTGCATCCTCTCTGAATAATCTGCTGTTGTCATTACGACCCAGCCACAACTCAAAATTCCGGTGGCGAATGAAGTGGTTTGGCAAGTTCACCGACTCAAAAGACTTCCAATCGCCTTGTGAAAATGCGAGACCAGGCTTGAGGCAGAAGGTGGCATCGTCTTTGAAGAGCTGCTCACTTGTTTGTCTCGCCAATTTCAACCTGAAGTTTTGATGTCTCAAAAAATGTCCCGGGTAGTTCATCGATTCGAACGAAGAGCATCTTCCCGCGAGTCCCGGAACAACTCTGAAATGAGCATCCTTTCTGAGGCGTTCCCCTTCTGATCTGACGTCTTCCAGATAGCCGAGCGATCCGCGATGGCGAATCCACCGTTGCGGAAAATTATAAGACTGAAACGACGCCTCTCTTCCTTGTGCGTACGTGATCGCTGCTAGCGGTGGCAATAGCAAAGCAAACCCAAGAATCACGGCTCTGAATGCTGAGTGCGAATACATAACTCCTCCTTTGTCGTCGTTACGGTTTTGTGTGAGAAAACTCCTGCTTCGGTTGGGCGGCACCGCGATAAAAGCCCGCGGTTAACCTCTCGCGGGCTTTTCTCGGCATATATAAACCTCCCACGCTCGATTGTGTGAAGACACGGAGTCCGCGTAGCCGATCCTCTACCTACAATCTTTCCAAGCCGGCATCGATCAGCTTTTCACCGGCGGCGGTTAATTCTCGGCCCAGAACTTTGTTAGCGATCGTCTTGGAGTACCGAGTGAGCTCGGCGCCCATCAGGACGAGCTCGTCACCTCTTAGTCGCGGATCAGGGTCCGGACCGGGAGGTGGTATTGGGGGAAACCTTTTCGGAAAGTTGTTACCGCAGACGAAGTCGACAAGCTCTGAAACTCTGCCGCCTACTACAATGATGCCTTGCTCACTGCCATTGTTAATGACATCGGCAGTTTCTTGAATTGCTACGAGCCGGTCTGCCGCCAAGCGGAGAAATTCGACGCCGAACGCCCAACGCGGTGGCAACGGTTGCGGGTTTAGCGCCACGCGATTCAAGCGATCTCCGATGATGTCATAGACCTCCGGTCTGGTTTGCCCCAGGTTTCGTAATCTATGGCCCGCCGATTCGAATCGCGTGCGCCACGGTTCAGGATGCGGTCCGAAAACCTTTTCAAAGGTTTGCCTGATGATTGGATCCCAGGGACTTGGCGGTTGCGGGTCGCCTTCGGGATTGGGGTAGTCACCCAGCAGGCCGGTCACAAACGCAGTCATTTTTTCGCGTGAGATAGCTGATTTTGCGGTTTTTGCTTCCATTTTCACTCCTTATGAATTTCGAACCTCTGTCGGGAAGGATCGGTGATGACAATGGGTATCTACATCGCTCAGCTCTTCGTTCGGCAATGTAGTTGCCCACCTTGACTGGCGAGGTCCAATGAGTCTCCATGAGTAAACGCGAGAGAAGGATCGGAATCCTCTAACGTTGGGTCAGCAGAATTCCGAAGAAGAAAAAAGATTCTACCGCCCCAACACTGACGAAACGCCAGCGGGTTCACAAATCCGAAGCCGATCTCGCGCAGGCTGGCGGATCCACCACTTTGTCGTGTTTTGTTAGATGGCGCTCATTCCTCGGATGGATCAGGCACGGGGCTGCTCTATAATTTCCCCGCTCCCGACCTTTGAGTGGGTTGGTCAAAGACGCTGCGTTTTTTGCGTTTGTTTGTGATGACAGATCAGAAACTCCATCTCTTCGGCGAGTTTATGCTTGACCCAACGCGAGGCACGCTCTTGCGCGCAGGTCAGCCAGTCCACCTGCGACCGCAGGCTTACAAGACGCTCAAATACCTGGTCGAGAACCGCGGTCGGTTGATTAGTAAGGAGGACGAAAAGTGGCTGAAACTCAGCTGAAAGATCGGCAGATGGTTGGAATGAACGGCGCTTCTTTCCCGTAGGTGGTAACAGCGGCAGAGGAGCAGCGAAGCAACGTCAAGCCAGGAGTGTGAGGGCTAATATCAGGAGGCTCAAAACCCCTTCAAAATACAGCATCCTGACCCACGCAGTTGATTTCCCTTGCGCTACCGCTGCCCTTTAAACTAGATTGGTCAAACCACCCCATTCCTCTCGTAGCCCCAATCCCAAGACTCAGAAAGGAGAGTGTCCAATGGTAGGCGAGCTGTGGAACTCGGTTCTGTTTCTGGCACCGATCTTCTTCCTTTTCACACTCACATTCGGCGCTGGGTTCGTTATCGGCCGGATCACAAAGGTCGATAAACCCGCGTCATGGAGTGACAGTTGAAGAGCGGCGTCGGTGGTTCGGACCGATCCTATGAAAAGCAAAGCCCGGGGCGCGGGAATCGCTCTCACGGGCTTTGTTTGTTCTGAGCAAGTCAGAGCCAGGCTCAATGCTTTATTAGTTGATCGCTTCGTACTCTCAAGGCCCCGAGATACTGATGATGGCGCGATTGCTCGCCGGTCCGTTGGTGGTCACCTTTACCCAAAGATCTCTGGGCGCGCCGACGATGCTATCTGGCAACCGCACCACAACTTGAGTTGTTTCCGGGACGCCAGGTAACGGTCCGATATACTCAACCGCAAGGTTGTAGATTCGCCCTTCCGAATCTTCGGCGGTCACAGTTACATCGCCAGCATCGTCGCCCGGCAGCAGTCCCAAACGCCAAACAAAAAGTGACACTCGCCGCCGCAGATCCAGACTCATGTTGAACGGATTGGTGAGCGCGAACGGAGCGCGCGTCTGGATCGCGAGATCGAGAGCCACCGAGCGCTCGGTATTTTCCTCCGTCAATAACAACGGCGCATCCTGCACGACTTGAGCAAAGGACCCACTGCTGTTGAGCCAACCGTTTGTTCCCGTGAAGTCAGCGGTGATGGTATGACTGCCGATGCTTAAAGTCGTCGTGCTAAATAGCGCATGCCCGGTCGGGTCAAGCGGGACGGTCGCTAAGATCGTTGTGCCTTGCCGGAAGGTCACTGATCCGGTGGGCGTTCCTGGCACTCCATTTGGCGGCGCCACCGTAGCGGTAAACGTAACCAGTTGTCCAAAGCTCGATGGACTCGACGAAGAGCTAAGAGTGGTTGCAGTTGGGACCTGAACTAATTGGGTGAGCCCTCCCGAACTAGCTGCAAAAAGAGTGTCGGAAGCGTAGGTCGCGGTAATGTTGTGGCTTCCAGGATTGAGATTGGATCTGGTGATGAAAACCACCCCAGAGGGATTGAGCGGCGCCTGCCCTATTACAGTTTCACCATCCCAGAACGTGACCATACCGCTCGGTGTTCCGCCGCCTGCTGGGACAGAGGATACGGTTGCGGTTAATGACACTGACTGTCCGAAGGTTGAAGGGTTAGCGGAAGAAACAAGTGACAGAGCTGAACCGCTAGGGTGGATCTTTTGAACCATCGTCACAGACGACGCGGAGTGGCTCGCATCGCCACTGTAGGCGGCGGTGATGAAGTGGCTACCGAGAAAAAGACCGCCTGCCGTCAGCGACGACGTAGTGATCGCCGCTTGACCGTTGGCATCGAGCGGAACACTCCCGAGTAACGTGTCGACGGGCGTCACTCCATTGTAAGTCCGGTCTGTAAAGGTAACGGTGCCGATTAACGGAGTAGGCGAGCCAGTAACGGTGGCCGTAAAGGTAACTGGGGCGCCAACGATTGCGTTGCGTAGATCAGCTGCCGACGAGCTAAGCGTAACGCTACTGCTCGAAGCGCTCCCCAAGGCAAAGAAAATTCCGCCGTTTAGTGTGTAAACCGTGCCGTCTGGACCAATGACTGTGGGAACATACGGTTCAAGGAGTCCGGGGGTCAGCACTACTGTCTGGTCTAAACTATTCGTCACCAGGTTCCAGCGATAGCTCCGCCCGTCTTCGCTGGTGAAGTACACGCTGTTCGTCGGCGGATTGACCGCCGGGGCGTTGATACACCATTCCTTCACGGCATAGGGAAATGTCGTTCGATTGACTTCGGCATCAGGAGTTGGGCCAATTACCGTCAGCACTTCACGCATCTCCACCAAACCACTGGCCGAGGAATGGGGGTCGTGCTGAGTCGCATTAGGATCGAGCAGTGCGACTCGATTGACCCCACTGCCATCAGCGAACGGATAGTCGTTGTACTTAGAGAACAACAGGTAAGGCGACGGGCCGGTGTAAGACGGCACCATGGAAGCCGGCACGATTCCCGCGGTGTAGTCCCAGCCAAAAGCGCCTGGTGTCTTAGTCACCGTCAAATCGCCGCTGAAGCGCAGGAGAAAACCGCGCGAACCGTTGTTGGAAACCAGAACTCCGAAATAGACATCACCGTCGGGCGCCACCATCGGAGAGGCGGTCCCATTGTCGCTAATAAACGCAGGCGTGCCATTTCGCGGATCCTTGAGCTGAACGGAATACTTTGTTGCCAGTGTCGTAGGATTCAAGCCCAACAGGTACCCGAAGTTTGCACTGACAGGAGACTTAACCACGACGTACAGTGTGCTCAAATCGTTGCTAAGGGCAGGCGCGATATTGTGACTGACCAGGCTCGCTAACGGGTCATTGGCTGCGGTCGCGGCGAGAACATAGGTGCCATTGCCGTTAGCATCGATGCGTGCGATCCCACTCTGAGTCGTATTCAAAGGCGTCGGCGCAGTTCCCTGAACACGAAAACCAAAATAGATATTGCCTGCCGCGTCGGCAGTAAGTGGAGAGTTAACAAAGATGGTGCTGTTGTAAGCGGCCGTATTGGCGTTGTAGTTGGCGAGGGAGGTGTAGAAGACTTCTCGGACGGGCGCTCCAGGCGTATTTGAATCGGGGTTGTCAATATGCCAAATCGTTCCGCCCGCGCCCGCGTAATACATGCGCGTACCAAAAGGCCCGGTTGTAATGCAGGGGTTATAGACGGGGACCCAGGTGTGCGCAGGAAGAATGTAGTCAGTGCCAGTTATGTATTTCAGCGTGCCCTCGTGGCCGTTGAACGCATCTACCCTAAAGCCGTCGGTAGCTGTCTTAACGGGAACGAGCACGGTGTTGCTCGCAGTAATCAGTGGCGCTCCGTAGTGCGCTGAAGTTATGTTGTTAAAGTCGATACTGGTTGACCACTTGATGGTGTTCAAGGACTGAGCGGGAACCGCGTAGTTCGAAGTGTGCTGCGCGTTGCCGGCGAAGGTAGGGGCTTGGGCAGCGACTCTGTTTGAGCTCAGAGAAGTGAGGCAAAAGAACACCGCAACGAAAAAGACAGTCCTGCATTTTGTGGTTCCGATGATCCTGCGGGTATGAAGCAGCGAGGGGCTCGTCATTATTTGTTATTGGGCGTCCGTAAGATATTTCAATTCCACAAACGAGTCTTGATAAATGAATGGCAGCTTAGACGCGGTCCGGCCAGTACTGGGCCGTAGTTGTGGGGGGAGTTAAACCGGCAAAAGTATATAAGAAGCCCCGCCAGACTGTTAATGCTCTTGCGGAGTGCATCATCTGATCGCCCCGGACAGAGGCTGCCTTAGCTTCCCTAAAGCCTCGCGAAAGCAGTGCTTTTGTTTTTTCCTGACCTGTCACGCACAATAGTTATATGACGCTGTTCGGAAGACTAATCTACGAAGTCGCGAGGCATTACCGGCGCCGCATCAAATTGAGTCTCGTGCTGGTTTTCGCCACGCTCAATCTCGGATGTCAAAGTGGCGCTAATGTGAATCTTGCCGCCAACCAACCCCCAGCGAACGCGAATGCCAAGGCGGGATACCAAATCGTAAACGTGTTTCCGCATGATGCGAATGCTTACACCCAGGGCCTGCTTTTCGTGGATGGCGTGTTATTGGAAAGCACTGGTCGCGAAGGCCAGTCGTCGCTGCGACGCGTTGAACTGCAGACAGGAAAAGTCTTGAATCAGGTAAGCGTTCCCCGACCATACTTTGCCGAAGGGTTAGCGCTACTAAACGGAAAACTATTTCAGCTTACCTGGCAACATGGAGTCGGATTCATTTATGACGCGGCGACGTTTGAGAAGTTGGGCGAGTTTAAGTATTCCGGCGAGGGTTGGGGACTAACGACTGACGGCAATTCCTTGATTCTCACCGATGGCAGCCATCGCATTCGTTTCCTCGACCCTGAAACTTTCGCGACCAGAAAGACCATTAACGTGCTGGATCGCGGCCGCGTCATAGACAGTCTCAATGAATTGGAATTCATCAAGGGCGAAATTTACGCGAATATTTGGCACGACCAGCGCATTGCGCGCATCGATCCCAACACCGGTCGCGTAAATGGTTGGATTGACCTAACGGGACTGCGGGATGCGAGTGGGGCGACCGACGAAGAAGGTGTGCTGAATGGGATAGCTTATGACGCCGCGGGGGATCGGCTTTTTGTTACGGGCAAACTTTGGCCCAAGCTGTTTGAGATTCGCTTGAAGCAGAACTAACAACGATTCATGAGTTTCGAAACCTATTTCAAAGGTTCCTCCTACGCCATGATCATGTGCGCCATGCTTGCGCTGCTGTTGGCGGGAGGCCTGCACTTCGGTCTCGGGATCGCGTTCGTTTCTGTCGTAGCCGTGGCTTGGAAGGCTGAGAACACGCGTTGGCAGATTTCCGAACGCATCGGCTTAGTCATCGTTCTTATTTCTATTCCGCTCTTCTTTTTAGACTGGCAATACCAACGCTCCATCGGTGAGGTCCGTGAGCGATTCGGCGTTACCGCCCTCGCGCACCTGATCACTTTTCTTTCGGCGGTCAAACTGCTCCAGGTGAAGTCTAATCGCGACTGGGTATTCCTGTATCTGATTTCCTTTTTTGAAGTGCTGCTGGCCGCCGGGTTGAGTCTGAGTCCGCTCTTCCTCGCCAGCTTGAGTCTCTACTTACCCTGTGCGATCTCAACCGTGATCGCTTTCGAAATCCGCAAAGCGCGACGAAGTGTGCCATTGGTTGAGACACGTTTGCTGGTTCCGCCCGACGGGCGCGTGTTTCGCCGGCTGACGACTCTTGTCGGCAAACGAAACGTGGCCGTGCGACGCTTGCCCGTCGTCGCCTGCGGGCTAATCGTGCTCATTGTGATTCTCGCTTTGCCTCTGTTCCTGGTGGCGCCGCGCGCGGGATCGCCGGGAATCACCCGTGGAAGTGGCGGCCTTTCAAATCTGATTGGCTTCTCCGAAACGGTTTCGCTGGGGACCATTGGCGAACTGAAGCGAAATGACGACATTGTTATGCGGGTGCGAGTTGAGGATCGCGGGACGCTTGATACCAGTGAGCTTAAATGGCGTGGTGTAGCTCTGGATGAATTCAATGGCAAGAGTTGGAAGAAGTCTCCCGAGGCGAGGCGGCTTTTAGAGAAAGTCAGTGATCGAGGTTTGTTCCGTTTGGGTACTACCGACGCAGTGCATGCGCTTACAGCGCAGACCATCTTTCTTGAGCCGATGGATTCTCCCGTGCTGTTTGCCGCCTCGCGGGCTGTTGCGGTACAGGCGACGCAAGGAGATCTGCCCTACATACGCGTTGACGGTGAAGGCAGCCTGCAAACGCGTCATCATGATTTTGATCGACTGATCTATAAGGCTTTTTCCGATGTCAGGGATCCAGACATTGAAGTCTTGCAACAGGATTTCCAGCCTTACCCTCTTTCGTATGAGCGTTACTTGAAACTGCCGCAAACACTTGATCCGCGTGTGCGTGCATATGCGCGCACAGTTGTCCGTAGTGCCGCGGTTCGCAATCGCTATGACATTGCCAAGGCATTCGAGTCACACTTCCGCGAGAACTTTGGTTATACGTTGCAGATGACGGCGGGTGGCGCGGATCCGTTGGCGGACTTTCTGTTTCGCGTGAAGGCTGGCCATTGCGAATATTTCTCCACCTCGATGGCCGTGATGCTGCGCAGCGAGGGTATCGCCACGCGTGTGGTCAACGGTTTCCTGCCCGGCGAGTACAATGAAACCGCAGACGTTTTCACTGTAAGACAGAGTGACGCGCATTCATGGGTCGAGGTTTATTTTCCCGAAAGCAATGCCTGGGTCACTTTTGATCCGACGCCCGCCGCTGGACGAGTTGAGCCGCAACATGCCGGGTTCACCGCGGCTCTGGGCAAGTACGCAGAAGCTTTTGAGCTCCTCTGGTTTCAGTATGTAGTCGGTTACGACCGTCAGGAGCAGCGCAGTCTGGCGACATCGCTGCACAATCAGGCTGCGCGCTACCAATACACGGTTGCCAAAGCACTCGATCGCCTACAGCGACTCTCCGCGCCCTTGTGGCAGCAGCCAGTTTGGGCGCTGTTGTTGCTGCTGTTACTGGGCGGCATCGGTTTCTTGCTGCTGCGCTTCAAGCGTTTCGGTTGGCGCGGGTTGAAGATCAAAACTCGACCGGTTGATTCGGCGCGATCCGCCATCGAGTTTTACGAGCGTCTGACCAGGTTACTGGTGAAGAGAGGCTTTCAACGCACGCCGGATCAAACGCCCCTCGAGTTTGCTAGCGGTACTGGAGTAACTGAGGCCGTTATGGTCACTGCTGCTTACAATCGTGTTAGGTTTGGAGCGGCAGAGCTTTCAGCAAGGGAAGCTAAGCAAATTGAAGAGTTGCTGGCGAGGTTCGACAAAGAATCTTAGTGCCGCTTCGTGCCGAATGTGGGTTACACAGTCCCGCGAAGCGGGACGACTGATTGTAGTGAACCCCTAAGTTGAGACAACTGGTTGGGGCCGAGTTGATTGTGAAAACGACTGTTCAAACTCTGCTGGTGGAACGTAGCCGAGCTTCGAATGAAGTCGTTTGTGATTGTAAAC
>JBAPXA010000481.1:0-5001 GCA_049283975.1 Pyrinomonadaceae bacterium | reverse complement strand
ATGCAGGACAAAGCATCCGCCAAAGGAGTGTTGCCGGCTTACTTCGAAGTGGCTTTCGGCTTGCAGTCGGGCGGAGCGAAAGATCCTGATTCGAAAGCTGAACCACTGGAGCTGACGCGTTCCACTTTTGTAGGCCCGGAAACGATCAAAGTCAGCGGGCAAATCGATCGCGTGGACATCAGTGAGGATCAAACCCTGATTGCTTACGACTACAAGCTCTCAACCGGCTCAACTTTGGTAGACATGGAAGCGGGCCGCAGTCTCCAGTTGCCGATCTATATCGAAGCGCTGGAAAAATTGATCTTTCCGGATCAGGAAGTTGCTGGCGGTGGTTATTACGTCATCCGCGGCGGATCGGAGCGCCGCAACAAGGGCTTGCATCGTAAGGAGTTCATAACGCACTCCGGATTGCACCCGAGCGTGAAGTCTTTGATTAGTGAAGCAGAGTGGCAACGCATTCGTACAGCGACAATCGCGAAGATTTGGAACTTTGTTGATGACATCCGCGCCGGCAATTTTGGCGTCGACCCATCGCAGAAGCTCAAGACCTGCCGCTTTTGCGACTTCGCTGCCGTTTGCCGCTACGACACCTATCGCATTGAAAGAAAGAAGCGGGGGAAGACAAGAGACAGGAGTCAGGAGTCAGAAGTCAGGAATGATTGACCTATTAGAGTTAGGAGTTGGCGGCTTACCGCTTTCCGTGCGGTAAGGTTTGTTCGACGCTCCGCGTCGATTCCTGCTATCAGACTTCTGCGGCAAAGCCGTTCGCATAGTGGTTATATGAAGAAATACGCCTTGGAACCAGAGCAGGCTGCGGCCGCCTACACAGTTGACCGTCACGTTTCCGTGACGGCGGGCCCGGGTTCCGGGAAAACCACCGTTCTCGTCGAGCGCTACCTGCACGTTCTTCTGAAGCACAATCTCGCCATCGATCAAATTGTAGCGATCACATTCACTAATCGCGCCGCCAACGAGATGCGAGAGCGACTTCGCGAGCAACTCGATCTGCTTTTGCAAAGTATGGGGGGCGAGCGGCGCCAGCAGTTGCTCAGTTACAAACGAACGCTTGATGGGGCCGTGATCACGACGATTCACGGATTCTGCTCGCGGCTTTTGCGCGAGTTTCCTGTTGAAGCCCGGATCGATCCGCAGTTCCTGCTGCTCGACGAACATCGAGCTGCAATGCTGCTTGAAGGCGTCGTTGAAGAAGTGCTGAACGAGTTTATTAGTGCGGGCCACGTGAAGATTTCACGACTGACACTGGGTGTTGGTCGCGGACGCCTGGCAAGCGCGATCGCGCAAATCTATCGCGACGTTCGCGGGCAAGGGTTGGCGCTCAATGAGCTCGCAGTGAAGACGGCGGCGACGCACGTCACTGAAGACGACCACGCCAACGCACTTGGGGAGCTGTCAAAGGCAATGAATAGGTTCTTTGCCGTGCGCGCAACGACTGCGGCGCAACGAGCGAAGCAAAGCAAGGTGATCGATGCCTGGTCCGAGATGGAGCAGTTGCTGCGAAAACCTCCGACTCCGGAAAATCTCGCTGACTACTGTCGCGCCGTGGCCGACTTTCGCAAGGTGCGACCGAACGCGCAGGGTGCTTTCACTGACGGGGTCAAGACACTCGATGAACTGATCTGGGAAAAAGAGCTGGCCGGCCGCGTGCCGCAACTGTGTCTCGATCGGTTCGCGCAGGAATATGCCCTGGAGTTAATTCACCTCCTGATCCGCGTCCATGAACGATTGGAAGAAGAAAAACACCAAATGTCGGCGCTCGACTTTGCCGACCTGGAGTTGAAAGCGCTTGAGTTGCTCGAGCGGCCGGAAGTGATTACCCGCGCCGCGGAGCGTTATAAGTTTTTCCTCGTTGATGAATTTCAGGACACAAACAGTTTGCAGAGACGTCTGCTTGAACAGTTAGCATTGCGGCCCAGCCACCGCGAGCGGGCAAACCTATTTATCGTCGGCGACCGCAAACAATCGATCTACGGATTTCGCGGAGCGGATGTTGATGTCTTCCGCGAAATGACTGAGTCGTTGATTGCGGCTGGCGGTACGTCCCAGCCGCTACTGCTCAACTTTCGCAGCCAACCGCCATTAGTCAACTTCTTTAATCATCTCTTCGCCCGCTTGTTTGAGCCGCGCGACGCAGTGGACGAGAAAGAACGCACCGAGCTTGGTTATGTCGCTCCCGAACCCAGCGTTGCCAAACGTGAACCTCGCGATGACGGTCCCCTCGTCGAGCTGCTCGTTTCCACAGAGACAACCGTGGCGACCGATGCGGAAAGCGATCCGCGCGTTGAACTGAGTTCCCGCGAAATTGATGCTGACCAACTGGCCCACAGAATTCGCGCCCTCGTAAAGCAAGGGGCGAAGTACAGCGATATTGCTCTTTTGTTTCGCGCGCTCACGAATGTCCAAACCTATGAATCGGTTTTTCGCCGCGCGAATATCCCCTACCAGACCGTGCTCGGACGTGGCTTTTATGCGCGCGAAGAAATTACCGATTTGGTTCAGTTGCTACGCTTCCTCGACAACAAGACCGACGAGTTGGCGTTGGCGGCGGTGCTGCGTTCGCCCCTGGTCGGCATTTCTGACAATGCGCTCCTGGCGCTCCGCTGCGCGCCCTGGCGCAAAGATGCCGAGACCGGCGATCCGCTCTATCACTTCACAAACACGCGGCGGCTCTTTACCGCGCTGCAACGCCACCAGGAAATTGCCTACATCGATGAAGCCGAACATGAGTTGCTGGAGCGCGCCGCCGCTTTCATTAGTGAGTTGGTAAAGCGACGACATCATTACGCTCTCGACGATCTATTGCGTTACGCCGTCGAACGCTCGGAATACCAAACCGTAATTGCGGCTAACTTCGATGGCGCGCAGCGCCTGGCAAACGTCGAGCGGCTTTACACTCTTGCCGCGCGTTTCGAACAGTCAGGCAACTATTTGATTCGCGATTTTGTTCGTTATGTTGAGGACTTTGAGGCGATCGGCAGTCGCGAAAGCGAAGGACAAATCGACGAAGCCGCGAATGCCGTACGGCTGATGACGATACATCAGGCCAAAGGTCTTGAGTTTCCGATCGTCATTATTCCCGAACTGCAACGCTACTCGCGCGTCCCTGATAATTGGTTCCTCCTCGATCGCCATCGCGGTTTGACGTTGAAGGTCCCTGACGGGCGCAGCAATCTTGTCGCCGGTTTCAGCTTTACGACTTTCGAGCAACGTAACGCCTGGCGCGAAGAATTCGAGGCCATGCGCCTGTTGTATGTGGCTGCAACTCGCGCTGAAGACCGTTTGATTTTTTCCGGAACCACGAAAGAATTCGATACTCTTAATGCCAAACCCGAAACCTGGTTGCGCTGGATCTGGCAGTCGCTCGAATTGGGAACCAGATCGCAAAGCGGGGTCGTAGAGTTGGCTCCTGGCGTCGAGTTAGTTTTGTCGCTCAATCCTACGACCGGCGCGGATTTTCGGCCCGAAGAGACCGACGCCGGAGAGCCGCCCATTCCGGAGGCGGTGGGATCTTTGGCTGAGGCTTTTCCGCTCCTAAATCCGATCGGGCCCGCCGATAGCGAGGCGCTGCAACGTCTCAGCGTGACGCAATTGATCAATTATCGGCGTTGCCCACGCCAATATTATTTCGATCGAGTGCTGCGCGTACTTTCGCTTGAGGAACTCGCGGTTTGGAACAACGCCGAAGCGCCCGAGCCACCCGCAAATCTAAATGCAACGTTGAAAGGTGCGGTGATTCACCGGTTCTGTGAAACATATTCTCCAGCTGATAATCCTAAAGAGCGTTTGAAACAGAGTTTTGCCGACGTGATTCGGGCGCGCCGGGCGCAACTTGCCGATCGCCTGGGCGACATTAATGAAGCTGAGGCGCTGCAGGAGTTGTGGCCACTCGCGCAAAACTATCTCTCAAGTGCAGTCTTCACGCGCGCCGAGGCGGTGCGAAAGATAAGCGGTGCCCTGACAGCACCGCAGCCGTCTGCGGCGGCAGGACTTTGGAGCGAACTCAGTTTTCGTCTGCGTCGTCCGTGGGGAATGCTTAGCGGCACGATTGATAAGTTGTTAATTTCTCCGGCGGCGGATGGTGACGGTTTTGAGATCGAAATCATCGACTTCAAGACTAACCGCATCAATCCACCCGCTCACGCAGATGCGACTCATGATGTAGCGCTCCAGCAGTCAACCGCGGAACTATCAGAACCGGCGACAGGCGTGACAAAAGCGAAACGCAGTCGAGCGCCCACCAAAGCCGCCCCCAATCAAATTGCTTTTGAATTTTCCGAAGCTAAGGCGAGGGAAGATCCTGCGGTAATAAACGACAAGTTGGATTCTGCGGCATCGATCGCGGAACAAGTCGCCGTTGCAGCCTCCGACTACCAGTTGCAAATGCAGGCTTACGCGCTCGCAATTTATGAATTAATGCCGGAGTTAGCGACGAAGGATTGCCGGACTCGAGCGACCCTTCATTTTCTTCATCCTAATGTCGAATGGACGTTAGCGCCGGAAATGCTAACGCCGGAAGTTTGCGCGGCGGCGCTCGATGAGGCGATGCGGCAGATTAACCACTCGTTTGGCCCGGAAGATTTTCCGGTGCGCCCGGCGCGACATTGTGGCATGTGCAGTTTTCTACGCATCTGTTACGCGGGCCGGCAAACAATGCCGCACCGGATCTCGCGGACGGCTCCCCTGGGTGTTGCTGTTCGCTAACTGGCTTATGCCAACCGCCAGGAGGGCGGCTGTGTCGCTTCAGTCCAGTCGCGGTCCCGGTGAGGTCAGTCCCTCCACGCGGTAGCGGGAGGGCCATCACATTGCCGATTGACGATGGCGGATTTTCGATTGGCTTCTTTCGCTACGGTCTAATTGGCAATCGGCAATCCCAAATCGGCAATCGCAGGGCCCTCCCGCTACCGCGTGGAGGTACTGACCTCACTGGGTCCGCTACCAGAGTGAAACGACAGAGAGTTGCACAAAAAGCTTGCCGCGTTTCAT
>JBAPXA010000480.1:0-6828 GCA_049283975.1 Pyrinomonadaceae bacterium | reverse complement strand
GCCGTAGAGCGAGATGTTGTTAGGACTGCCACCCTCCTGTCGATACCATTCGATCAAGCGGTAGTAAGCATTCTTTATCCGACTAAATGAACGGTATGAATCGTGTACCCGTATATACGCCAATCTCTGTGTCGGCAGGGAGCGGATCTTCACCTCAAACCCGTAGCTCTCCAAATCTTCCAAAGTATATCTAGGAAATTCATCCCTGAATTGACGATTCTTGCTATTTTCCAAAGGGCTTTGTCTGTCCCATTGCCGGGCACTTACGCCGAAGTGCTTTCTGAACGCGCGCGAGAAAACCGGGGCGGAAGTAAACCCGGCTTCAAAGGCGGCGGCACTGATGGAGAGTCTCGGAACCGTTCGAAGTAAATTTGCTGCGCGCTCCAGCCTCATACGTACCACCATATCGTTGACAGTTTCGTCCGTGATCGATTTGAAAACCCGGTGAAAATGAAATTTCGAAAAGCACCCCACCCGCGAGAGCGTGTCTAACGACAAATCACCATCCAAGTTTTGACGAACGTGGCTTATGACGGTATTGATACGTCGGTTATATACATCATTTAATCGACTTTTGTCTGAGGCCGTCGATTGGGCTGCGGGATTGCTCATGTCTATCTCGTCATCGATATCGTGGCCATCATTCTTGCGTGAACAACCGGAAAAACTTTGTGCTGTTGTGGGATGCTCGACTTAAATCCGGGAGTCGAACCCGTGTCGCCGCCGTGAAAAGGCTACTCTCTAACAAGTTCTCGGGAAATTCACAAACCAGATAGACAAAAAAGGCCGCTCAAGTAGCCGGCCTTTTCTTGCAACCCAATTGGGTTGGGCTATCTGCGGTTGCACATCACTGGCATTCGCTTGTTTCTGAAGCTTTACAATTTCGAACGTGAGAGACTTGGGACCGTAAGCATTGCTTAGAATCTTCCTAGTTTTGAAGCAAATCCAAGTTCACGTTTTTCTGGCCTGGCCTGGACAATGTTACTGAACTCGATCTCCACGTGTCGCAGCGCGCTGTGTGTTTCCGTTGCCAAGTAAGTAAATGTCCGTTCATCTTCCAGGTCACCAAAAGCGACGATGTTTGTCATAGTCTGCTTGGCCGCCCCGAGGGGATGGAGTGTTTCGCTGTAGAACGTTGCCTCGCCCACCAACAGCGAGGGCAGTGCCGCCAGCTCCCCAATCGTCAGAGAGTCGTCTGCGATTGCTGCATCAAGCTCCGACCAGCGGACAAACCAAACCGGCATAGTCTGGCCTGGAGTGAGTTTCAGACGGGATTGAGTTGGCGGTGCAAAAGGGCCATCCCTGAAAATACCGAAGCCAGTAAGGTAGGGTTCCGGTGTTGCATTGCATCCAAAAGCCGCAGGAACATCGAAGAAATCCAGCATATTGAAATCACTTCGGATGCATGTCGGTGGCCGATAGAACGCGATAGCAGCCCATTCCCCGTCGGTGTGTATGAGACCGCGCTCGAGCCGTGCGTAAAAGGGCAAATCATTGCTCGTCTGTGAGGTCTGCTGCGCTGCCTGGACCACCCCAGCCACAGCTAAGACTAGAGCGAGAGCGAACAGCATTTTTGTGCTGAAGAATACAGTTGCCGTGTGCAGGCGCCGTGGGCCTGGTTTGTTTGTCTGTTTCAACGCGATCACTTTCATGGGAGTTCTCCTTATGCGCCGGAATCAACCGGCAGCTTGTACTGAATCGAAGCTTCAAACGTTATGGGGATAATTGACCAACCATAACGTGCCCGAGTCATGCGGTCGGGTGGAGAGATCCACAAAGCGAAGCGTTGACAGGTAAAAGAGCAGCCTGGGTATTGAGCCGCAAATTACGTCAGCTTTCGAGATGCCGACCCCGTCCCGGTACGCAATAATCAGATTGTATTATTGGGTACGCCCTTAAACTAAGAGTCAAGCGAAATCTTGACAGGAGATTGATGTCCCTGTAAACAATCGACCGCCAAAGTCAACTCGAAAGCGAGGGCACAATGAGCGTCGGCCGGAGAATCCGCGAGCTAAGATTTGAGTCTCGTGTTAATCAGCGGGAATTAGGGGAGGTGACCGGCCTTGCCGTCTCCTATCTCTCTCGCGTCGAGAACGGTCGCCTAACGCCTACGCTGCCGACTCTCAAGAAGATCGCCGGCGCTCTTTCTGTTCCCTTGACGGCGCTGTTCGACGCTGAAGCAACTCTTGAGGCTAAGGATCAATGCCCGGTGAGTCTTTCCGGCAGGTGCTTGCTGGATCATCCGTTTGTCGGCCGTGGCCGTAAATCAATGGAAGGCGTTGAAACGTATTCGCGCGAACAGTTGGAAGCACTCCGACTCTGCAATTTCCTATTGCATACGGGAGACAAGGAGCTAGTACGAACACTGTCGACGATACTAAAAGGGCTGCTCGCTCTTAAGCAGGGACCAAGCGAATCCCAAATCGAGAGTAATCCGACTTAGTGAGGAGCGCGTGATCGAGAAATGGTAATACTTCGATGCCTTCGAGGAAGACTCTGCGATGTCAGCGCCAACAACTTGGCGAGAAAAAGGGCTCTTCTATTTGTGTCTGACAATACTTTCGGCCCGACAAACTCAACTCGGCAGGCCTTTGCGAATGAGCTCCTGAAAGCGCTCGATTCGAGCTTTCTCGAAGGACATATGACAAGAGAGTAATGCAAAGAATCCTAATCATCGGCGAGGATCCAGCTGTCGGCGTGAGCAGGTCTCCGCAGCTTCAGGCTTGCTCAATTGAAATTGCAGATGGCGACGCTGAAGCATTGCAGCGCCTCCGTCAGCGTTCATTTGAACTAGTGCTGACTGATCCAAAGAGTTCGGTTCAGGAAGACCTTGCACTGGTTAACGAGATAGAAAGTATGCGGCCAGGAGTAAAGACAATTATTCTCGCCCCGGCAGCCACGCCGGCGGAGGTTATCGCTGCGCTGCGAGCCCGGGTGTTTGCCTGCTTTAGTAGCCCGTTTGATGTCAACGAAGTTGCAGCGATGATGTCGAAGGCCCTGGAGGCTGGTAACTGGCGCTCAGGTATCGAGGTTTTGTCAGCTGAGCCTAATTGGATCGCACTGCGCGTTAACTGCCAGTTATTGACCGCTAATCGTTTACTTCGCTTCATGACTGAGTTCAGATCGGATTTGGAAGATCCTGATCGGTCTACTTTGCTGACTGCATTCCGTGAGATTCTGCTGAATGCCATGGAACACGGCGCCGGCTTCGATTCTGAAAAAGTAATAGAAGTTTATGCAGTTCGCACAAAGCGCGCGATCGTTTATCGCTTTCATGATCCTGGACCAGGTTTCCGTGGTAAACCGTTGTCGCATGCGGCCATCAACAATCCTCCGGACAATCCGGTTGCTCACTTTGAGTTTCGAGAGGCTCAAGGTCTACGCCCCGGCGGCTTTGGCATTCTCTTAGCTCAACAGCTGGTGGATGAACTGGTCTTTAACGAAATGGGTAATGAGGTTTTGCTAATCAAACACACTGCATGAAAGTTCGTGTGAATGGTGATCTGGTGAGATTTAACTGGCATGCGAAGCGCCTCAGCCTCAACAGGCAGACAAAACCGACTCCTGGTCAAATGACTCCTCACCTAACAAATAACTTTTTGTCACCCAAGCTTTTCCGCGAGCTATCGTATAAGCCTTGATATTTTGGCCAGAGATATTTTGAACAGAAACAAAAAGAACGTCATTCTTTCCCATACTTTTCTGTTGCATCCCAATAACCCGTATTGCTGAAGTCTTATTTGTTACTCTTAATTCGTCTCTTTGAGCCAGTGTACGAGAGAAGAATCCCAACGGACCAGACCTCCCCACCACAGCTCCGAAGATCCTTCACGTCCTTGGGGCGCGGATTCGACGGCGCTCCTATGCTAGAGCAACTCTTAATACAGCATGCTGCTTTGTGTTGGCTTAGGCTTACTCTTCCCGAGTTGGCTTACACAAGTGTGATGAAGCAGTCGATTACTCTCACCCCGGGCGTATATGGAGAAGCGGTTAACGATGGCTCAAAAGCGATTCACGAGGGCTTGTGAGACGCTAACACGAGTTAGAAAGCATTTCACGCAACACACCGGCATTACAGTTCAATATCGCAAGTCATGGAGGGCGCTTAACGTTTCATCGTGAAAAGGCCGTCATGCTCGACTTGACCAACGAGACCTTGTTACTGCACTACATATATTTTGGCAAACGCATTGTTGTTAGGATAAACGACGGCACTTAAATCGGTCCGTACATCACCCCTATTGCGTCCAAGTTGTCGCCGCTACGACGAAAAATGAAACTATCTTCTGTCCAGCAGGTGCGCTATCTTCATTCTCAGGCAAAAACTTCGGCATTAACCGGTATCACAGGAGGAACTGATTTTTTCTTGACTACTCACACAGAGTGCGAGTAGAGTCTGGCGGCGTCTCTTAATTCTGTCGTTAACGAGCGACTCGCCACCCTCGCGTCAGCCTCGCGTCAACGAACTATTCATAACTGGTAACCGCGCAACTGTTCTATCTTGCGCCGGTCGCTCACCCTCCCAAAGGAGCCTAAATCGAAAGGCTGCCGCGCACGAGCCCACGCGTCCACACATACACCGCTGCGCGGGAAAGTGCTGCACAGATAAAGAACAATGAAAAACTTAACTGTGTGCTTACTGTTAGTGCTCGCGACGAGTATGGGTGCTAACGCAACGGACTATGTCTCGACGAACGCTGCAACCATCCCGTTCACGGGTGCGTGCGATGGTGTGACCGATGATGGACCTGCGATACAGGCTGCCTTTGAGAACATCACCGCGGCGGGCGGATCGCACCGACTAAGCCTGCCAGATCACGGTGTGTGTAAGGTTTCAACGGCAGTCAACAAAACATTCAACAACACGCACGATATTATCATTCAGGGAAACGGCAGCGGCACTACACTACTACTGGCAACCGGCAACGCGAATGCGTTCACTCTTGGAGCAGCCTATTCAATCTCATGGTTCAACGTAACATTTCAGGGCACACAACGAGACGTGGGCGACCCAAATTATGTGCTGCGCGATGCTACCATTGGCCTACGCTTTGGCGCGATATTACAGCTGCTGTTTGAGAACTGTCAGTTCTACGGCATCTTTGCGCCCGACGGCATGATTCGCACTGACAGTACGTTTCTCATCTTTACCAAAAACAAAGTACGCGGTAGCACCACCAGCACAGGCGGTTTATTTGGCGTCATTACCATGCACAAATGGATTGGCGCGGTATTGCGTGGCAACACGTTTCTGGACTATGGCGACCTAAACGGTGTTTACCACTCAAAGACGCCGCTGAGCGCGACACTCGCGTGGATACTCACAAACAATCCCAGCAACGAAATTAACAGAGAGGTAATTGGACCACAGCCATCCGGCTCCGATGCGTATGCCCAAGGTACGCTTGTAGTAGCCGACAACTTTTTCGATGAGGGCGCGCTTCGTGCGGTGCACGTTCAAAGTAACGTTGGCTTAGGTGAGCCATGGACAGCACGCGTGCACATCGCCCGCAACAACACCAACGCGAGCGCTATCTCCAGCGCATTTGGTTACTACCTACAGAATGTTCGCGATGCTTTCATTGACCAAGTGTACGTGGGCTATGTGTACGCTCGAAACGTGCCGGGTCTTTATTTGAATAACGTACAACATACGACAGTTAAGGGCAGTTTCTTTCTACAGCTCGCGAATTCAATCCTCACACGCGGCGTTGGCGAGCTGAGGCTGGAAAACAGTACGTACGCAACGCTGGATACTGACGGCAATACCACGCTGCGTTTACTGCAAGAAGGTAAACGAATCAATCGCAAGCCAGCCGCAGGCATCCATTCTTACAGTGACCTGACTGCCATTGCTTCGAACGTAGAAACTGTTTACGGTGCACCTGTGCCGACAGCTGCGGAATTAGTGCCTACCGGTAACGTCTTTCGTGTGGTTGGTTCTGGCATTATCACAGAAATGCGGACAATGGGCATTGAACCCGGTACGCAGTTTACGTTGATTTTTGGTGAAGGCATGCCGCAGGTGAGCAGCGGCGCAACATTGAAGATTGGCAACTCATTTACGGCGCAACCAGAGGATACACTGTCGCTGGTCTATGTCGATGGTGCGTTTTATGAGAGGGCACGCAAAACTAAAGCAGCGGTTCGTAAATTTTTTTAACTATTTGAAACGCTCCGCATCGAGAGGACCACAAAAGCTGTCACCAGATTAACATCCCTTTTTCGCTCGCTCGACGATCATGGACCGGCGCATCGCTTAGCATCGCAAGCCACGGTTGACGAACTCGACATCGAAGCCGTTCTCAAACTTTGCCACTCACGCGATCTCCGACGCATCTCGTTTTTGGAGCGTAGCAACGCTGGACCAAAATCACCGCTTTCAGAGAATCTTGTTTCCAAAAGGTCTTAGGTTTGACGGTGAGAGGTTTGGAACCGCCCCAACCTGTTTAGCTTTCAATTATTTAAGCGAGGTTTCGAGCCTTAAATCAAGTTTGGCGTCCCAAAGCATTCCGAGTCATCAGAAGGCAGTTAGGCCGCATTGCTGGGGCCTGAAGGCAAGGGCGCAAGCGGGGCATCCGACACACCTGTAGCACAATGGGCTGGGAAAGAAGGGGCAATAACCTTTATTACTACCGCAAGGAGCGCGACAGCTCGCGGGTAAAATCTACCTACGTTGGTCGAGGCGAGATTGCCCATTTGATTTCACAGTTTCAAACGAGTTCGACTGCAGTTGAGCGTATTGTTCGCGCAAACGAATTGAATGAATCAAAAAAACAGAAGCAGCGTTCGACTTGGTGACCGAACTTATTCAGCTCGTCACTGAGG
>JBAPXA010000479.1:0-7246 GCA_049283975.1 Pyrinomonadaceae bacterium | reverse complement strand
CTTATCACTCTAGCGGCTGCTAAAGTAAGGCCGTGCTCGCCCCTCCCATCGGCGAGCGCATTGCGTTAAAGAGCTCGGGTTTTGCATTGCGCCGTTGGTCCCCCGACACTCCGTCGCCTCAATCCTGATCCAATTTTGAAATTTCTGCGACAGCCCTTGGCGCTTGTCGCTTAATCAGCGCTCGTTTATCCCGACAACTGGAGGCAGCGAGCGCTCATTGGAGTTCGTTATGCCTTCCCCCATTAGGAAAACCGCTTCAAGTTCTCAGAGGTTGCCCCTCATCGTGGGCGCTGCTTTCGTTGTCGCCCTGCTCGCGATAGCCGCCGTGCTCAATTTCCAAAGCCGGACGCCGCCAGTAACTCTCATTAACTATTCGCAGCTCTATCAGATTGCGGAGACCGGAGCGGCCACGTCGCTGACTATTGAAGGCGATCTGCTTACGGTGCAAAGCAATCAGGGCACGGCGCTGCAGGCGAGGGTGACGAGTGAAGTAGTGCGTCAGGGTCTAGTCGAACAGTTTCGTAAGAATAATGTTCCGATCGAGTTTCAACCGCTGCATGCGACCCTCGGATCCATTCTCTTAACTTGGGTGGCGCCGATCGTGACGGTGTTGTTGCTGGGCCTAATCGGCTGGCGAGTACATGCCAGCATGAGTGGTGGCAGCACCGGCAACTTTAGCGTCGCAAACCAAAATGGGAAACAAGACGTTTCCTTTGCGGATGTCGCCGGAGTTGACGAAGCCACTTCAGAGTTAGCTGAAACAATTGACTTCCTGCGCAACCCAGAACGCTTTGGCCGATTGGGCGGACGCGCACCGCGAGGGATTCTGCTTTATGGCCCACCGGGAACCGGCAAAACCCTCTTAGCGCGCGCCGCAGCCGGCGAAGCAGGGGTGCCCTTTTTGCTGGCGTCAGGCTCCAGCTTCCAGGAAAAGTTTGCCGGCGTGGGCGCAGCCCGTGTGCGCCGGCTCTTCGCCGAAGGCAAGAAACAATCGCCCTGCATTATCTTCATCGATGAGATTGATGCTTTAGGACGACAACGTGGTCGCGGTAACGACTCGGCCACAGCCGATCAGGATCAAACCCTCAATCAACTGTTGATAGAAATGGACGGCTTTGATCAAAGTTCGAGCATCGTGGTGATGGGCTCGACTAACCGGCCTGACGTTTTGGATCGCGCGCTCACGCGTCCAGGTCGTTTCGATCGGGAGATTGCCGTTAACCTGCCCGACGCTCGCGGACGTGAAGCTGTTTTGAACGTACACGCGCGGCGCTTAGAACTCGATAGCGAGCTGGATCTCGGTTGGGTGGCTCGCGGTACTCCGGGTTTCTCAGGCGCCGATCTCGCAAACCTGCTGAATGAAGCAGCGATTGCGGCGACCCGCGACAACTCTCCGGCCGTAGGGCGGACGCACATCGAATATGCACGCGATCGGATTCTGATGGGAGCGGAACGTCATGGGTTCATGGTTGACGAAGACGAGCGCTATGCGACGGCTGTTCACGAAGCTGGGCATGTCGCGGTCGGCCTGGCAGTAAAGAATGGCGATCCGATTCACAAGGTTTCTATTCTGCCCCGCGGACGTGCTCTTGGCGTCACTCAGTCGCTCCCGGAACGCGATCGCTTGATGAAGAAGCGCGAATATCTCGAGGATCAGATCGCCGTACTCTTAGGTGGACGTGCTGCTGAACAGATTCTGCTGAATACGATGACGGCGGGGGCTTCGAACGACATTCAACGCGCCGTCGAGATCGCGCGCAGCATGGTAAGCGAGTTTGGCATGAGTCCCCTCGGGCCAATTTATGTTAGCGATCCCCGCGGCGCTTCTGCAGCCCCGCTCAGCCAGAGCTTGCTCGATCGAGTTGAGGAAGCGGTTAACGAGATCATCAACACGCAATTGGCGAAGGCCTGCGAAATCGTATCGGCAAGTCAGGATTCGATTGGACGGCTGGTGGAGTTGCTGTTGGAGCAGGAGACCGTGGAAGCCGATGGCATTGAGGAATGCTTCATGGATCAGCGTCATGCGGCGTAAGTGATACCGGCCAAGGCGCCAAAAGAATAAAACGAACTTGGTACTTTGTGCTTGGTACTTTGCTTGAGCAGCGTCAGCAATAACATCCTCCGCTCAAAATACATCAGCGAACAAAGTTCGAAGCACCAAGTTCTTTTTTTTTGGCGCCTTGGCGGTTTCTTTTGAAAGAGCGGCCGCAAGCGGGCCTTCCTGACTGAGCGCAAATCCAGTTGAACACGTCTCACAATCAACTCTATTCCTAAACTTCCTAGAAACGCCAAGGGCGCCAAGGATCCTTAACTGCTGGGGTTGAATCAGAGCCCTAATTCAACCTGACAGCCGTAGTGATCCTTAGCGCCCTTGGCGTTTCCCGCCTACTTCCTACTGATTACTGCCTACTGCTTACTGCCTTGCGCTTTCTACCGCCGCACATGTGGTGTGGCCGCAGTCCATACCTTCACGGAACCGATACTCACGTTTACCACCTTGACCGTGTAAAGCCCGGAGCCACTAACTGTCCGGTTAATGGTCGCAATCCCGGTTGAGTTGTTGGCTGTATTCAGCACCGCGCCGGAAGGATCAATCAGCAGAAGCTGAATTGGTAATTCCGGACTGGCCTCAGCCACCACCGAGATCGCCTGAGTACCGGCAGGCAGGGTCAGGCTTTGTAGCAACTGCTTGCCTGGACTCAACGAAGTAGTATTACTGCTCGTCGTTCCCGGTCCGGAGCTCGGTTGCGCGCTCGAAGTCGAGCTCTCCATGCAGAACCCGTCTACATAAACCGGCCCGCGCATGTTGCGCAACTCAAGCACGTGTCCGCCGGCCGCGAGCCCGCTGAATGAGACCTGATACTCATCCTGCTTCTCCGGCTCGCGCAGTTTGCCAACACTGCCCTTGTAATTGATGGTCTGCCTGAACGTGCCGTCAAGATAGACGTCCGCAGTTCCACCCTTGGTGCTCTTAAGGTAGTGATACGTAATCTTTCCTGTCTGACCACCGGCCACATCGAAGCTCAGCGTGGCTCCATGCTGGCCATCGTTGCCTGTACCCAAACGGAAGTGACCACCACTCGCACTCGGGTAGTTAACCGAATGCCAGCCGCTGTCATAGCTGATGTGACTGTCGTCATCCTCGAAACATGCCGGTTCGACTACTGTGCGCTCCACAGTCGCAGAGACGACGTTGCTGAATGGTCCCGCAACGGTTTGTCCACCGAGGTTGTAAGTTGTGCGCACGCGATAGCAGCGAGTGCCGTTGCTAATACCAGATGCGAGGTAAGACGTGCCGCTCACCGTAG
This sequence comes from Pyrinomonadaceae bacterium, assembly GCA_049283975.1. Lineage (GTDB taxonomy): Bacteria > Acidobacteriota > Blastocatellia > Pyrinomonadales > Pyrinomonadaceae > PSRF01. The sequence continues at coordinate 3,938 of JBAPXA010000479.1, read as the reverse complement.
CGACGCTGCTCCAGCTATAGTTGTTCACGGCAATGTCGTCGATGTACCAACCGAGTGGCACCGAACCTGGCCGATCCTCCGCGCCCATTTGATAATGGAAGCGAATCCGAATTGCCTGGGCAGCGAATCCGGTCAGATTCACTGAGCGATTGAAAAACGGCTCTGTCGCGAACGCTGCTAGTCCATCAGGACCGAGTTCAGAACGGATGTCCTGATAAACCGCGGTCCAATCCGTACCGTTGGTGGAAACCTCCACCAGTACCGAATCGTCGCCCTCATTAATATTCCAGTCAGAGAAAGTCAGGAACGTTGTTCCCGTTGCTGGAATATTGATGGGAGTATTCAACGTTAGGAACGATGCCTGATTGGCGATTGCATTCGTACCGCGCGCACGGAAAACGGTTCCTGTGTGCTGCGGCTTTTCGTTCGCTACCGCTTCCCATGCAAGACCGGGAGTGACTGTGCCGTCGGTGGTGATGCTCCATTGGCCAGTTCCACCTTCGGCATCATCAACAAGAAGTGGTGCACAAGACACTGTTGCCGTTTGCAATAAGTCTGGACCGACTGCGGTAGCTGGCCGCGCCCAGGTCAGTGTGTACGAACCGTTGGTGTCAGGATTCTCATAGTCGCTGCCTAAAGAAAGTGTAGGCGCGTCAAGCACCGGGCAGTAATACAAGCTGACGTTGTCCACGTACCAACCGTCGATGCCGTTGCATCCATCCTGACTGAAGTTGAAACGAAACTTGATGGTGTCGCCGGGATTTGTCAGAGATGAAAGGTTGGCAATGGTGGTTCCCCAGGAGCCTTCAAACGTTCCCTGGTCCGTTCCATTCCACGCAAACTCGCCGGCATTAGGATTGGTGTTGCCGTCGACTGTACTGAGCATTGCACTGTTCGGCGCATTGAACTCGTAATTCTCCTGCGCCAGTAGTTGGAATGCTGCTCCGTTGATGCTGATCTCTACCTGGCCGCCATCCGCTGTCGCTTCCGAAGCCATGTAGTGATCGAACTTTAGTTTGAGAGCGTCCGCCTGAGCAGGAATTGTGATTGTGGGACTTTCGATTGTGAATTGACCGGAATAGTCGCCCCCGGGTTGGCAGGTTCCGCCGCCTGGTTCGCCGATCGGAGCGTTGTGGGCTTTTGCAGCAGTACCCGCGCGTCCACCCGGAAGAGTTGCATCAGTATTCCAATCCCTTAGATTGCGGGTGCTGTCTTCCCAATCCGGCGCCGTGCCGACGCTGGTCTTCGTCCAACCATCAGTTCCAGTTTCCCAATCTTCCGTGAAAATGCTCGTAGCGCCGGGGCAATCCGGCGGCGTGTTTTTGTCTAAGATCGGTCGATAGTTACAACGTGCATTGATGTCCGCGCTCATCTCGACCGCGAGCATCGTTTTGGAAACCTGCTGACAGGTGCTCGCAGTGATCACGTCACCCGATACTGTCTGGGTAGTCGACTCTGTTGACAGCGCATTTAGCGGTAACCCGATCAGATCATTGCAAGAGGCCAGCAACGCCTGTTCGTGCGCGGCGAAGTTGGTGCCGGGTGTTTGATAGACCGTCATCGCGCGGTAGTAGATATGCAAAGCGCGCGTAAGGCCAATTCCCTGGATCACTTGTCCGTTTTCCTTGCCGTCAGGCTTTCTGGAGGTGCCGTCTACCAGCAAGGCGAAGGCATGTCCGGGAACGCCCGAAGTGTTGTGTACCGCACCGGGCGCGCAATCATAATTTGGTGACGAAACGCGATCAGGATTTCCGTAATGCGTTGGCTCCCACATGTCACGCAAGAAACCCAGGGCTTCAGCGTTGATTGAAGGAACATCTTCGCCCACTTGCCAGCGCTGACCGGTTGGCATGTAGTCGTTGTTGTTTGCACCGCCTTCGGCATCGACGCCGTTGAGCAGGTCAACCGTCTCGCCAAAAATATCTGAATAGGCTTCGTTCAATCCGCCAGCCTGATATGAATAGATCAAGCCGTGAGTGTACTGCGTGTAAGCGTGACCCCATTCGTGCGCTACCACGTCGTCCGCATCAAAGTCCGGACAGTAGTTAGTGGTAACACCATTCCAATAGGCATTCGGACATTGGTCGTTAACCAACAGCACGCTATGCATCGCCGCGCCCAAACCATCGTAAGAATCATGGCCAAAGGCCGACGCCATCAGGTCGTACTGCTGTCCGGCAAACAAATAGAGATTGTCGATGGGATTGGCGCCAGTTGTGCCCGGCGGCAGCGGACCCACGAACGGATCACCCTCGTGACGCACCGCAAACATCGGATCATAGTCAGGTGTGTAGATGGTGCGATTGAGGGCAGCGTGAGTTAAGGGAATACGATCGAGCACCGTGCCCTTCATCGCGTCAACCCAGATCTGTGCCCGCGTATTTCTTCCGTCTGTCACTTCGATGTTGTAAGCAAGCACGCTTTGCCCCGGATAGCCGGCCAGCAAGCCCTTGCGATAAATGCTCAACTCCGTGCGCACGACACTGAGCGAACCGCCCCCCAGTGGTTCGCTCAGTGCCTTGCGCTGCGCCGCCGCCTCCTTGATCGCCGGGGCCGTACTGATTTTGATATCCGGCACAAACTGACCGCTCACTCCCGTGATGCCGCTCCCGTTCATATGCACGACTACTTGCGCACCAAAAACGCTTAGACCTTCGTAGGTTTGATTAAGTCGAACATGCTCGCTGCCGATAGCGTCTTTGAAAACTTTGCCAGGCTTAAGAGCGCTGGCACCGCGTGCGCTTGTGGCGCCAGCGGGGTTTGCGGCGAGGGCCTGCTCCGCGTCACTCATACCGATGAGCGCGCCATGCTCGCTAAGAAAGGCTAGCGCACGATGTTCCGCCGAAGCAGAAGTGTTATCGCCCGTTAGAATCCCATCCTTTGCGCGCACAAAATCGTAGTGACCAGTTTCGCGCGCGACATGCGAATCAATCGCCGAAGTGGCGCGCAAGCGTAGTTTCTCAAGCGCCTTACTTGCTCGTGGCGCAGCTTTGGCTTGGGCTGCGGGCGCGACTGCCTTTGACTGCGTCTGTTTTCCTGAAGCATCCACGCTTTCAGAAATACGAAACGCGCTCAAGCCGAGCGCGGTCAAACAGAAAATAAAAGCAAGAGAAAATCTTAAATGGCGAATGCTCCAGAAACTTTTGCGCAAGCGAGCGGGCATGATCAATCCTCCTCAAGGGACAAACAGTCTTCGTTTTGGTCGACGTCAGATGTGGTGTTCTTCCGGGAGTCTTCGCGTGCTGCGTCCCCCCAGATGACAGACTTGCGGTGTGCCGGCGATTGCCCCGGCGTTGCAGCCTTGTCTTGCGATTTTGGCTTTTGTCTGTCAGTGCTTTGCGAACTAGTAATCATTTGCCAGCACTGTAGGCGCGACCACTTGAGAAATACTTGAGGAAAACTTGAGTGGGGAAAAAGGCTGATTTTGGGCGGGAATTTCACCGCCAAGGCGCCGGAATAGCGCAGTCAGGAAGGTCCGCTTACGGCCGCCGGAATGGTGCAGTCAGGAAGAGCCGCTTGCGGCCGCTGTTTCGAAAGAACCGCCAAGGCGCCAAGAAACGCCAAGGTATGCAGGAGCCGTCGGGCACTACTTATTTTCGTGTTCATTCGTGTCAATTCGTGGTTCGTCTTTTAGCGGCCACGGCGTCACGAACCACTAATCACACGAAACAACACCAAAATCGGCAATTGGCAATTGGCAATCGTTCATGGGTTTCTTGGCACCTTGGCTGTGATTCTTTGAATAGCGACTAATCGGCAATTGCCAATCGGCAATCGGCAATTTATTATCCGCGGCATGCCCATCAATCGCCGCGACTTCATCACCACCGCACTCGCCGCCACAGCTATTGCCGGCGCACCAGAATTTCTCCAGGCACAAACAAAACGGCCCAACATCCTCTTCATCCTCGCCGATGATCTCGGCTACGGTGATCTGA
>JBAPXA010000478.1:0-2989 GCA_049283975.1 Pyrinomonadaceae bacterium | reverse complement strand
ACCTGCCAGACGCTCACTTTTGCAAGCTGCTCGGGAAAGCGTTTCGCATCGGCGGCGGCGTCGAAAGCTTCCAGCCCGAGGCGTCCAGTCGCCTGGTGATGTCCGTGCCCGCTAGTCGTGTCGTGATTGGTAATAATGACATCCGGACGCAGCTCACGAATATTGTAAACCATCCGTCGCAGTGCTTCGTCGTGTCCCCAAAAACGAAATGCCTCTTCAGCGGATTTCGAAAAACCAAAATCCTTGAGTCCGAGGAAGTGCGGCTCTGACCCTTGAATCTGCGCGGCCGCTGTCGTTTCCTTTGCCCGGATCACACCCAGCGCTTCATATAACTCAGGACCAACAGCGTTCTGCCCACCTTCGCCATATGTCGAAAAGAGACTGACTGTGTGTACCCCATATTTGCGTCGCAAGACTGTTAGCGTGGTTCCATCTTCGTCGTCGGGATGAGCGGCGACGCACATGACTGTTGCTGCGCTGGTGAGATCGAGGAGGGCTTGATGAAGTTCGGCTGTATTGATTGCTGACGGGGACGCTTGAGCAAAGGTCTGCCGCGTCGGAACCGGCAACGCCGAGCCAAATAGAAGAAGGATCAGAAGAAAGGTCACGACAGGTCGGCGTGAGATAAAGCTATTTACGTCTTCAGCCATCTTGTTCGGTTTTCAGTCGTCGGCTTCGCCGACTATCCAAAAGATCGCACGCGCAAAGACTCCCTCACGCCCGCAATCTTTCCAGTCTAGCAGCGAAGAACATGCTCACTGCAATGATCACAATCAGAACCATTCCGTAAGCCGCGGCGGAACCGAGATTGAAATCGCGTAGCTCCGAAGCGATGGCGATGGATATCGGTCGGTTAGTGGGAACGAATACCAGCACCGACGCGACATACTCGCCCAAAGCTATGACAAATGCCAACAAGGTACCCGCAACAGCTCCCGGCCAAACGAGCGGCAAGGTAACGCGCGAAAATTTTTGCCACCACTTCGCCCCCAAACTTCCTGCCGCTTCGTTTAGTGCGGGATCGAGTTGCTCCATGCTCGCTTGCACCGCGCGAACGACGAGCGGCATGAAGCGCAGAAAGTAAATTACCGGCATTATCCAAAACGTGCCCACCAGAATATAAGAACCAAGCAGCGATCCAGGTTTGCCGTAAGCCTCAGCGATTGAGATAGCGACGACAGTGCCAGGCAAAGCCCAGGGCACCAGGACAAGCAAGGAAAGCAAACGGCGCGGCCCACTGCGAGTCTTCGCGGTGACGAGTGTTGCGACCACGAAACTCCAGAGCAGGGCCGCCACGGAAGCGATACCAGCCATTGCCAGGCTGTTCAGGAATACTTCGCTCGAGTTTTGTTCAGTCAGGATGCGGGTGTAATTATCGAGCGTGTACGCGGGCGGTAGCGTCTGCGTAGTCCAGATCCCGTCGCGTGCGAAACTTACGAGCGCGAGGGTCGCAACCGGCAGCACCAGGAGCACTGACAAAATAATTCCACAGAGCATGGCTGCCAGCCGTGCTTTGCCACTTGTAATTGGACGCAGCCGGCGGGCACTTCCCTTAAGCGCAGCAGCAGCGAATTTCCTCGTTCCCTCAAACCGTTGGAAAAGGAGCAGCGCGCCTAGGGAGAACACGGCGAGGATTACAGTTTCGGTTAACGCCACGCGCGCATCGCCGCGTTGCCGGGCGGTAAAAATTTCGAGCGTCAGTACGCGCACGTTACCGCCAAACAGCAGCGGCGCGCTGAACGATGCCATGGAAACCATGAACGTCAATAGTCCGGCAGCAAGTAACGAGGGCGTCAGTTGCGGCAGTGTTACCCGCAAGACGACAGAGATTGGCTTCGCCCCCAGACCTCTGGCGGCCTCAGCAAGTCCAGCATCAATGCGCCGCAGTCCCGCCCCCGTGAGCACATAGAAAAACGGATACATGGTGTAAGTGTGAAACAACAGTAATGCCGCCCAGCCTCGCAGAGTCCAGGGCGGTGTCTCCAGGTGAAGAACGGTCTGCACCGAGCGCGCGAGAATTCCTGATTCACCGCAAAGCAGGATGAAGGCAACGGTGCCGACGAGTGGCGGTAATACGAGTGGCAATGCAGCGAGTGCCGCAAACAGTCTCCGCAGGGGAAAGGTGTAGCGCTCGAAGAGAAACGCCAGGGGCACGCCCACGAACGCGCAGCACAGTACTGTCAGCAATGAGACTCCCAGACTCGTAACCACTGATTCGATCACGATGCCCTGAGTAAGGACTTCGCGATAGGTTGCGAGCGACCATTGGCCGTCAACCTGTAGCGAGCTTAAAACGGTCTGAGCGTTTGGATAGACGACTCCGTAGAGCAGAACTACTGCCGTAATCCAAAGCAGAATTAAACGGGGGAATGGTGGCATCCGGAATCGGCGTGAGGAAATGGCGCGGTTGTTACCAGGTGATGGATGATTAGTCATCATCTAAGAAACTATGCTCAGTCCGGAAGGGTGGTTTACCCCGTTGGTTGAGTGCTCTCAACATTAGCGGGGGCAAGCCCGCCTTCCGGACTGAGCATTTCCTTCCGGACTGAGCACATCTATCCTTCAGTCAAAAGTGAGAGTCGGTCGGAAGGTAATTCGACAAAACATTGATCCCCTGCCGAAAATCCATCCGGCTGTAACAGGAGGGCTTCAAGCTGTAGTCCGTTCGCATCGAGTCTGACGCTCGAGGTGGCGCCGGCGAAATTGATCTCATTCACTTGAGCAGGTACGACATTCGGTCGCTCCGGGTTTGTCCGGGTCAATCTTAGATGTTCCGGACGAATCGCGAGCGAGCAGGGCTGGTTCAGCGGTGCTAATTCGTCATGGGCGGCCGGAAGCTGAAGCGTATGACCTCCCGCGAGCGTCTTGAATTCCGCTACGGTTGCTTTGCTGGAACTCAAACGCATCGCTTGAATCAGGTTGTTGCGTCCCAGGAAGCGCGCGACCGAAATCTGCGCCGGATGTTCGTACAACTCGCGCGGCTTACCAG
>JBAPXA010000477.1:0-6596 GCA_049283975.1 Pyrinomonadaceae bacterium | reverse complement strand
CCCCAGTATCTAACTGTTGACATTCAATTCTTAGATTTTCACACCTTCGGTGGGAAGCGGGGGCAAGCCCACCTTCCCGACTGAGCCTTATTTCAACTTGAGCTCCGGACTTAGGACTTGATGACGGCCTTCAAGTGCTACAATCCTCCCCCTTCCATGCCAGACCTCTTAGTCAATCTGCTCGCGCTGCCGCCTGTCGAACCGTTAATCGAGGAACTTGAGGGCCATGGCGTTTTAATTCGGCGCGCGCAGCCTTTTGAGCTAACGGCGGTCCGCGATTTCATCACGCAACACTTCTCTGTTGGCTGGGCCGACGAAGTCTCCGTCGGGTTCGCGAACAAACCCGTGTCCGTGCACATTGCTACGCTCAATAGCAGGGTGATCGGGTTTGCCGCTCACGAATGCACCCGGAAAGACTTCTTCGGACCCGCCGGTGTCGCGCCAGACATGCAGGGCCGCGGCATCGGCAAGGCGTTGCTACTCGCTTCCCTGCTGGCCTTGCGCGAGTCGGGTTACGTCTATGGCATCATCGGTGGCGCGGGCCCGATCGAGTTTTATCAGAAAACTGTGAGGGCGACCTTGATTGCCGGTAGCGACCCCGGAATCTACACTGATCTCCTCAAGTAGCTATGAATCACACACGCGATCTTCAGATCAGATCAGCAAAAACGGGACGCGCGCCGTTACCGCCGGGCCCCAGCGGTAATTTGATTCTCGGTGTGATGCCGGAGTTTAGCCGCGACACCCTCGGTTTCATCGAACGCGCACGCAGTTATGGCGATGTTGTAAGAATGCGGTTTCTCTACTTGACGGCCTATTTTCTCTACAACCCTGACGACATTGAGTATGTCGTAGCCACTAACGCGAAAAACTTCATTAAGGCGCGCAGCCTGCGCTCACCCTTTTTTCAACGCCTGGTTGGTAACGGTCTCTTAACCAGCGAACATGACGAGTGGAAACGACAACGCCGCCTCGCACAACCCGCGTTTCACCGGCAACGAATCAGTTCCTATGGCGAAGTGATGGTCGATTACACGGAACGCATGCTTGCAGGGTGGACTCATGGTGAGGAGCGCGACATTCACCGCGACATGATGCGACTGACTTTGGAGATCGTGGTCAAGACACTCTTCAATGCCGACGTGTCTGCCGACGCCGAAAAGGTCGGACGGGTCCTCGCCCAAATCGTCAAGCCATTCGCCGCCCAGGCCACCTTGAAGTGGATCATGGACAATCGTCTGCCGACGGCAACGCATCGGCGTTTCAATGAAGATGCCAGAGAAATTGACGCGATTGTTTACCGCATCATTGCTGAGCGACGGAACAGTGGCAGCGATCAGGGAGACCTGCTGTCAATGTTGTTACAGGCGCATGATGAAGATGGGAGCCAGATGAGCGACAAACAACTGCGCGACGAAGTGATGACGCTATTCCTGGCCGGTCACGAGACCACTGCACTAACGCTTTCCTGGGCTTGGTATCTAATGGCTCTCAACCCGGACACTGAAGCCAAATTTCATCAGGAGTTGGATGAAGTGTTGGGAGACAATCCTCCCACCGTTGCCGACCTGCCGCGGCTGAAATACTGCGAGATGATTGCAAAGGAATCCATGCGTCTCTATCCTCCCGCGTTCGGATTGGGACGCGAGTCCATTGAGGAATGTGAGGTCGGTGGTTTTCGCATGCCGGCTAAGACGCAGGTGTTCATGTTTCAGTGGGCAACGCAACGTGACTCGCGCTACTTCGATCGGCCTGCTGAGTTTCATCCGGAGCGCTGGACTGAAGAGTTCAGCAACAGTTTGCCGAAGTATGCTTACTTCCCATTTGGCGGTGGGCCCAGGTTTTGTATCGGCAACTCGTTCGCGATGATGGAAATCATTTTGGTGCTCGCCACTATCGGCCAGCGGTATCGTCTGGCGCTCGCCCCCAATCAAACCGTGACGCTGATGCCGGCAATGTCGTTGCGTCCGCGTGATGGGATTCGTGTGAAACTAAGCCGACGAGGGTAATTGAGTCATCGGAGCTGTTGAGTATTGAATCATCGAGTCGCGTAATCTCAAGGTCGGGAAGAGGGGCTTGCGCCCGCCTGTCTCACTCCAGAGTCCTTGCTAGTCTTAGCCATTCTTCGAGGCTTATTGTCTCGGCCCGTCTCTGCAGATCAATTTCAGCGCGACAAAGGATAATGCTGGCGCCCCCGTGTCGCTTGATGATCTCAAGTAATTTCCCTGACGCTGATCGCAGATTATTAAGAATCGTCTTCCGCTTCTGCGCAAAGCCTGCACTGACTAACTGCCATAACAACTCTTCATCGAGCTCTGGATCCAATGCTGGTTTTAGTGTCAGTCGAACGACGCTGCTCCAGACTTTCGGAACGGGACGAAAGGATCCCGGCGCGACATCGAATAGTTTTTCAGTCTCGCAATAAGCTTCGACAAAGACCGATAGGTAGCCGCGTTCCTTTGAACCTGGCGCCGCAGTGATTCGCTCGACGACCTCGCGCTGCAACATCAACACCAATTCGCAGAGACAGCTTCGCTGCGCAATCAGTCGCCGCAAAACGGCAGTCGCGATGTTGTAGGGAAGATTGGCGACTACGCGAGCTTGAGTCGCGGGTTGAATTACGTCACAGAAATCGACAGCGAGGGCATCGTCAGCTAACAGTTTGAGATTCTCACGTGCGGCAAAAGTCGCTTGCAGTAGAGGAATGAGGTTACGGTCAAACTCCACCGCGACGACGCGCCCGGCCTTCTCGAGGAGCTGAGCTGTCAGCGCGCCCTTGCCGGGACCAATTTCTATGATTGTCTCATCGCTCTCGGGAGCTAGTGCTTCAATGATTTTGGTGACGACACCTTCATTGATCAGGAAATTTTGCCCCAGAGATTTGGAGGGACGAACACGGCTGGACGCGGAGAAGCGGGGATGGGGAGATGGGGAGATGGTTGAACTAAAATCTTCCGGTTGCGCTGGTCGCGAAACCCTTGACGGCGCCTGTCGTGACTTATCTTTAATCACCCCTTCTCCCCATCACCATTCTCCGTGTCACCTCTTCTCCGCTTCGCTGCGTCTTTCCGCTTCATTTGGCCGCTTTACCGTGCTTCGGGTAGCCAGTGATCTCGTAGTCGACGCCTTGCTGAGTGATTTCGACATCTTCAAGATCGATGGCGTCTGTCAGGAGGTTGGCGCCAACTCCTCCAATCGCGTTTGGAGCCTCGCGCCCGCCGATCAAGCGGGGGGCCATGAAGAAAGTGACTTTGTCTACAAGTCCGGCATGCAGCAGCGCGCCCGCTACGTTCGCTCCACCTTCAACCAGCACACTCTGGATCGAACGTTTTCCCAACTCTGCCAGGACCAGCTTTAAGTCACGTTCCGGGTTGCTGACTATTTCCACGCCCTTTGCTTCCAGCGCCGATCTGCGGCTTGCGTCAGAGTCCGGCCCGGCAAAAATCATTACCGGAGAGTCGACCGTAGTATTCGCTAGCTTTGATTCTGTTGAGACTTCCAGCATTTGATCCAACACAACACGCACGAGTGGCTTGCGACGAGGCAAACCTGACCGATCAGTCAATAGCGGATCGTCAGTTTTTGCAGTACCAGCCCCAACCAGAATCGCATCGTATTCGTGGCGCAGCTCCTGAACGCGCGCCCGTGCTACTTCACGGGTGATCCAACGCGAATCGCCGCTGCGAGTTGCGATCTTACCGTCTAGCGAAGTGGCAAGCTTTAGATGAACAAACGGCCGTCCGGTCTTCATGAAGTGAAAATACTTTTCGTTCAGCCGCTGCGCTTCGCGGGCCATTAATCCGAAACTCACATCCAGTCCCGCGGCACGCAAGTGCTCAAATCCCCGCCCTGAAACCTTAGGATTGGGATCTTCGACTGGGGCAACCACCCGCCTGATGCCGGTGGCGATGAGGGAGTCGGTGCACGGCGGCGTCCGGCCGTGGTGCGCATGAGGTTCGAGGGAAACGTAGGCAGTACCGCCCGCAGCGTTCTTTCCTGCCTGCTCGAGCGCGACCGTCTCGGCATGCTTCAAGTCTTCGAAAACATAGAAGCCTTCGCCCGCAATAGTTCCGTTTACGCCTACTATCACGCACCCCACCAGCGGACCAGGGCTTACCAGGCCACTGCCCTTGGCTGCGAGTTCCAAGGCACGCGCCATCATGCGGCGATCAAATTCAGAAACGTCGTTGGAGGTTTGTAATGAAGAGACTGTGGTAGGCATCACTTGGGGAGTAATCAAGCTGAACAGGGCGCTGGTTTATTCAAACAAACCATTCACGTAGAGTTCCGGATCGAAGACGACCAGGTCATCAACTTTCTCGCCTATGCCGGCGTAGCGGATGGGCAGATTTAGCTCGCTCGCGATCGCGACCGCGATGCCGCCTTTTGCGGTGCCATCGAGTTTAGTCAACACGATTCCTGTTACGCCTGCTACTTTTAGAAACTGGCGCGCTTGCTCAAGTCCATTCTGTCCGGTAACGGCATCAACTACGAGCAGCGTCTCATGTGGCGCACCCGGGACTTCCCTGCCCGCGACCCGTTTCATCTTCTCCAACTCCGCCATCAGATTCGCTTTATTGTGCAGCCGACCGGCAGTGTCAACGATTAACACATCAGACCCACGAGCCTTGGCCGCTTTCAACGAGTCGAATAACACTGCTGCCGGATCCGTTCCCTGTTTTTGCTGAATCAGAGGCACTCCAGTGCGCTCGGCCCAGATTGCCAATTGATCGGAAGCAGCAGCGCGAAAGGTATCGGCCGCACAGATCAAAACGTCGTTGCCTTCGGCTTTGATTCTTTGCGCGAGTTTGCCAATCGTGGTCGTCTTCCCCACACCGTTCACGCCTACGATCATCATCACGTATGGCAAAACGTTTTCCGGCGTGTTTGTTTCCGAAGCGACTCCCTGGTTCTCAGACGCTCGCAAGATTCGCAACAGCTCAGTCTTAATAGCCTGCTTCAACGCCTCGAGATCGCCGATCTGTTTGCGTGCAATGCCACGTCTTACGGTTTCGAGAATCTGTTGCGTCGTGACCACGCCAATGTCAGCAGCTATTAATGCCTCCTCGAGCTCGTCGAGCAGGTTTTCGTCAATCGTTTTCAGACCCTGAAAAACAGTGTCGAGTCTTTCTGAAAGAGTGTCGCGCGTGGCCGCGACCGCGCGGCGGAAGCGTGCCGAGAACTCTTGTTCGAGGGCTGCCTCCTGAGCTTGGAGCTCCTCAATTGAGAGGTTCAGGCCCAGGACTGATGTGGCGAAGGGAGATCGCGAAGGAACTTTGGGTGGTTGAACCGCTGCCGGCTGCGGGTGCGGAGCAGTTGCTGGTTGCTCGCGCTCTCTGCGCGTTTCGCTGACGATGGGCGTTGGCGCCGCTCCGGTTATTACTGGTTCCGGAGTGGGAACTGTTGCGGATACGGGAGAGCTCGGCTTCGGCGTGTCTGGCTCCGCTTTTACTGCTGTTGCCGAAGCAGGCATTGTTGCTGATTCTTTGGAAGTCTCTTGTCGAGGTTCATTCAGCCCCAGGGTTACAAACTGGTCCTTACTTTTCCGTCGCCAAAACGCCATAAATTGTTTCCAACCGCCCTGTCAGCAATCTAGTGATAATCGGAGTCGCTGATTATAAGCCGCAACAGCCGCGTCCTCAAAAAGACGCGGCTGCAGCGTACTGATGCAGTTGACAATCCACGAGCGGAACCCATGTATTCAGACCCACCCGGCGGTAGCCTGTGGGCGGACACAATTGGCGATTGCGGATTTCCGATTGGCTTTCGTTACGGGCTAATCGGCAATCGGCAATCGCAAATCGGCAATCGCATGGCCGCCCCTACAGATCCCAAGAGGTTAGCGACGCTAAACAGGCTGCAGCTCAGCAACGTTTGGATTGTGCTCAGGCGCGTCCGGCGGCGGGTCGACGACGGGACGTTTTTTCAATTTCACCGAACCAGGCCGAATCTGTCCTTCGTTACAGGCTGCTGTAAATGCTGCGACCACGCGCTCATCGTAACGGGTACCGACAAAACTCTGAATGCGCTCAACTGCATCTTCAAACTTCATTGCCCGTTGATACGGCCGATCAGTAGTCATCGCATCGAATGTGTCCGCCACAGCCACAATCAATCCCATTAACGGAATCTCATCGCCTTTCAACCCCTGCTGGTAACCCTGACCGTCGACCATTTCATGGTGCATATACATTCCCGGAAGAAATTCTTGTATTCCCGGAATCTGCGAAAGAATTTTGTATCCCTTCTGCGGGTGTTGTTTCATGATTTCGTATTCTTCATCAGTCAGCGCCGCTGGTTTTTTCAGCACCTTGTCATCGATACCGATTTTGCCCACATCGTGAAGCAACGCGCTGACGCGGATCTTTTCGCACTCTTCATCAGACAAGCCGAGTCGCTGCGCAATCGCGATCGAGACTCGCGAGACGCGTTCCGAATGACCACGGGTGTAGGGATCCTTACCATCGATTGCCGCCGCCAGGGCCTTGATTGTTCCCAGGAACAACTCGCGATTCTCTGTGGCCGAGCGTTGTAAGTCCTGGATGAAACGCTCGATCTGATCAGTCATCAGATTGAAGGAACTGCCTAAGTCGCCC
>JBAPXA010000476.1:0-8035 GCA_049283975.1 Pyrinomonadaceae bacterium | reverse complement strand
GCGTGCTTGTTGGCCTGGCCGCCGTCGTCAGTGCAGTGGTGGTGATGCTGGCGATGTATACGACCATCACCGAGAGAACTCGTGAGATTGGAATTCTGAAGGCCCTGGGCGCGTCGCGTCCTTATATTATTGGACTGATCGAGAAGGAGGCTTTGTTAATCTCCGCGATTGGCCTGGTGGCCGGATTCTTGGGCTCGTTTCTTATCGGCTACTTGATCCATCGCGTGTACGGTTTGTTTTTCGAGTTTAGCTGGAAGTGGGGCTTGACTGCGGCTGCTATCGGCATTCTCGGAGGCGGGTTGGGAGCACTTTACCCGGCCTTGCGCGCTTCGAACCTCGATCCAGTGGCGGCGTTAGCTCATGAATGAAAAAGAGGTTTTTGGGCTCTTCGAAGTCCGCGGAGCGGATTATACGATTTCGTTTTCTGAACTTAAGGACACAAGGGCCAAAGATCAAATGCCGGAGCTCACGTTAAGCATCTCCGATCGCTTCCTCACCTTGCTCCGGTAGCGAACGCAGCGACAGTCCGCGCCGCAACATCAAAGTCACACCTACAGTCGTCCAGAAGATGTCGCGAGCCTTGCGCACAATCGCGAGCGTCACTCCAATCGTCGTCGTGAAGCCCAGGACTTTTGCCAGCATCCCCGTCCCCGCTTCATCCACCCCCGTGCGCAGTGGCACAAACTTGAAGACCACGTTGATCACACGATTTACCGATTCCAGAATAAATGCCGTGAACAAAGTGGGCGCCACGGTCTCACTGATGAAAGACAGCGTGGTGTAAATCTCGAGAATCCCGGCAAGATGAAAACCAATCTCTAATGCAAAAATCGTCATGAAGTGACGGCGATTGCGATCGTAGAAGCCATAGATTCGCTCCTCGAGAGTCTTCGTGCGCGCAGTTGCTCGCTCAAGCCAACTCCGTCCGGTCGTCCGGTTGCTTAGAAAAACAAAGATCCCGCTGAGGAACCGCCAGCGTTTGTGAATCACCAGGTAACCAATAACTGCGACTATTGCGACCCCCGCCAGTGTTCCCAGCGCCGCATAACGCAGCGCCTTCGGCAAGGGAAATGTGAGCAGCAGGGCAGTGGTGCCGGAAAAAATAAACAGGATGACGGAGAGGCTATAGAAAATGTTTTCAATCGCAAGGGCGGAGAGCCCCGCCATGAGCGGGACACGATGCCTCACGAACGCCGCCTTCGAAGGTTCGCTAACAGCCATGCTCGCGAGGGGAATAATGTTGCCCAACGCGTCGCCCATCACGCGAGCCGCCAACGCGTCGCGAAAGGGCAAGTGGTGCGGCGCTTCCAAACACTTAACCCATGCGAGCGCACGAACCATGAGCCTAATCGACGAAATTGCAATCAGTAACAGGAAGGCAATCCCGAGTCGCTGGATGCCGTCCACGATTTGGGAAACGCCCGCCTTCCTCACTGTGTAGGCAAAGAGCAGCAAGCCTAAGGCGGCGAAGATAATGCCCAGAGGAGCAAACTTCTTTGATTTACTTCCGCTCTTCGTCGTTTCAGGCATAGTTAGTCTTAGGAAAACCGGGACAGCACGTAACAGGTTAAGGTATAGATTGCCTGCTTATCATGCATCCGCGGGTGAGACGGAGCAAGCTTGCTGCTTGCGGCTGTTTAGGTGGAGGTTAGTACTGATGCAGTTTGGACTTATTGGCTGACGATCATTGGATGAGGGTCCGTTCGTTCGTGGATTCAAACTGCATCAGTACCTGGGGTTTTCCGCTTTGGACATTGTCCGTGGCGTTTGATTATGATGCTAGTCGTTTCCAGAAAAATTCTATTGCTGAGTTAAGGTTGGATTAGATGAGTCAAAGCAAAACCGCGATTGGATCAAGTTTCGGATCACCCCTAACGACGCTCTCCGAAGATGAGCAGATGTTTCGCTCCAGTGTGCGCGAGTTTGCCGAAGGCGAATTACGTCCGCGCGTAGAAGCGATGGACGAAGCGGCGAAGCTCGATCCAGCCCTGATCAAGCAGTGCTTTGACCTGGGCCTGATGGGGATTGAAACGCCCGAAGAATTTGGCGGCGCGGGAGCTTCATTTTTCACGGCCATAGTTGCGGTTGAGGAGCTTTCGCGCGTAGATGCGTCGGTTGGCGTGTTTGTCGACGTGCAAAACACGCTGGTCAATAACGCGCTCATTCACTGGGGCAATCAGGAACAGAAGAAAAAATACTTGAACCGGCTTGCAACCGGCTCGGTTGGAGCTTACGCGTTGAGCGAAGCTGGCTCTGGCTCAGATGCGTTTGCTATGCAGACTCGAGCTGTCGATAGAGGCGACCATTACTTAATTAATGGCCGGAAGTTGTGGATCACGAACGGTAACGAGGCGGAGATATTTATTCTCTTCGCCAATGCGAATCCGGAAGCTGGTTATCGGGGCATTACTGCTTACATCGTGGAAAAGAGTTTTCCGGGATTCTCGGTGGGCAAGAAAGAAAACAAACTTGGCATTCGCGCGTCTTCGACCACCGAGTTAATTCTGGAAGATTGCGCGGTTTCCAAAGAGAATGTGCTGGGCGAAGTTGGCAAGGGTTACAAGACATCGATCGAGACTTTGAATGAAGGCCGTATCGGCATTGGCGCCCAGATGATCGGGATCGCGCGCGGTGCGCTGGATGCCGCCCTTGCTTACACCGGGGAGCGGCAGCAGTTTGGCAAGTCGATCAATCAGTTTCAGGGGGTGCAGTTTCAGTTAGCGGAGATGGCAACGGAACTCGAAGCCGCGCGCCTGCTTGTTTACAATGCGGCGCGGATGAAAGACGCAGGCATCACTTTCGTCAAAGAAGCGGCAATTGCCAAACTGTACGCCTCGCGCGCGGCGGAACGAATCAGCTCAGTAGCAATCGAGTTGTACGGTGGCTACGGCTTCGTAAAGGACTATCCGGTAGAGAAGTACTGGCGCGATTCAAAGATTGGCGCGATTTATGAAGGTACTTCCAATATGCAGTTGCAGACGATTGCGAAGCTCATGATTGGCAAGTGAGCAGGTTGCCACTGGGGACTGGTTTCGGTTCTTTGAACTTTGTACTTTGTTCGCTGGTGTAACTTGACGCACTTCGTCTTGTAGAAGCTCTCAAGTGGCATTGCCAGGAACAAAGAATTAAGTACAAAGCACAAAGTTCAAAAACCAAGCCCTCAAAACGAGTCAGGACCGCGATGAGTCGCATAGACATCTTCAAACAGATTCTCGAAACCGATCCCGGCAACAGCACGGTGCTGTTCGGCTTGGCAAAAGAATATGAGAAAGCGGGCGATGATAGTCAGTTGATCGGAGTTCTTGATCGATATCTTTCCAGCGCGGATGACGAAGGGAACGCTTACGGTATGTTAGCGTCAGCCTACGAGCGACTCGGCCAGCGCGATCAGGCGCGCGAGGTCTATGAGCGTGGCATTGCGGCGGCAACGACGCATGGTCATCCCTCAATGGCTGAAGAATATCGCGCCATCCTGGCTACTGAGTTTCCCGACAACTCCTCCGAGTAAACATTATGAGCGACACAAAAGTTCTAAAACTCGTGCGCAAGAGTGAAGCTGAGTCTGATCATGTAGATGCGCCGGAAGCAAAACCAGCAGAACAGGCTCGTCCGGCAGTACAACTTTCCGTGGCGCAAGCAGCAACAGCTCCAGCCGCAGTTCCGGCGACGGCCCCTGTACCAGGGAAGCCGCGCGCAGCGAAGTCTGAGAAACCGCGTGAGAGCGGACAACTGGATCGCGAACAAATGCTGGCGATCTATCGCACGATGTATTTGTCGCGAAAGCTAGACGACAAAGAGATCCAACTTAAAGGCCAAAACAAGATCTTCTTTCAAATCAGTGGCGCCGGACATGAAGCCGTGCTCGTGGCCGCGGGCCTGGTCCTGAAGCCGGGCTACGATTGGTTTTATCCCTACTACCGCGACCGCGCGCTCTGCCTGCAATTGGGAATGACGCCTTTGGAGCAATTGCTTTCCGCTGTCGGCGCCGCAGCGGATCCAAACTCTCACGGCCGGCAAATGCCGTCCCACTGGGGCCACAAAAAGCTGAACATCGTTTCGCAATCGTCTCCCACCGGCACGCAGATGCTGCAGGCTGCGGGTTGTGCGGAAGCCGGTTATCGCGCGCGCTTGATCAAGGAACTCAAACAGAACGTGACGGGCTTTCACGCTGACGAAGTGGTTTATGTTTCGCTCGGCGACGGCACCACGAGTGAAGGTGAAACGTGGGAAGCCCTGAACACGATCTGTAATCTGAAACTGCCAGTGTTGATCCTCCTGGAGGACAATGGTTACGCCATCAGTGTCCCGGTTGAAGTGCAAACCTGCGGCGCCGACGCTTCAAAGTTAGTTGAAAATTTCCCGAATCTTCTGGTGCAGCGAGTTGACGGCACAGACGTACTCGCTTCCCTGGAAGTAATGCAGACGGCGATCGACTATCTGCGGGCGGGCAAAGGTCCGGCCCTGGTTCATGCGAAGGTGATTCGTCCCTATTCGCATTCGCTTTCCGACGACGAGAAACTCTATCGTCCCGATGAAGAACGCGTTTCTGATTCCGAGCTTGATCCGATCAAGCGTTTCGGATCTCATCTTGTCCACGAAGGAGTGATAGATCAGGACGGTTTACAGAAGATAAAAGACGACATCGATAAGGAAGTGACTGCCGCTGCGGATCTGGCGTTGGCGAGCCCGCAACCCGATCCGAAATCAGCAACCCAATACGTCTATTCACCTGACGTTGACCCCACCGCGAAGGAGTTCGACAACGAAGCCGGCGCTGAGCTGAGCGGCAATCCGGGGACAATGGTTGATCTGATCAATCGCTGCCTGCATACGGAGATGGCGCGCGATCCACGCATTCTTGTTTTTGGCGAAGACGTGGCCGACGTTTCGCGCGATGTTTATCTGGAAAAAGTTAAAGGCAAAGGCGGCGTTTTTAAGGTCACGGCAAACCTGCAAAGAAAATTCGGCAGCGACCGCGTCTACAACTCACCTCTGGCCGAAGCAAATATTGTCGGCCGGGCAATCGGCCTGGCCACTCGCGGTCTGAAGCCAGTGGTTGAGATTCAATTTTTTGATTACATCTGGCCGGCCTTTCATCAGATTCGCAACGAGCTGGCTTTGATGCGCTGGCGCTCGGGAGGCGACTGGAAAGCGCCGCTCGTGATTCGCGTTCCCATCGGCGGTTATCTAAAAGGTGGCGCGGTCTACCACTCGCAGTCGGGTGTTTCCTCGTTCACGCAGATTCCCGGTCTGCGCGTTGTCTATCCGTCAAATGCTCTCGATGCCAATGGCTTGCTGCGCACGGCGATTCGTTGCGACGACCCGGTGTTGTTCCTCGAGCACAAACATCTATATCGCCAGGCTTACAACAAGTCGCAATACCCATCTGACGATTTCATGATTCCTTTTGGGAAAGCGAAAACGGTGCGTGAAGGTACGGATCTTTCCATTATTACTTACGGAGCGCTCGTGCAGCGTTCAGTGGTAGCAGCGAAACAAGCCGAACAGCAGGGAGTGAGTGTCGAGATTATCGATCTGCGCACGCTCGCGCCCTACGATTGGAATGCGATAGTGGCTACCGTGAAGAAAACGAGTCGCGTGATCGTGGCCCATGAAGACTGTTTGTCGTTTGGCTATGGCGCCGAGATCGCGGCACGAATTGGTGATGAGCTTTTCGAATATCTGGATGCCCCAGTGAAACGCGTCGCGGCGTTGGATACGTTTGTGGCCTACGCACCGCAGGTTGAAGATGCGATCCTCCCACAAGCAACGGACGTAGCGCAGGCGATCACGGAGCTGAAGGCTTACTAAGTCTCAAGTCTCAAGTCTCAGGTTTCAAGTTCTGGTCTCATCTGATCTGGGACTTGAGACCTGAGACTTTGGACTTGAGACTTGGGATTATTCTTCGGTCGGTTGCGTCAGGCTAAACCAGTTGCCGGAGTTGTCTTTGAATACGGCTTCAATCCCATAAGGTCTTTCGGCGGGCTCCGAAACAAACTGCACGCCTTTGCTCTTCAGTTCCTCATAAGTCCCGCGGCAATCATCAGTGTGAAAGGCCCCGGCGCCTAACACTCCTTTATCCATAATCGCGCGCAACTGGGTGGCGGTGGCTTCGTCCATGAGCATGCCCGGCTTTGGCTCCATGAGGATGATTTCAAAGTCTGGCTGGTCGGGCGCGGTGATCGTCAGCCAACGGAAGTCGCTGCCAACCATGGCATCGGTGTGCAGCTTGAACCCGAGCTTGTCGCGGTAAAAGCTGAGGGCATCTTCCTGATTGTTAACGAAAATTGTGGCGTGAGACATCCTGCGAATCATGTTTCCACTCCTTAATTGATTTACTGGAGAGTATACGATCCGCGCGCCGCGTGCTTCTCCAAAATTGCTAATGGTGAGTCCGCGAAGCGGACGGTTGAAAATAGCCCAGCACTTTAGTGCGGGGATCAGCGTTCCGCGCAATTAATAGAGCCCGCGAAGCGGGCGACTGAGATTTTCAAACGGAGTTCCGATCTGGTTCCAGCCGTCCGTTTCACGGACTGCAATATCAGCTCGGAGCAACCCAGCACTGAAGTGCTGGTCTATTCTCAACCGTCCGCTCCGCGGACTGATGGTGGGGCTTATTTGAGAGAGATTGAAAGGTTAGGCAGATTCAAGGCCGTACATCACCAGGAAGCAGCCGGGTACTTGTCGTTTGGCCGCTTTGGTCTCGCGGCTCTTTTCGCGGTAGGTAATCGGTGGGTGGCCTACTGACTTGTGGAACAGGGTACTGAACGAGCCGAGACTCTGGAATCCAACTTCGAAACAAACGTCCGTCACACGCAGGTTATCGGAGCTCAATAGTTCCTTCGCCTTCTCGATCCGGCGTTCCACCAGGTATTGATGCGGCGTCTTATTAAAGGCCTGCCGGAACAAGCGCAGAAAGTGATAACGCGAGAAACAAGCCTGGCTGGAGATCTGTTTCAGGTCGAGCGGCAAGTCGTAGCTCTGATCGATGAATAACCTGGCCCGATTCAGACGCTCGAAAACTTCCGGCGCCGCTACGGCTTCACCTATTTCGCTGGTCTTGTCCATCGGCAGCCTCAGTTGCGGGTTCAGGATCCCGAGGCGTTTACGGTCAAGGGATTCTCGAGGTTCCGTCGAGTTGTGATACTAGCACCAGCTATATGAAAGAGGCCCTAGCGTCGCCTGCAGCTCTCTCGAACTCAGAACCGCTCTTCTCAGAACCCGAAACTCGGAACTCGGAACTCGAAACCCGTTTTTAAGGTTTTGGCGGCAAAGGCTTTGTCATCACCCCGGCAATAAGATCACTCAAACCGGTATCCAGACCATCGTGACGAAACTTGTAGTAGTTTGTCAGGCTCGCCATCCACTGTGCTTTGTTCTGTGCATTAGCCGGATCGTTGCCTGCGGCCGCAACCGCGCGCGCGTACGCATCGATCATGCGATCAATAACCAGGTTCAATTTTTCCAGCGCTGCTTTGCTTGCCGGGGATTCCGGCTTGCCCGCAAAGTTTGCCTCATAGGCCGCGGCCAGACTCTTGTACAGACCGGTTTCATAAGCGGCAGCGATAAAGTAATAAGTCGAAGGCGCTTTCTTCAGATCGCTTTCCAAGTTCGCCGTCTTAATGAACGAGTCGATTGCTTGCGTGGGGTTGCTGCGAAAATCTATGAAGCCAAGCGTGTAGTAGAGACGCGCGAGCGCATCAGTCTTGTCCCGGAAGGGTTTCCATTCGTCTGGTGCCTTGCCGCTCTCGATGGCGGCAATCGCTTTTTGCGCATAACCGCGAGCTTCAGTGTTGAACGATTCATTCTTGGCTGAGGTGCTCGCCAGGTAGGCGCCGTAACCGAGATACATCAACGTAGCCAGATCATTGGGATCTTCGGCTAACACTTGCTTGCCCAAGCGATAGCCCTCGGCAAAGTTGTTCTGGTCGTAAATCAGTTGCGGCACGCGCTGTTTGCGCTCCCATTTATCGTAGAGCGCCACCCACGGCTTGAGGTAGCGAGTGTAAGCATCGTCGTCCTTGGGATACTTCGC
>JBAPXA010000475.1:0-3510 GCA_049283975.1 Pyrinomonadaceae bacterium | reverse complement strand
AGCAACAACAAGTGGCGGGCTCATCAGGAAATTTGCCTTGATGCTTTGATGAACGCGCGCTTCGAAGTTCCGATTACCAGATAGCACGCTGGCGGCGATCAGATCGTGATCAACTACGAGTTGTTCGATCGCGGGATCAAGCGGGCCCGAGTTACCGATGCAGGTGGTGCACCCGTAGCCGACGATG
This sequence comes from Pyrinomonadaceae bacterium, assembly GCA_049283975.1. Taxonomy (GTDB): domain Bacteria; phylum Acidobacteriota; class Blastocatellia; order Pyrinomonadales; family Pyrinomonadaceae; genus PSRF01. The sequence continues at coordinate 3,323 of JBAPXA010000475.1, read as the reverse complement.
TTGAAGCCGAGTCTATCGAGATATGGTTGGAGACCGGTGCGCGCCAGATAGTCCGTCACAACCCGCGAACCTGGCGCCAGAGAGTTCTTAACAGCAGGTCTAACGTGCAAACCCCGCTCGACAGCTTTCTTGGCCAGCAATCCCGCGGCCAGCATCACACTTGGGTTTGAGGTATTCGTGCAGGACGTAATCGCAGCGATCAGTACGTCGCCGTGGCCTAAATCGACTTCAGCATGTGGAAACTCTTCGGGGTGAACTTCAACCAGGCGATCGGGGGTTGGTCTATTGTTCACCATTTCGGTTTCGGTCCAGACACTCGTGTTGCTTGGCGTCACGACGCCACCGGCGGCAACAGGCACCGAATCCGGGCGTTGTTCACCGCCGCCACCGAGCGGCACCTTGGCAATATCGATGGTGCCAATGCGCGCGAAGTACCGCGATGAGATATCCTCGGCCGACTTTCCGTAACCACCTTCGCTGGCCGGCTTCTGCAAGAGCGCGGCAAACTGATCCTTGAGCTGCGGCAACTCGATCCGATCCTGCGGACGCTTGGGTCCAGCCACACTCGGACGAATCTCACCCAGATCAAGTTCAAGCAATGAGCTGTAAGTGCACTCCCCCTTACGCGGAATGCCAAACATTCCCTGTGCGGTGTAGTAACTGCGCACGGCCTCAACCTGGGCATCGTCGCGACCCGTTGCCCGCAGGTAGATGCAGGTTTCCTCGTCGATCGGGAAGAAGCCCATGGTCGCGCCGTACTCCGGTGCCATGTTCGCAATAGTCGCTCGATCGGTTACTGAAAGACTCGCCGCTCCCTCGCCGTGAAACTCGACAAACTTACCCACCACCTTGGCCTGACGTAGCATCTCCGTAACTCGCAGCACCAGATCGGTAGCAGTGACACCGTCTTTCAAAGCACCGCTGAGGCACACGCCAACAACATCAGGCGTAAGGATATAAACCGGCTGGCCCAACATCGCAGCTTCTGCTTCAATGCCGCCCACGCCCCAACCGACAATCCCCAGTCCATTGATCATTGTGGTATGAGAATCCGTGCCCACCAGGGTGTCGGGAAAATAAACCGTGTGCTTCTCCCAAACGCTCTTTGCAAGGTATTCAAGATTCACCTGGTGACAAATCCCGATTCCCGGCGGGATCACGCTGAAGCCGTCGAAGGCTTGAGTGCCCCACTTCAGAAACTGATAACGCGAGTTGTTGCGCTTAAACTCCATCAGCATGTTCTTCTCGAACGCATCGGACGTGCTTGCGAAATCAACCTGAACGGAGTGGTCAATTACTAAATCAACCGGAACGAGGGGCTCTATGACTCCCGTGTTCTTGCGTAGCCGCGCGACTGCCGAACGCATCGCCGCGAGATCAACCAGGAGAGGCACTCCGGTGAAATCCTGTAAGAGCACACGTGCAACTACGAAGGGAATCTCTTCCGTGCGGGCAGCGTTCGGTTGCCAATTGGCAAGTCCGCGAACGTCCTCTTCGGTGATTCGTTTACCGTCCAGGTTTCGTAATAACGACTCGAGAACAATCCGAATACTGACCGGTAGTTTTGAGACTGGACCTACGTTCTCTTTTTCGAGCTGCGGAAGCGAATAAAACTGGCCGGATAACCCGGGGCCGGGAGTGAACTGCTGAAGCGAATTAAAGGGACTGTTAGGCATGCTGAGCTTGGCTAGGCGAAGAAAAACTGGACGCGTCTCCTAACGCATCTGTGACAAATTGTTCGAAATTTTCATTGTTTTGACGTAGTTAAGTTTAGAGGCGCGGTCACTAATCGTCAAGCAGTCACTCTGCTGGGTGGAAGTTCCAGCCTCCTTTACATCGCCCGGAGGAGCAACATAAAAACGATCCACCAATTGACGCGAACTGTCACGAAGATAGTTTGGTGTCCGTTTCGTGTGAATTCGTGGATCGTATGCTCTTTCCCATCCTGAACCAGATTCCAGGTAAAAACCTGAAGCGCGCTGATAATTCGTTTCAGATAAGATTGCTCGTCTCTCCCGAGCTTTGTTATAGTCGCTGCGAAAACCCCCTCAACTTCTGCTGTGAAAATTTTTTGGAGGTTGCTAACTCCGAAACTCCGCCGCCGGCGGCACGATCAAGGAAGATAACTATGAATAACAAATCTGCGAAAGACTTTGAGTACCTGGCGAACGATCCTGAGTACGTGCCTGATCCCGAGATTGAAGAGTTTATGGAGGGAGAGATTTCGCGCGCCCCCAAGGATCCCGAGCATCTGGCGCACCGGCTGCGAGACAACACCGCGGCATCGCCCCGTGATTCCGGTGGCGACCTGGACGCCTCGTGGGAAGACGTAAATGACAGCGGCTCAGAGTCGGTGGCGGGACACAATCCGACGCCGGATCAATCAGACGTCGAGGAGAATGCCCATGCCATCGGCGTCAGCTACGAGGACAACGAAGAGTTGGAATTCATCGATAAGATCGAGCGGCGAGATCGCGAACGGTTTGAGCTCGATCAGCGTTCTAAAGCGAGTGAGGAATCGATCTGAGGAAGCTACTGGATCGTAGCGGGATACTTTGCGCGATCCTGCAAGGTAATCCGCTTAATGGTTATTTTGTCCGCGGGCGTTTCGGTCTCACCCTCGACCGGCGCCCGCATTATTATTTCCGCATTACCTAACCCGACGATGATCCGCCCAAACAACGTGTAGTCTTCGTCGTAATCCGGCTCGCGCTTGAGCGTAATGAAGAACTGGCAATTTGCCGAGTTACGCGCTGTCGCTTCTGTTAGGCCTGGCCCGGGAGCGCCCGGAGGACTCGCTTCCCTTCGCGCCGCACCGACACTCCCACGCTCAAAAGGGAGGTCACTAAATTCAGCGGGAACGTTGGGGTAGGGTGAATCTCCAGTGCCGTCGTTCGCCGGATCATTGTCGCGCGAAAGCGGGTCGCCTCCCTGAATCAGGGCCGAATCTGCATTTACTCGATGAAACGTCGTCCCGTCATAGAACCCTTCATGAACTAGTTTCTTGAAACGTTCCACCATCTGCGGCGCCACGTTTGGGTAGAGCTCTATCACAATCTCGCCAAAGTTTTCTGTCTCAATCACAGCGACTTGGGCATCAGCGATCGGCTTGACGCCCGTCCTGATGTCGACATCGTTGTCTGTTGCGGAGGGGCTCGAGTTACTACAGGCAGAAAGGGTGAGCGCCGAGACGCAGGCTAAAACAGCTACGGCGAATTCAAGTTGCATCTTCAAAAGGTTTTCCTACTGTCGATCAGGATAGTGACGGGACCATCATTTACCAGTTCTAACTGCATCATGCGACGAAAACTTCCAGTAGCGAC
>JBAPXA010000474.1:0-4935 GCA_049283975.1 Pyrinomonadaceae bacterium | reverse complement strand
GAAAAATGCTGCCTGAGTTAGAAGAAATATCTTGACTCGTCAGCCTCAGATGGATTGTTAAATTGCGCCCTCAGTGCAAAGCGGTCACCAGACCATTAACCGGACGGATTTAAGAATCTCGAAATATCTCCGCATCGATTTCTTCAGCCGTCTTCGTGTCTGAGTAGCCCGCGCTGATTACAACGTCGCACCCAAGTCTCAAGTTGCATTGGCCTTCAACCGGCTCATCACGATAGGCAACGGCTCCAGGACGAATCTCTTCATAAAGCCTAAGATCGTGACCTTCCGCATTGAGAGCCTGTACAACTTTTGAAACAGCGGAGGAAACAGCCTCGTGAATTTTCTGCACTACATCATCTTGCAGTTCATCAGCGAGCCTCCGGGTGCTTGCCGGATCTGAAGCGAGAGATTCAAATTTTGACCTGGAGTATTTCTCGACGTTCATAACCTAGCCTAGAGGAAGCAATATAACGCCGGCCTTCTGCTGCGGCGCGCGATCAGCATTCAATCCGAGCAGAAAGAAATCATTGAGAAGCATGCTATCGCGCCGTCAGCTGCAAGGCTCTGTTGGGCGACGCCCAACCTGATAACGCCAACTAAACAAAGTGTCAACGGGGATGTCCGCGTCAACGAGCCGCGGAGCGGCGGCAGAAGGTAGCCCGGGTAAGCGAGCGCAGCGAGCGTAACCCGGGGATCACGTCCCCCCTGAATTACAGAGCCCGCGAAGCGGGCGACAGAATATTGCGCCCCTTCAGGGCGCGAAATCCTATCCCACTAATCCAGGGGCGGCGCGCTGCGCGCTTGCCCCTGGCTACCATATTCCGCCGCTACGCGGCTGGTTGAGCAGCGCAACCTAACCCTGGCCGTCAGCTGCAAGGCTTTGTTCGGCGGCGCGTCGTAAACCCAACGACTGGTTAGGCTGCGACCTGCCGTAGTTTCTGCCTATTCCCAGTCCTTCTTTAGCAGCAACTCTTCAATCCTGTAGGCATGAAACATCTCGTGGTTCAGCAGATGCCGGAACATGATCCATACCGAATAATGACTGAATGCCTCATGCTCTGCCGTTCGCTGCCAGTCCTCTACCGATAGTTCCTTCAGCCTCTTAACCAGACTGGCTCGCTCTCTCACATACCGGTCGAGTGCTTCGTCTAAATCAACGCTAAGTAGCGCTCCCGATTCCACCTCTGGAGAATTAACGATGGACCTTATGAAAGGCGCTGGAGTAGATAGCATTAAGTCGAGGCGCGCGAGGAATGGCCCATCACTGCCGGAGAGATGACAAGCGTGTTCATAAGCGGACCATTTCGTCGGGCTGGGCCGACGCTTCAGGAACTGGGGCGGCACCTCATGAATCAGGGGAATGATAACACCAGGGGCATTTTCTAAGGCGGCTATTAAGGTGGTTGTATCGCTCATCAACTTCTCCTACGTTCATCTCAGCTTGTAAGCAGCCCAACGTCTGAGTTGACGCGGTGGCTCGATTTCAATTCAGCGTTCATCATTCATAATTCATCGTTGAGTCTACGCTCCCACCGCTCCGGTCCAACGATTTGTTATGCGGCACCCCAAACCTCTCAAGCGTGTTCGATGTCCTGGCCGAATACAATTCCAACACCGTTTATATCTCGCACACTGATCTCACGAATGCCATACGGCTGGTCCTTTGGCTCCGTGACACCGTCAATGCCTCGGCCGACGATTTCTCTATAATAAGCGTCGATATCCTTCACCCACTGAAACAAGTGGACGCCCTTCGGACTTTCTTCGTCTCTAACGAAGTGAATCGCGGAGTTGTCGCGCCACACGACCGCGTATGTCTCATCGCCGAAGTCCGATGTAAAACCCAACGCATCGCGATAAAAGGCTGCTGTAGCGACGACATCCGGGACATGTAGTACCGGGGCACCTTGAACAAACTGTTTCGGATTCGACGATGGTAGCGCGGGCATAGGCCACTCCTAAGATGATGGAATGCAGCTTGTAAGAAACCTGGCACACAGAAATACGACTGGGCGCAGCGGATCGCACTGACGTTCGGTCAGCCTGGCGTCGTGCCGTATAACGTTGGCCTTCAGCTGCGGCGCGCGATCAGCATCCGAGTTGAAGAGAAAAGATTACTTGAGAAAAATGCTGTCGCGCCGTCAGCTGCAAGGCTTTGTTGGATGGCGCTTCGGTAATGGTTGCTATCCCTAAATTTGTCGAACGCCCAGGCATACCTCAAAGAAGGCGCATTGGTTTGATAAACGCCGTTCCCCTGAAGCCTGATGATGCAAAAGCGTCTTCGGCTTTCTGAATTGATGAACGTCCCGACGACCTCTTCATCAACATTGGAAAAGCCAACTGGATTTTTAGTGAGTTCGACGATTGTTTCCAGACGAGCAATCTTGTTCTCAAAGGCACCCCGAGCTTCTTCCTCGGAATGATAACTGACCATCGATTCATACACAGAAATGCCAAGAATAGTCTGCCACCTTGAGCTCGAATTGTTCCGGCCACAGGCAATGGAGACGCGATGAAGAGTCAGTGTCGGAAAGTACCAGAGTGTGAACAAGGCGGATGTGACGATAAGGGCGCCGAAGCCTAACAGGACAGCTTTCCGTTTAGTTTTTGTGTCTGTCGAGGACATTCGAGAAGCCATCCAACGCTCGGCATCACCCAATTCAACGTACATTAGAGACTCTGTGAGGGGGCGTCGGGTGCATGCCGTTGTTAGATGGCGTGTTTGTTTTCAGCCGACTACGCGCCCATAGATGAAATTCTTCCGGCCAATTTAGTGTCGAACGGCTGCCGCCCAATCGTTGATTTAAGTTTCGCCACGGCCCGATTATATTCGACTAACAGCTTTCTGGGGTCGCGCAAGACCTTCATCATGGCTCGCAAGCCGTTCGCTTGATCTATTGCGGCGAGCATAATAGCGCCGGCACTGTGCCAACCTGAACCTAAAAATGGCGTGGTAGCCTTATCATAAGCTTCGCCGTCGAGATTACTCTCAAGCACCGATCGCAAAACCTGTTCACTAAGCTTTAACAATTCATCCCCTTTCTTGAGGCTCTCCGTAAATTGAGGATCGCGACTCATTACATCTAGGCTACGGTGTGCGTTAATCAGGTAAGAGGCACTACCTTCCATAACAAGTGCCGTCAGGAAGCTGAACGCCTGTTGCTCTTGATTGTTCAGCCGCAAATGACGGCGCGTTCGATTCAGTATTTGCGATAACCCGATGTGGTGTATTTCGTGGGCGAAGTATTCACCAATTTCTGCTGGGGCAGGGTATTGTAATGCCCCGTTCGCCGCTCGATAGCTTGTGGCAAGAACGTCGAAATATATCTCGTCGCCTGAGAGCGCGGCTGCTCCCGCACGTCCGCCCATGACGATGTAAAGGTGCAGCGACAACTCTACTGGTTCGGGTAAAAAGCGAATCGCTAAAGCCTTAACGTTGCGGGAGAAATCATGCCGCTTGATTTCTTCAATTCTCTCTGCAAGAAGATTCGTCTTCGTTCTACCCCAGCGCAGAGCAAACCACACATCCTTACGTAATCCTTCTACGCCGCGCCGTGACCGCTCACTCGCGTCAACCGGTGCAATGTCCGGCAGTTCCCCACGGTTCAAGGCTGAGAGCAGCACTCTATACTGCTCCCTCGTCACAGTTCTGGAAATATTCTGTTGGCTGATAATCAAAGCAGTGCCATGGACGTTAAGCACGTACTCGATCATCTGAGGATCAACATTTCCATTAGCGGAAGACCGTAAAAGATTCAACACCATCTCCGCTTGGGTAAAATCCACCTGCCGATTCGCTGACTCGTGGCGGTTAGTTTCTCTAGCTGCAATGTCGGTGTGTGATTTCAACGAACACAATATCAGCAAAGACAGCACAATTGTGGTTATGATAACTACTCTGCTTTTCAGTACATTTAAAAGCGATAACATCGAAATCCCCGCTTCGATTACGAGAGCCATCTAACGCTGGCCTCAGCTGCGGTGCGCGATCAGCATTCAAGTTGAAAGGAAAGAAATTACTTGAAAAAGAGGCTCGCGCCGTCAGCTGCAAGGTTTGTTGGGTTGCGCCCCGGTTTACAAGCGTTCAACTTCAACTTCATTACCATTCGTGTCGAGGAATACCAAGTAACGCGTGCCGACAGGCCAGTCAATGTCTGTTTCGGTAGCGCTTTTCTGTTCGACAGATCGCATCTCGACCGATTGGTAACTCGTACCGGGTGAATCCCTGGGGCACGGAGGACAGGCACACTGAGGACGGTCAGGTTGAGCGACTTGTTGGGCGGCGACGGTGCTGGGAACGCGAGGCACTATAACACTGCGCTCGGAATGGTCTCGCGAATTCTCATAATGATCGGCATCATGGCAGGCGGATCGTAGTTTGAAAGGATAACCGCTGTGTAGCCGAGTTCAGGATACATCTCGAAGTTGGCAGCAATTCCGGGTGCTCCGCCGTTATGCCCGACAATGTGTTTCCCACCAAAAATCTTGTCACTGAATCCGTAAGCGTACTTGCCGATTGGCATGCCAACCTCCACTTTGCCCGTCATCACGATGTCGGTGTACTTCGAGTTGAGCAATTGATGGCTTCGCAACGCAAGGTGGAACTTGAGCAGGTCTTCAACTGTCGAGTGTCCGCCGCCTGCCGGACCGCCTTTAATTTCTCGCAAATCCGTATTCTCGCGGCGCGGTCCCGGCTCGCGCTGACCGTTAGAATTCATATTCGTGTAGCCAATTGCCAAATTTGGTGTATTGCCGTCGGATTCGTAAAAGCCCGTGTCAGTCATGCCAGCCGGCTTGTAAATGTTTTCCTTAACGTAAGCGTAGTAATTTTGCCCGGAGATGCGCTCAATGATCGCTCCGAGGATCATGTAGCCGGCGTTACTGTATTGAAATTTCTCTCCAGGCTTAAATGCGAGCGGTTCGTCGGCAAAGAGC
>JBAPXA010000473.1:0-2228 GCA_049283975.1 Pyrinomonadaceae bacterium | reverse complement strand
AATGTATGCAACGGCTGCGGTAGGAATTCGGGTGGTGCCGGAAGCGCGAGAGAGTCTGGAGCGAATGGTTGGCAAAGAAAAAAGCGAATTGCATGTAAAGGAAGCGACAAAAGCATTCCAGGAATCGCATACGGTGAAGCTTGGACGCGTGCTGAAACGTGTGCAAGAAACCAGTGAGGCCCAGTTTTACATTGTCCTTGTTCCCGGTGCGGCGGGAAGCACAGAGGTCGCCGAAGTGAAATTCATTAGTGGCGATGAGCAACTGCGGACGCTTGAAGCAGCACTAAAGACCGCTAACTTTGATTTCAAGTTTCCAGATGAAAGAGCCACCAAAATAATTCGCCGCGGCGTAGGATTCTGTAACGCTCTTGGCGGTGAGTGCTCGTTCATGATGTTGAGTCCGGACTTGATAACCTCAGTCGACTAGCTCGGGTTACCGGCTTTATCGCGAGCTATCGCTCCCGAACTGCAATTGACTTGAACTGCCGTCGGCGATCTGAATAAAGCCCTGCTTGACACTTCCGCGAGCCGTTTGTTAGTTTCGCCCACGCCTCGACGATCACCAAAAACGATCTGGAATGCTTCACCACCAGATCGGAAAGTGATTACTTACGTCGAGCCGGGTTTGAAAAAATCACTTGTAGGCGCGTAGCTCAGGGGTAGAGCACTACCTTGACACGGTAGGGGTCTGGGGTTCAAATCCCCACGCGCCTACCATTAGAATCAAGTAGTTAAGACTAAGGGGCCAACGTTGGCCCCGCTTTTTATGCCGTGAGTTATGCCGTTGCTCATGCCATTGCCCCCGGTGAAGATGAAGCAGTTGTGCTGGCCGTAAAGACCTTCCGCGAGCATGATTGCCCTCCTGGTGCAATCACAAAACTTCAGGTAGAAATCCGCAGCTCTGTAACTCACGAAGTAACCTTTAAGCAAGTTATGGCTGAACGGCGGAGCGCGAACACCAAAAGAGGCTGTCACGAAAGAGCGCTTACGCGAGTTGGTCAATTGACAAGAAGTGCGTTCCCCAGTCTCAGCTCGAAGAAAGCCCTCCCGCATTTAACGTGGACGCTTAAAGACACAATGCCAGGTGCCGCCATCTGTTTCACTGAATCCGGCTAATTCCCAGCCCTCAGCTCCCAGCTGATTTATGCTGCCGGTGTCATAACACCGCTCATGGGTTTTGTATTCCCATTGAGTTCGGGTAGGTAGCGCTCCTATGGATAGCACCGCGAGCGCCAGAACGGTGATCAGAAGAAGTTTCATAGTGGCGGGAGTCTAAACCCCATTCGCCCAAAAACCGAAGGCCCGGCTTTTTGGGCCTGGGCCTTTTTTCGGTTGGCGGAGGCATTCAGCCTCAGGATTTACTGTCCTCACCCCAGCAAATCGTCGCCGATTGACGCGCATTCTATTCAAATTTCTCAATTCGTCAATGCAAGGCAGGGCGGCAGCGATTTGGGAGAAGTCGTTGTGATGCTTGGCCGTTTGGGACAACCGCTATTTGTTAGGCGGATTTGCGGCGTGTACGCTGACGACCGTTTGACTAAGAATCGGAATACACCCTTCGGTAAGACGAGTCAATCAAGAGTATCGAAGCTATCGCCGTGTTGACGCCTCAAGTTCCTTACGTTTGCCTTGATGACCTTTGATATTTGGAGGGCTTCTGCCTCTGTGTGTGCAATCGCAAGCGGAACGCAGCCGGAATTCCGTCCGTTTACTGCAGCAAGAAGATTACCTCTTAATAATTCGCCAAGGACTCGAATTTGAAATCGGTTCTTCCTTGAATTCCATTCAACAACGAATATTTCGTTCAGTTCATTTATGTGGACAGCCATTTATCGCCTCGCCCCCTGCTATGATCGCCATCACCTATTGACCGACGCCCGCCAATTGCTCTACAAGGTTAGATGCTGGGAGTCTTTCCTCAGAGACAGAACAAGGCAGGTTCCCCCCCTTATGCACACTCTACACCCCGGTGAGTGGTATCTCCGCTACACCTGCGTCAAATGTAAGTCAAAGCAAATCCTCTTTCCCGATATGTCCAGAGGCGAAGCCCCGATTCAGGCTTCCTATGAGGTGACCTGCACTGAATGTAGCAACCGAGCGATATATGATGAAGATGTCATAGAACGTTATCACCATCCCGAAAACGCCAAGCCGGTATTTTCTAACTCAATTAGTCGTGATCGCGCTTAACGTCGCTGGTCTGCAATAACACTTGTGACGGCAATGCG
>JBAPXA010000472.1:0-11636 GCA_049283975.1 Pyrinomonadaceae bacterium | reverse complement strand
CGGGCTCTGCGAGGGGGAGTTAAGGCAATCTCTGAATTGACAGGTAGAGGTTACTCAGACGGGTTGAGGGATTCTTGAGGACTTGTTGAGTTCTTAAACATCGTTTGAACTGGGGCGAGTGACTGATAAGGCGATTGGCAGCCGATCGGCTAGAACTCCTCGAATTTTGGAGACGCAGGATGCTGTTGCGAAAAGCGCGCTGCGGGACTAGACTGCGCGCTCAAAATCAGTTCTTAACCCTAATCTCCCGGAGGGAAATATGAAAGCAAAAACCTTTGTATTAGCCCCAGTGCTCTGCTTCATTGCGGCAGGAGTGTGCTTCGCCCAGAACGCATACATGGGCACCTGGAAGCTGAATGAAGCCAAGTCAACAATTCCCGCAGGCGCAACCAAGAACCACACAGTGGTGTACGAGGCCGCCGGTGCCGATACCAAAGTTATCGTCGATGGCACCGATGCCAACGGTGCCGCTACGCACAACGAATGGACGGGAAAGTTCGACGGGAAAGATTATCCCGTGACCGGTGATCCGACGGCCGACACGCGCGCTTACAGATGGGTTGACGCCAGAACCCTCGCGATGACTATCAAGAAAGGCGGCAAGGTAACTGTTACCGGGCGAATAACAGTGACAGCGAATGGCAAGAGCCGCACTGTCATGACGAGTGGAACCGATGCAACGGGGAAGAAATTCGAAACCAACGCGGTCTACGACAAGCAGTAACTGTCACATAGAGTTGAAAGAATGATGCCCTCCCGGTCGGTATCGCCGAGAGGCCATTTCCCTTAAGACACGATCAATTGTCACAGGCGAGCGCAGCGAAACATCAAATTCATCGCCCCGGTTAGAGGTTCGTTATTTCGTTCTCGCGTTATTGATCGAAAGGAACCAAAGATTGCTGCGTTTCGATCCAGGAAAAGCCCTCGTTGGAACCCGCGTGCGGCGCGGAATCATCTTGCCCAGAAAGGAAAAACTTTCCATGAAACAACACATCTCGCGTCTTTTCGAATCGATAGGATTCTCTCTGACACTCGCCGCCGCGACCGTTTTGCTTTCAGTCGCTCCGGCCATGGCCCAGTGTTCGGACGTGGTGACAGGCCTTCGTTCACCGCTTGGGATTACTCAATCTAATCAAAATAATCTGATCGTCTCAGAAACCGGCACACTCGACGTTTTGCATTCGGGCCGCATCTCTATTGTTGATCCTTTAGGTGGCCGACGCACACTATTGGACGGTCTGCCCTCTGCGACCAACGATGTCGGTGATCCCTCCGGACCCGCCGGCGTCTTTATGCGGGGACGCACGCTGTACCTCGTCATCGGCATTGGCAACACTCTGATGACCGGAGGCATCCCGAACCCGAACCCAGCTTCACCGATTTTCAGCTCGCTGCTGGCGATTCACTTCAGCGCCGCCCTCGAGAAAACGACGACTGGATTTACTCTCACACCAGCCAATCGGCAGACACTAGCCAGTGCTGGACAAGTAACGCTCGCAAACAGCAGCGGCAAGATCAAAATCCAGTTAGTTGCTAACTTCCCAGATTCCACGATGGACGCAACCACACCGTCGGGTTTTCGCGGAGTAAACCCGTTTGACGTGGTCGTCGTTGACAACCAAGCCTTTGTCTCGGATGGAGGACAGAACTTGGTTCGGAAGGTCGACATCGCGACGGGTACGTTTTCACCGCTTGCGACCTTCCCGCCAATTCCGAACCCAGTCTTTAACCCAATGCCACCCCCTCCGAGTTTTGGGGGACCATTTGTGGAGGCGGTGCCGACTGGCATTCGTTACTTCAACGGTCAATTACTGGTGACGCTTTTCAGAGGCTTCCCATTCCCACCAGGGGTCTCAGTAGTGGAGCAGATCGATCCGCTGACTGGAACCCATAGCCCTCTCATTACCGGACTCAGGACGGCGATTGATGTGTTACCAATAGGGGGAGACTATCTAGTGCTGCAGCACACGTCTGGTACCACCATCTTGCCACCCTTCATCACCGCACCTGGTCTTGTGCTGCGCTTCGATACGCCGGCAGGTCCGCCGACGGTTGTGACCAACTGCCTGACGAGGCCTACGTCCATGACGTATGACGAGCGGACTGGCTTGCTTTACGTGACGGAGTTGGGTGGGCGCATTGTGGAAGTCGAGGGTGCTTCTCCGGCTGCAAGTAACGCTTGGTTCTCGAAATCGAGGGGCCTGCTGCGGTCAACTGTTCGTAAACTTCAGAGTGGCATTCGCGCGAAAGTACAACCGTACTGAGTTGAACTGTCCGCTAGTGAATGGGCGGTGATCTCCACCACCCTTTTGATTAATTTTCAATGACAGTGAATGCAATTGGCCGCTCAATCCTGAGCGGCCTTTTGCCGTACTTAGATACGGCCTAAGGCTAGATCGACTTCTTGAGGAACTGAGTATTCACTGATAGTTTTTGCGATGGCGATCTTACTTGTGATTGGTTGAAGGTTAAGATAGCAACTGGCCGGCAGAAATGCGTTAAGGGTCTGAGCGAAACGATCGGAGGGCTTTTCAAGTGTGTGGCCGTGTGACACTGCGACGACCTGACAGAGTAGAGCTCGAAGGGCTAAACACGCGAGCGCTGTTCGACACCACCGTACCGCGCTACAACATCGCGCCGTCGCAGGACGTCTGGACTATCACAGAGGTAAACGAAGAACGCTCCATGTCTCTAATGAAATGGGGACTAATACCAAATTGGAGCGAGAAGCCAACGGGTTTCATTAATGCGCGTGCGGAGACATTAGAAAGCAAGCCAAGCTTTAGAGACGCCTTCCTGAGACGTAGATGCCTCATTCCTGCGGATGGATTTTATGAATGGGAGAAGTTAGGAAAGGCGCGGCAGCCTCATTACTTCCAGATGAAAAACTCGGCGCCGTTTTTCTTCGCGGGAATTTGGGACGAATGGCGATTAACGGAGAGTTCAATCAAGTCATGCGCAATCGTCACTACTACTGCAAATAAACTGCTCGCAACAATCCACAATCGAATGCCCGTGATTCTGACGAAAGAGAGTGTTGACGACTGGCTGCGCAGCAAAGCAAAGGCTTCGGAGCTGAGGGAGTTACTTGCCCCATATCCGGATTCTGAGATGCAGGGATTCCCTGTAAGCCAGGAGGTTAATGGGTACCAAGTTGACGATGCGCGCTTAGTCGAACCGATCGATTCCCGGGACGAAGTTAGGAGTGGGATGCTTTTTTGATCGACGTGGCAGGTACTAAAGCCTTCTTAATGGCTCTGCTCCTGGAAATTCGTTTCTCTAAAGATTCCAACTTCTAAGACCTGCTGCTAGATAAACACTGACGACCGCGTCGGGCTACCTTAAAACATTTCGAGACTTGATCTGAAGGCTTGCACGCAGCCTTTATGTATTCGTCCGATGAGCGGACGAATCGTTCGCTTATATTATCGACTTAACATTGATTTAAGCTGCTGTTCATCCGGACTTAAGGCTAAACTCCCATTCTGATTTCTAAAGGTCACAACCAATCTTTACTACAAAGGAACACGAGGCATGCTTATAAAAGTTGGTTCGAAGATCGCGAAGTCCCTCGTCCTGGCGCTTCTCGTCTGGTCATTTTGTGTCCTGAGTGTCGCTGAGATTCGCGCTCAGAACACCACTAAAACTAATTCCGAGGATGGACCAACCGGAGCTGTGGATTTGACGACGAAAACCGCCGAATCGTCGCCGCCGTCCAATAAGCCGGAAACTGTTGAAGAGAAGTTGAGTGCACTGCAACAACATCTGGAGCAACTGCAAAAAACGGTCGAGCAGCAACAGGAGACCATTCGCTTGCTGGCTCTTCAGTTAAACCGGCCTGACTCTGCAACCGTCACGACGGCCATCCGCGTCGAACCCATTTCGGACGCGCCGCAGACTCCGTCAGTGGAAGATCGCTTGAAGAAGGTTGAAAGCAGCGTCTCACAGTTAGGCAATATCAAGTTCAGTGGCGATATCCGCTTGCGGTCTGAATCACTTTTCGGGCAGTCAAACATCCTGGCGGCGGCGGCTAATCCATTGGCCTTCGGCAACCAATTGACACCGCGACACCGCATGCGTTTACGGGCGCGCCTCACCATTCGTGGGAGTATTAACGAAGAGTTTGATTGGGGGTTGCGCCTCGCCACTGGCAGCATGGCGGACAACATCTCGACCAACCAGACATTTACCGACTTCTTTAATCGGAAACCATTCGCTCTCGATCAAGCATTCATCACCTACAAACCGCGGAAGTTACCGGGGCTGCGTTTACAAGGTGGCAAGTTTGACCCCCCCTGGACCTTCACCGAAATGACTATTGACAACGATCTCATGGTCGATGGGTTCAACCAGAGCTATTCACACACGTCCAAAGACTCCGTCCTAAAAGACGTAACCTTTGTTGCCTGGCAACTTCCAATGCTTGAGAGAAATTCAGCTTTCGTGAGAAACGCAGACGGGACAGTCAATGTCGAGCAGTCGCGTCGAGGAGGACGCGATCTCGCACTCTACGGCGGACAACTCCGTACCCGATTCGAGCCGAGCTCAAAGGTCGCGTTGAGTTTATCGATTGCGGACCTTTATTTCTCCGGCACGCAGTTGATTTCACCGGTACAGGTCTTCGGGAGTTTGTTGCAGCTTCCGGTGATAATCTCGCTTCCGGGTGGCGGCACTGTTACCAGTCAGGCTTTGATTCCGAGAGACTTACTAGTTGGCGGCAATGGTAACCTCGGCGTAACGACCTTCAGTAACAACGCTACTAACCGCGATGGCCGTCTCGCATCGGGATTTAATTTGGTGGACCTAATCGCCCGCCTCGAGCTGAGGCATAGCGAGAGGTTTCCTGTGACCCTTATCGCCAACTTTGTGACTAACACACAAACGCACGACGTGGTCACCGCGTTAGGTACTACTGAGATTGTTTTACCCAACCATGAGAACAACGGTCTATGGGCTGAAGTGCAGGTAGGACAAACGCGCGCAAAGGGTGACATGCAGTTTGGTTACACCTTTATGCGTATCGAAAAAGACGCAGTGTTGACGCCTTTTAACTTCTCTGACATAACGCAACAGTCTGACATGCGCGGTCATCGGTTTGGATTTTCCTATGCCGCAGATTCGCGCGTGGTCTTTACTGTCACCGGGATCATTACAGAGCGGCTTAGAGGTTTACTAGGACCCTTCGTACCGACGCCTCCCGGATCTCTAAATCGACCGACCACGCGATTGCAGTTCGATACCACCTTGAGGTTCTAGCGTCGTATCGTAGAAAATACTTATCTCACTAGTGGCACAAAGTTTCACTGCCGAAAATCAGCGAAAATTGCTACCATCCGCGTTCATGGCGCGATGTGTGGTTAGTTATGTTGATACCTCAGGAATTAGGCATTCAGTTGAGCTTGAAGCTGACGGGCTTTTTGAGGCGGTTGTTTTAGGAGTAGCGGCGCTTCGAGAGCATGACTGTGACCCTGGGGAGGTTTGCGAGATCGAGGTAGAGGTTAGGAAATCAATCAAGCATAGTCTGACCTTGAGGCGCGTCCGAGAGTGGTTACAGGGTGCAAGCAAGAACCCAAAGGAAGCTGTGTTAAAAGGACGTCTTCGCGAGCTGTTATAGCGGCCATGCTTCGGTGCGCTTGCGCATCTCTTCGCGCCCCTGCCGTAGTTTTGGTGTGCGTTCGCCAACGTAAGGGCTGTCAGCCCGCTTCACTACCATCCGTTCAAGTTCTCTCTTCTCAAGTTCAGCGAGAAACCCTTCACCGTCCCCGATAACGGGTCGAGAGGCATCAGGCGTTGATTCGCAAACTTGCATAGTCAACGGCGATGGAACCATAAGTTAAGGAGAGACCCTCGACTTCTGGTCGCGCAAAACGGTAAGTCTGCTCGTGAAAGAGAGGAAGCAGTGGTCTGTCGCGGGCAATGATCTCTTCGATCTGCCGATAGATCTCATGCCGCGCTGCCGGAGATGTTTCTGATCGTCCCCGTGCAATCAGGCGATCCACTTCGGCTGAACCACATACCTGTCCCAATAATCCCTCTTTTGTCGCCAGGATGTTTGCGAAGGTGTCGGCGTCGGGATAATCAGCGCCCCAGCGCCCAATCACCACGTCGACAGTGCCCTGAGATACCGCTTCCCGCCACTCCTCCATAGTCTTATTTACTGGGCGAATTGTTATCTGACGTTCACGGAGCGAGCGTGAAATTTCACGCGCGAAGGCGGCGTATTCCCCAAAGAAGACCGGGTTGAGAACCGCTGTTAATTCGATTTCACCGCCCTGCTGTGCAGGCGTTGATGCGGAGGAAAATGGCATTCTTGGGCTGTATGCAGAATCGTGACCAAGCAGCCCCGGCGGAATCAGCCCGTGCGCTGGGACGGCAAGTCGTCCCAAAGTTTGACGAACTATGCTGGCCACATCGATCGACTGTGCCAGGCTCTGCCGCAGGCGTTTGTCCTTGAGGGGTCCGCGATGGGTATTAAATGTGGCGTAGTAGGTGATGAGACTAGGAACTTCATGGTAGCCGGAAGCAAACTCGGGCTCGCGCCGCAGAGCCTCAGCGTCGGCGGGCAATAGATCGGATGCCAGCGAGAAGCGACCCGCGTGGAACTGCGAGAGGATGTCGGCTGGCGGAACGTTGAAGTTGAAGATAAGGCGTTCACTCCTTGGATAGCCGCTGCGCCAGTAAGTTCGGTTTCGTTCGAGTTCGAGGCGCAGGCCGGGCTCAAACTTCACCACGCGAAAAGCACCCGTACCCACGCTGCCTTCCCGCCAGCTTCCGCCGAACTTGTCACTTCCCTCGGGGACGATGGCGGCAGCGTGATAAGAGATTAGCGCCGGGAAGAACGCGACTGGCTCTTCGAGCTCGATTGTAAACTCGTCTGCAGAATGAATGCGGAAACCCGCCAGATCCAACCTCTCGCGGTTTAGGAGTGCCTTCGCTCCACGGATAGACGAATAGAAAAAGCGGCCAGTGCTCTCCGGCATCAGGAGTAATCGCTCGAACGAATAGCGCACATCGCGGGCTGTCAGTTTGCGCCCGTCATGAAAGCGAACGTCATCCCGGAGACGGAAACGATATCTCTTACCCCCCTGTTCGGCTGTAAACTCAGATGCCAACCAGGGAACGATCCGCGCACCACCGATATCGCGAGTTAGCGTTTCAAAAATGCTGGGCAACACCTCAGCATCTTCAACAGTGCCCGCCATTGCGGGATCCAATTCACGCAGTGTTCCTGTGATAGGGACTTCAATGGTGCCACCGCCCGCGCGCTGTGTATCGGTTGCTTTGCCCCCGGATTCTAATTTGCCGATCTCGGCATAATTCACGTATGGCGCACTACCATGAAGCGTTAGACCGAGCACCTTCGAGTTGGCAAGGCGGTAGTCGACGTCGTGAAACAGCGGGATCACCATTCCCGATTCCTGCAAGAAACTTTCATACTTTCGATAAAGTGATGCTCTGACTCCAGGACGACTTTCGGTGCGCGCCTCTTCGAGAATCTGGTCTCCTTCCGGAGCGGAGATGTACGAGCGGTAAAGACCAACGCGCGAATGGAAGAGACCATAGGTAAAGTCGTCGGGATCGTCGTAGTCAGCATTCCACCTGCCGATGAACACATCTATGCCTGCGGGATTCTGAAACGATTCCAGGTAGGAAGCCATTGTGGGTGTTGCGACTTCCACATTCACCCCGAGGTCCGACCAGATCGCCAGCAGAGTTGTAAGTAGTGACTTATATCGATCCAGAAACAGCGGATGGACTGCCGCTCTGAGATTAAGTTGCTCGCTGACGCCGGATGTGCGCAGTATTGCCAAGGCTTCGTCGCGAGTTAGCGTCTGGCGCCGCCGACCGGGATCATATCCAAGCAGCCCAGGGGGGATCAGACAGACGGCGGGTTGGGCAAAGCGCCCCAGTGTCTGCCAAACCAGATCGTGCGTGCGGACTATTCCTGAGAGCGCCCGCCGCAGGTCCGCTTTCTCAGCAACTGAACCAGTTGTCGAATTAAAGATTAGGAAGTAAGTATTCTTGCGTGGCGACTCTACCAGCCCGCCACGAAACCGTGGGTCGCGGAGAAACTCTTCAAGATCCTGGGGCGAGAGATCGCGTGCGAGGTCAATCGAACCTGAGCGCAACCCCGAAGCTATGTCTGAGGCGCTCAATCCTGCGCGAAATTCGACCTCATCCAGATACGCAACCGAGCCCTTCCAGTAGTTCGTATTGCGTTCAAGCACGACGCGGTCAGGGCTATACGAGGCCATCCGAAAAGGACCTGTACCAATCTGAATAGCATCCTCGCTTCCGTCATCCGCATCGGCCAGCGTAATACCGGTCTTGTAATCTGTCAGCAAGGCGGGATAGATCGAAAGCGGCTCGGGCAGCTGTATTTCCAATTTGTAATCTGCGTGGACCAGAATTCCGGATAGTTCATTGTCATCGCTTTTCGCGAATTCGGCGGCACCGCGGATAGCCGCGAGGCCCGGGGGTAACTCGCGCGCCACCTTAATGCTGCGTTCGAACGAACGCTTGATAGACGAAGCGGTCAGAGCCGAGCCATTTTGGAACGACACGTTTTCTCGTAGCGTCAGGAACACTGAAGTGCCGCTCTCGGACACTTCCCATTTTTCGCACAGAGAGGGAACTAGATTGCCTTCGAGATCTGTAACCAACAGAGTTTCAAAGACGTTCGCCAAGATTTCCTGCTCTTCCACCAATTCCATATTGACAGGATCGATGTCGCCGAGCGGAGTGGCCAAAGCGACGACCAGTCTGCCCCCCCTTGGTATCTCTTCCTTGAGTTCGGTCTCCTTTGCACCCGGCGCCAGGGAGACTGATTCTTCGAGGTAGGCGTTGGCCTTCTCATATTCGCCACGGAGGTTGGCTAGCGTGGCTGCCAGAGACAGCGCGTGACGCAAGCTATCGTTGTCTGCAGCCGCCCGCGCGGCGTCCATAACCTGGTGAACCAGGCTCGTTGTCTCTTCAACCCTTCTGGCTTGCCAGGCAGTTTCGGCAGCGAACAGCAGGGCGGTTACCACACGGGACTTATGGTTCTCACGTGCGAAGATTCGTCCCGCGTTCTCCGCTTCTTTCAATGCGGCTTCGACGTCGCCAGTAATGCGAGAAGCCTGGGCCAACAACAAGCGCGCGTCTCCCTCCAGTGCCGGATCACCGTCCCATTCTTCATCAAGAAACTCGAGAACCGTCTTTGCCGCGCGAGCCGCCTCTTCGGCGCTGAAAGCATCGAGCGCAGCCTTTGCCATGCGTAAGCCATACTCAACTGTTTTGTCGGGGACGTCGCCCTGAGAGAAGTGGTGGACTAACTGTGGGTAGACTCGCTCAAGTCTGCCGCCGTGACGCTTCTCGATCTCCTCGGCATACTTGCGATGTAGTGACCTGCGCTTGCGGCGAGTAACCGCCCCGTAAAGCACGTCACGCACGACACCACTCGCGAATGCCAGCCGATCGCCACGTGACTCGCGTTCTTCCTCGAGGAGCCCTTCCTCTACTAACCTGTCGATTGCGCCCTCGACGTCCTTGGCGCCGGCCAGAACTTCCAGATCACGAGAGTCAAAAGCCTTGCCAATGACGGACGCGATCGAAAGAACCTCGCGCAGTTCTTCAGGCAAGCGCTCAATGCGTCTTTCAACGGCTTGCTGAATTGTCGCCGGCAAGTCTCCGGTTGAGAGGTCAGTCGCCGCACCCAGACTCCACGCCCCAGTTTGATCTTTAGCAATGCCGCCCGAATCGAGCAGTGAGCGCACCAATTCTTTTGTGAAAAACGGATTTCCCTCAGTTCCCTCGAAGAGTTTCTCCACGAGACTTTCAGCTAGTTTAGGTCCGCCAATCAGTGTTTCCAGAAATAGGCGATGCTCTGCCGGTGAGAACGGCCCGAGCTCGATCGCAGAAAAACGGCGGTCGCCGCGGAAGCTGTCAAGCATTCGGAGGAGCGGATGCGAGCGGCTGTCGATTTCGCTGGTGCGGTAGGTACCGACTATCAGCGTTGGGGTCGGCCCTAGTCGCCTCACAATGTACTGCAATGCCTCGATGGAGATCTCTGCGGCGTGGAGATCTTCGAGGAACAGAATGAGTGGCTTTCCAGCTGCCAGGCGTGTCAGTGTTCGCGCGAGTAGTTCAAAAACCTGGGTGCGGTTCTCGGGCCCTTGAGACCCACCTTGCTGGGCCAGCTTTGAGTCGCCCGTCGCGGCGGCCCGAATCTCACTGATCTCGGTCAGCATGGGAAACAGTGACACGAGATCCGGAGCAACGTCAGAAAGCTCTAGCCTTGTGTCCGGAGAGCTTGTCGAGTCTTTTTGCCGGAAATATTCCTGAATCGCTTCGCAAAATCCCTGGTAAGGAAAGGCGCCGTCCTGCTCAATTGATCGTCCATGTAGCACCATTAGTTTGCGCGCCTTCGCCAGGTTTTCGATCTCGTCGAGGAGTCGTGTCTTGCCTACTCCAGGCTCGCCGGAAACCACTACAAACTGGCATTCACCGCTGACCGCGGCATTGAGTCGCTTCTGCAACTCAGCTTGTTCCTTCTCTCTTCCGATGAACGGAGAGAGCGCAACACGGGGTAGCATCAGCGTCTTCGTCAGAATTACTGACTTGCCAAGGTCGCTCTGGTGTAGTCGGGTCTGGCAGCGCCGCAGAGAATCGGCTACCTCACTGGCGCGCTGTGGTCTCTTCCCAGGATCCTTGGCGATGCAGTTGAGTATGACTGCCTCGAGATCCTCATTGATGTCCGCACCTAACGAGCGCGGCGACTGAGGTATCTCATGAACTATGCGATAGAGGATCGACTGAAGCTCGCCTGAAAATGGCGGTTCACCTGTAAGACACTCGTACAACACAGTACCAAGAGAGTAGATATCCGAACGATGGTCTAAACCGCTCGCTGCCACTTGCTCTGGGCTCATGTACGAGAGCGTGCCGGCAATGGTCCCGGTTTTGGTGATACGGCTCTCGGTAGCCCCTCGGGCGAGACCAAAATCCATAATACGGACTCTGATTCTTGCGGCATCCTCACGGATCACCATTATGTTTTCCGGTTTGATATCACGGTGAATAACCCCGCGCGAGTGGCTGTATTCAAGTGCTTCGGCAACCTGAATTCCGATGTCGATGACCTCGCCAAGTTTGAGTTCTCCCTCGCGTTGGAAACACCGCAGATTTGTTCCCTGAACGACTGGCATCACAAAGAACAGTGATCCCTCGTGCTTGCCAAAGTCGAAGATTGGCACAACCGCAGGATGATCCATCTGGGCCACCAACTGCGCCTCGCGTTGGAAGCGTTCTTCCATTTCCGGGCTCAGCAGTGTCGGAGGAATGAGCTTGATGGCCACTTCGCGGTTCAATAAGGGATCGTGCGCTCGATAGACGACACCCATGCCACCGCGACCCAACTCACCTCTGATCTCATACCGGTTAGAGAGCCTTTGACCGATCATTCTTTCTCCCTGAAGAATCTAGTAAAGGAAATGCTGTTAAGTTTTGCGGGCACGAAAAAAGGAGCCTTGTCAGGCTCTCTGTACACTGAGCCAAGCAACGGAAGTTGTAATTATAGGTACCGCTCTTACGGATTGTATAGAGACCGCAAGAGCCTTAATCAGGTACTGGGCATTTACCAAGGGCGCCGATTATAC
>JBAPXA010000471.1:0-6095 GCA_049283975.1 Pyrinomonadaceae bacterium | reverse complement strand
TGGGCGCCACCGCGATTCTGGTGGCGGCCCTAACGATCATGATGCCCATCTTTCATCGCCTCAGTCGTGGCGACCTGATCAGTGAGAAGCCATCTTCCTCAGACGATCAACATCTATTCCCGACAGTTCTCTGCCCCAGGTGCGGCATGACACAACCGAACTCTTATACTCAAATCACATGCAGCAGTTGTGGCTGTCGTTTTGTTGTGACCATCTTCAGTGATTCGCCTCCAACCGAGGCAAACTGAACATCGATGCCCTTCGTTTTTAGCAGGCTCTTCTATTTGCTCATCCTTCTCGGCCTGGTCCCGCTCTCACTTTCCTGGGGACGCCCTTGGCTGCGTTGGGCCACGTTTGCTTACGATCTCGTCCTCATTGGCCTGGCCATCATCGACGGTCGCGGCAGCCAGCTGCCCCGAGGGATTCAGATCACGCGCGAGTTTGCCGGTCGCTTTGCTGTGGGTGCCGAAACCGACGTGCAGATCAAGCTGCAAAACTCAACCTCACACCCCATTACATTGCGCATCAAAGATGAGTATCCCCCACAGATGAAGCTGATTGGCGCACGCGAAGCAGCCGTGCGGGTCGCGGCGCAAACCGAAGCCATGCTGGTTTATGGACTGAAGCCGCCAAAGCGCGGTCGCTTTGAGTTCGGTCAGACGGCAGTGCGCTTTCTTTCACGCTTGAGTCTCGTATGGTGCCAGACCAAGGTTGGAGAGCCGACTACAGTTAAGGTTTATCCAAACATGCGCCGCGCGCGCGAGGCTGAGTTGAAAGCCCTCGGCGCGCGTTCTCTGGTAGCTGCTCATCGCAAGACTTCCTGGCGCGGCGAAGGGCGAGAATTTGAGTCGCTGCGTGAATATGTGCGCGGGGATGAGTTACGGCATATCTCCTGGACAGCGACGGCACGTCGCGGCAAGTTGACGACTCGCCAATATCAAATTGAGCGCGACCAGACAATTCTGATTGCCCTCGATGCAGGGCGGTTGATGACAGCGCGCATTGAGCAGGAAACAAAATTGGATTCGGCCGTTCATGCTGCACTCGCGCTGATGTCCGCGGCAGCACGGGGCGGAGACAATGCAGGTTTGATGGTGTTCGGCCGCAGGATTCAACACTATTTGCCACCTAATCGCGGCCGGGAACATATGGACGCGGCGCTCGAGGCGCTGCATGCAGTTGAGCCGGAAATGATTGAGCCATCTTACGCGCGAGTGCTGGAGTTTGTAGCCGCGAACAGCAAACGCCGCTCGCTGGTGGTGTTGCTCACGGACCTTGTCGATGAAGAAGGCTCAAAAGAACTGCTCACGTCTCTAAAACTGCTGCGGCCCAGACACCTGCCCTTGGTAGTAACGATCGCCGATCGAGATTTGAAAGCGGTGGTCAGGGATGCTCCGGAAACCGGTCAGGAACTTTTCACTCAATCAGTGGCCGAAGAGATCATGCACTTGCGCGAGGCGGCATTGCGACTGGTGGAGTCGCAGGGCGGTTTGGCATTGGATGTGACCGCAGCCGCGCTTGCGCCGGCGCTGCTTGAGAAGTATTTGCAGGTGAAAGAAAGAGGGCTGCTTTGATAGGGAAACGAAATCATTTTCCATTTGCCATGTCACATTTTTCATTTGTCATCGAAAACAAAACCGCCAAGCCACCAAGGAGCGCGGAGTGCGCCAAGAATAAACCGAGCTTTGAACTTGGTTCTTCGAACTTTGTCTGCTGATGAAACCTGAGCAACCGAGTTACTACTGAAGGTGCTGAGGCAAAGTGCTAAGCACAAAGTACTAAGTTCGTTTTATTTTCTTGGCGTGCTCTACGCTCCTTGGCGACTTGGCGGTTTCGTTTCCTTCAATGAAAAATGAGAAATGAAAAATGATAAATGGAAAATGATGTTTTACCTCCCCTATTCCCCGCACAACTTTCGGATTCGAGTCTCAAGCACCTTGTCTTCTTCAAAATGCTCCAGCTTCGCAAAGTATTCCGCCTTCGTATCCAGGGCTTTTTCCGGAACTAATCCCACAATCTCCGTGTTGGCGATTTCTACTCCTAATCTGTTAGCTTCTCTCCTAACTGCTGCATACGCTTGTTCCATTCCGGTAATTTCGTAGTTAACCAAATTCATTGACACCTGGACCAGGCCGCGGGTTGCCAACTCGAATCCCAAAGCCTTAACGAACGGCAACCCTCCCTGACGCGCTCGCACGACCCGCGCAACCTGCCGCGCGATCGACACATCGCTCGTACGCAAGTTGATATTGAACGCGATCAGGAAGGGCCGTGCGCCGACTGCAATCGCTCCCGCGGTCTCATGAACACGCAACGGTCCGGCATCAGGCGCTCGCTCCGGCACCGTAGCAATCTGCGCTCGCAGTAGCTCCAACGCGCCCCGCCGCACGTCCTCCAGATTCTTTCGTTCCGGCCGCAAGGCCGCTCGCTCGTAATAGAAAACCGGAATCGAAAGCTCATTCGCAATTCGTTCACCTGCCTGGTGCGCAAGCCCCACGCAATCGTCTAACGTAACCCCAGCAACGGGAACAAACGGCAGGACATCGGTAGCGCCGAGACGCGGATGAACCCCGCTATGCAGGCGCATGTCGATCAGCTCTGCCGCCAGCGCGACCACGTTAACTGCTGCTGCGACCACGTGGGCCGGGTGAGCGACGAAAGTAATTACTGAACGGTTGTGATCCGGATCGATATGAGTGTCCAGGACGCAGGCAGTTTCAACGCCGGCAATCGCCGCGCGCAACCGTGCGATCGTTTCTCTGTTGCGGCCCTCGCTGAAGTTTGGTACACACTCAACGAGAGGTCGAGCGTTGTTGCTGTCAATCTCCATTTGTAAGGTGCTGTACTTCGATCTTTGAACTTTGATCTTTGATTTCTATCGAGCTAATCAAACTTGACTGTACGCCCACATCGTCACACTCAAACCAAAGAACGGATAAACAAAGAACCAAGTACAAAGTACCAAGTACGTATTTAGACCGGCAATCGGCAATTGAATATATGTCCACCGAACGCTTCATTAACAACAAAAAGGCGGCTTGGCAACGACTCGAGGATCTGTTGACGATGCTCGATACTACTTCGCTAAGCAAACTGAAGCGCGAAGAGGTGCGGGAGCTGGGTCGCATCTATCGCCGCACCGCTTCTGATCTCGCCATCGCCCGTGCTGAGTCGCGTGACCCGCGCCTGATTAATTACCTGAATAGTCTGGTGATTCGCGCTCACGGTCGCATCTATCGCGCCGACGCCCAGGGCAGTCAACGAATTCGTAACTTTTACCTGCGCGAATTTCCGCGCACGTTCCGCCGCAACTGGAACTATACAGCCGTGGCGTTTTCCGTGTTTATGCTGTTCAGCGTGATCGGATTCGCCGGCAGCTATCGTGACCCCGATTTCTCCGAGCTAATGGGGGTGTCGCCGGCGTTTCGTGAGCTTGCGATCGAAACCAAAACGCATTGGTGGGAAGACTTAAACGAAGCCAACCAGGTGGGCGCCAGTTCGATTCTCACGCACAACATTCAGGTGACGATTTATACGTTTGCCTTCGGGGCGCTATTTGGCGCTGGTACTTTGTTTTTCCTTGCCTACAACGGCGCCAACATCGCGTCCGTAGTCGCGCTGACTTATCGCGCGGGTTTCGGGAATGACCTGGTAACTTTTATGGCGGCCCACGGTGTCATCGAGCTTTCCTGCATCTTCATGGCTGGTGGCGCCGGACTGTTGATTGGCAGTGCGATGATCATGCCGGGCGATCTTTCGCGCGGCGAAGCAATGAAGACGCGCGGCAAAGAGGCCGTGCGTTTGATGATGGGAGTGGCGACGCTCCTCGTGGTCGCGGGCCTGATCGAAGGCTTCATTTCCCCGGCGCCGATTAATCCTCGCATCAAATTCAGCATCGCCGCGATTACCGGGATCACCTTGTACTCTTATTTGCTGTTGGCAGGTCGAGGAGAGAGTCCAGAGCTTGCAGCCCCAGGTCCCATGTCATCGGTTGGAGAGAGAGTTGAGGTCAACTAGTGTCTAAGACCCACCCTTTCGTGTTGTTTAGAAGCCTCGTGGATCGTTCGTAATGCACCGATTAAAAGCGATCCACCAACAAACACGAAACGACACGAAAAGTCAGCTCCCTAACTTAATCATCGCGATGCGCAAGCGCCCATGCTTCTGCATCAACTTTAGGTAGCGTGCTTCGTCACCTTTAACTTTCGCATCCAGGATCTGCACGAGCAGTTTCTTTTCAGCACCAGGCCAACGATCAAGATCCGGAATCAAAGCCAGCGGCACGGCCAACTCCAACAACGCTTTCTTTTCAACCTCGTCCCATCCTTTGAGACTTAGTCGCAACGAACGGGTCAACCTTTGCAACGAGTCCAGACGCATCCTCTCCGGATCTCCACCGTAATGTTTTGCCATCTGCCGCTGAATGTTGAACCCAATGTTCCGCACTTGAAATCGATCCCAATCGCCGCGCCGCGCTGCTTCGAACTCCCAAATCATCGGTCCGGCAGCTAGGCGCCGGAGGGTGCGAGCCGCAGTCCGATAGGTTGAGCGACCGGCAATCTTTTTTTCTTCATCCCGGGTCAGTTTCTCAATTTTCGGATCAGTGGGCCGGAAACCAAGCTTGCGGTAGAACCAAAAAGCGCCCGACTCAATACCCTCTTCATTCTCATGACCGATTTGATAAGGGTCGAGTGTAAAAGCACTCACGCCCAGCAAACGCCGAACGACGCTGAGTGTGCGTGCATAAATCCAAGCCGTCTCACCCTCGCGAAAGCTGTAATAAAAGTTGAATCCGCTTTCCATCCGCTCAAAAAGAGACAGGCCTTCGAAGTAACCCACCGGAATGCCGTTCTTGAAGATCATCGCGGCGTGGTAAGCACGCAGGGGTAAACGAAGACCGGGCGGCAAACTGATCACGTAAAGGTCGACGCCGCGGCCCAATACTGCGCGCAACACTCGACGTGGATCACCGTGGGTAAATCCGTAAAGCTCACGATAACGAACTGTGGATGTCTCGCGCGCCATTTCAAGAATTGCTGCACCCTGGCTTGCACTTAGTTTCCTGAGGTCGGGCGGCAACGATTCCAGTTCTCTTCGCAGTGACACTTCGCGCCGTTGAATCAAAGGCTCGCGCTGATAGAAAACTTTCCGCGCCGGCAAACGCATTTCGGTGCGCGTGGCGCGAGCGGGCGGCGTCCACTCCACGTAAAGCTGCTGCGCATCGAAGAGTTCAGTTTTATCTTTTTCGCTTAGCTTCAGCGCAGCAAATCGTTTTAGCAACCATTCCAGGTCCTTTCCGCTACCTTTTGCCAAAGCAAGCCACTCGCGATAAGGGACGTTGGCCTCAACCGCCGCGTCTTCTTCGAGCAAAGGCATGAACCGCGGCCAGGTTTGCGCCAGCCGGTTTTCATCCTCGAACCAATCCCAGGCGAGCTTCACGCGACGCGGCTGTTTTCCTGCCAGCCAACGCACAATCGGATAACTGAAAGTATCGGTGACGGACGTTCCGGCAATTCCGGAAGCTTCAGGATGGACAAACGCTGACAGATCTACATTCGCCGCCCGCAGGGCAGCAACGCGATCCGAGAAAGTTCTGAGAATCGATTCCGCATGTCGCAACACGCCTGCATTCGCCGGATAAGCCCGCACGAAAAGCAGCAGTTCGTGAAATTGCAGCAGGGATTCCGCGTCCCGGAACTCATGGCGCTCGAGGGAGGCCAGGCTTGCGGCAACGATCTGTGCGTCGCGTTTACCAAAGCGCCGCTTGGCTTCGTCGAGGCTATCGAGGAGACGTTGGATAGCTTTTGTAGACAAGAGGTAAAAGAGAAGTCCGCGTAGCGGACGGAAGCATAAAGCCTGGGGCGTAAGCCCCAGGTTAACAGCCAAAAAAATGTTTGAGCCCGCGCAGCGGGTGACAGCCTTTAGCCGGACGCCTCTATCACCCGCTTCGCGGGCTCGTAAACTTATCCCGCACGGCTCGCTAATTGAATGCGGACGCTCAGGTACTGTATCGAGTGCCTTCCGGCAATTGATCCAACGCTTCACAAGTGCTTCCGGTGAAACGTCGCGATCTTCCAGGCATCGATCGCCTTCCA
>JBAPXA010000470.1:0-16902 GCA_049283975.1 Pyrinomonadaceae bacterium | reverse complement strand
GCCAAAAATTCCAGTGAATCTGCTCATGTCCCGAGAATCTCTTTCCGAAAGAGATTTTGCTTCCGGATCCGATCCTAGCTTGCTTTTCATCTAACTCGCGACTAACGCTAAACCACCTTCTTTATGTATCTTCGGTCTCATGATCAACTGGTCTGACATCCGGAAACAGTTTCCCGTTACCGAGCGAGTGGCTTATTTGAACACTGCCGCCGCCGGCCCCTTAGCGCGTTCGGTGATGCAAGCGGGTTCTGAATACTATCTCCAGATGATGGACGAGGGGGACCGGCGCTGGGACGAGTGGTTGGCAAAACGGGAAGCAGTCAGGCGCGATGTTGCTGCTTTCATTAATGCCGAACCAGATGAGATTGGCCTAACAACCAACACGTCATCAGGCATGAATCTGATCGTCGACGCACTCGAACAGCGTGGAGAAGTCATCTCCTGTGATCTTGAGTTTCCTGTTTCCACCCTGCCGTGGATGCATCGCCGGATCCCGGTTCATCTCGTAAGGAATCGAAACGGCGAACTCGACCTGAACGATGTTGCCGCAGCAGCGAATGACAAGACCGGGGTGATTTCTTTAAGTCACGTCCAGTTTTCTAATGGCTTGCGCAGCGACTTGGAGGAGTTGGGCCGTAACAAGGGTCGGCATGCCTTCGTTGTGAATGCGAGCCAGTCAGCGGGAGCCTTCGCTATCGACGTGAAGCGCATGCGCATCGACGCGCTTTGCACCACCGGGCACAAATGGATGCTGTCCGGTTACGGTTCCGGGTTTGTCTACCTTAGTCGCGAATTGCAGGCGGAATCGAAAGCGCGGGCGATCGGTTGGCTGAGTGTGCAGGAACCTTACGCGATGAAGAATGATGAGATTGTCATGCGTTACGACTTGAGCGCCCGCGCCGAGCTTGGTTGTCCCCACTTCGCCGGCATCTTTGCCCTCGGCGCTTCTGTAAACTTATTGACGAACTGCGGTAGTAACGAAATCGAAACGCACGCACTTTTTCTAAATCGATATCTAACGACTCGACTGCAGGAGATAGGTTGGAAGGTTCTTTCGCCCTTGCGTGAGGAAAGGTTTCGTTCGGCGGAAACGCTTGTTGCTTGTGACGAACCCGCGCGAGTTACCGCTCAATTGGCAGAGCGCGGTGTGATTGTTACCGAAAAACCGCAGGGCATTCGCGTGGCGACAGACTTCTTTAATAATGAAGCAGATATCGACCGGCTAATTGAAGGGCTGGGTTCACCGGCGTCTTAATACTGTAGGGGCGGCACTCCGTGGCCGCCCCACGTTTTGAAAACGGGCGGGCACGGAGCGACGCCCCCTACAGCGCCACGTACTGCAAAATGAGGCGCGCCCCTGCAGCCCCACGCATTGAAAATGGGGCGCCCACGGAGGGACGCCCCTACAGCTGGCTTCACTTCTTTGCTCTTGACCTGCTGGTCTTCGATGTAGCTGTCTTTGCCGCCGCCTTCTCGAAATGAGTGCGCACAAGTCGCAGGAATGCCTGCATGATCGGTGACTCGTAGCCACCACTCAAACGCGCCACGCCCAGCTCCCAATTAATCTGCGCACCCTCGATCCACCAACGGACTAACCGTCCTTTCTCGACATCTTCAATTACAGACTGCAGCGGCACTATGCCGACGCCCATATCTTCCTCGACCATGCGTTTGATCGCTTGTTGCCGGCTTAGTTCCATTGACACGCTCAGCGCGACACCCGCCTGGGCAAAGAATTGATCGATTAAGCGGCGCGTATTTCCGCCCCGCTCGCCCAGGATCAATTTCTCGCCCGCCAGAGTGTAAGCACTCACCGCTTTCTGTTTTGCCAGTCGATGTCGTGAAGACGCAATTGCTACCAACTGATCCTCGTTGAGTCGCTCGGTTTGAATTCCGCGCGCTTCAACGGGAAGAGATACGAACGCCAGATCCAGCTCTCCTCCGAGAATCTGACCGACCAGGGACTCGCTCGTACCGGAAGTAACGCTCACTTCCGCGCGCGGATGCTGGCGCCGCAGTTCTTTAAGAATCCTGGGAAGCGGATCGGTAAGCACCATAGCGGAGGCGCTGCCAATCCGCAGCCGGCCGCGCTCGGCACCCGCAAGTTCCGCGATTTCATCCTGGGCCGCATCGTGTTCGCGGAGAATGTGCCGCGCCCGATGCAGCAAATGCTCACCCGCTTCGGTGAGCACAACTCGTCGTGGCGCGCGTACGAACAAACGCGCACCCAGTTCATTTTCCAATTGGCGTATTTGCATGCTAATCGCCGCTTGCGTGATGTGTACGCGCCTGGCCCCGGCCGTGAAAGTTCCAGCTTCGGCAATTGCGACGAACGCTCTTAATTGTCTGATCTCCATCTCTGCTCCATCTCAAGGTCGATCCGAGTCAGTATCACCCTCAGTTATCGTAATAATAAAATCTTTTAGTTTCCATTATAAGTTACCACTGCCTAAGATAATCAAGAATCTTGCCCAACGTACTCAACCGGGCCGGCCCGACTATGGTCACGTCAGAGCGACGATCTCCAAATTTTCTCACAGCTCGCACCTCGGCTACGCGGCGCGCCGTAGTCGGAGTCGATGGCGGTGGCACAAAAACTGAAGCCGTCATTCTTGACTCTCAAAACCAAGTGCTCGGCCAGGGCATCGCTGGACCTTCAAACCCACTCCGAATCGGTATCGCTAACGCTGCCGCTGCCGTGCGCGAGGCAATCGACAAGGCATGTGCGGCGGGTCACGTGCGCCGCGAAGACATCGTTGCGGCTCAAGTCGGTTTAGCTGGAGCGCGCCGCCTGGAACTGAGTATGCGAATGCGAGAGGCGCTGAGCAATCTTGGAATTGCTGACATCCAGGTTTGCGGCGATGCAGACATCGCTCTATACGGCGCAACTGCGAATGGCGGACCGGGAGTCGTTGTTATTGCCGGCACAGGATCCGTCTGTTGTGGTGTGAATGCTCGCGGACGACGCGTGTGGGCTGGTGGCTGGGGACCGATCGCGGGCGACGAAGGCGGCGGCGCCTGGATCGCACGGCGCGCGATCAGGGCAGTTGCCCACGCGTCGGATGGACGCGGCCCCAAGACTTCCTTGATGTCGGCAGCCTGCAACTACTTTCATGTGACTACGCCCGATGATCTGTCGACAGCGATCTATGCGCCGACAATCACGAATGAGCGCCTCGCCGGGTTCGGCAAGCATGTGGTTGACGCGGCGAAAGCCAAAGATGCGGTCGCGCGCGAGATTTTAAATGAAGGCGCCCGCGAATTAGGCTTGATGATTGCGGCGGTGATTCGCAACCTGAAATTAGAAGAAGAGCGCTTTCAGGTGGGTTATGTAGGCGGAGTTTTCAATTCTGCCGGCGAACTGATCCTGGCACCAATGCGTGAGCAACTGAAACAGATTGCGCCCAAGGCTTTCCTGGCGCCGCCAAGCTTTTCGCCCGCTGTTGCTGCCGCACGCATGGCGCGCGAACGAGCTAATCATGTGGCGCTCGCCGTTTGATATGCTATGGGCAAATGAAAGCCGAAACTCCTGAATCCCTGCCGGTTACCGAACAAGAGAACCCGAATACCTGGAACTTAAGTTCACTCGCGTCGCTTGAGATCGTCCAAAAGATGAATCAAGAGGACGCGCTCGTCGCTGGCGCAGTTGCTAAAGAACTTCCGCAGATTGCTCATGCTGTAGATGAGATCCTCTCGCGTCTAAAAAATTCTGGCCGACTCTTTTACATCGGCACAGGTACCTCGGGACGGTTGGGAGTATTGGACGCGGCAGAGTGTCCTCCGACCTTTGGAGTTTCCCCAGAGCTGATCCAGGCAATTATCGCTGGCGGTTATGAAGCATGCTATCGTGCGGTTGAAGCTTCTGAAGATGACACTGCCGCCGGACGTACCGACTTGGAAGCGAGCGGATTCACCGCCGCTGATGTGCTTGTTGGCATCGCGGCCTCAGGACGAACGCCTTACACCATTGGCGCGGTTAAGTATGCTAGAGCGCTTGGTGCATTCACGATTGCCCTTACCTGTGTCCCGGCGTCTGCGATCACCCAAGCCGCAGAGCTGAGCATCATTCCTTTCGTTGGTCCTGAGGTGGTAACCGGATCGACCAGGTTGAAAGCAGGCACCGCGCAGAAGTTAGTGCTGAACATGATCTCGACTGCCGTGTTGACGAAACTCGGTTACGTTTCCGGTAATCGCATGTCTCACTTGCGCGCACGAAACTCGAAGTTGCAGGCGCGCGCGGTGCGAATCTTGATGGCGGAAACGGGGGTCGATGAAGCGACGGCGAGTAAGGCACTTGAAGCGGCGGACGGAGAAACGAGCGCGGCGTTGAAGAGCATCAGGCAGAAGTTGAGATAGGCTTTAGGGGCGTCCCTCCGTGGGCGCCCCCTCCATAGTGGAGGTGCGCTTTCGACGCACCTTATGATCTTAGTCTGGGGGCGCCCACGGAGGGACGCCCCTACAAATTGTAAACAGCACTGCGCTTAGAAATGAAAGCTCTCGACCTGGCAATCATCTTTGGTTACCTGATCGGCATCGTGCTGTTCGGGACCTGGTTTGCCCGCAAGCAGAAAACCACGAGTGATTATTTCCTTGGCGATCGCTCGGTACCGTGGTGGGCAGTGGCCGCTTCGATCGTCGCGACGGAGACGTCGACAATCACCTTCGTTTCTGTGCCGGGTATTGCTTTTGCCCGGGGCGGAAATTTTCAGTTTTTGCAGCTTGTCTTTGGCTATTTGCTGGGACGAATTGTGATCGCGGTTCTTTTCATCCCCTCATATTTTCGCGGTGAGTTATTAACGGTTTACCAACTGCTGGATCGACGTTTTGGCGGCAAGATAAAAGTGCTGGCGGCCTCTTTGTTTGTGGTGATGCGAAACATCGCTGACGGGATTCGCCTGCTGCTGACCGCTATCGTCCTGGCCGCGGTCTATACATCGTTCCAACCAGGGGCGAACGCGGAAGTCATCATCATCGGCTCCGTGATTCTGATTGGCGTCGCGATGATCGTCTTCACTTACTTCGGCGGGATGGAAGCGGTGATTTGGGTGGAAGTGATCCAACTGGGAATCTACATTGTTGGCGCGATTGCGGCAGCGGTAATTCTTACGAGCTCGATTGCCGGCGGCTGGCCGGCCGCCGTCGCCACTGCTTCGCAATACAACAAATTTTCGCTCTTTGATTTTTCTTTTGACGTTACGAAAACATTCACGTTTTGGGCGGGATTAATTGGTGGCTGCTTTTTGACGATGAGTACGCACGGTACCGATCAATATCTGGTGCAACGCTACCTTTGCACGGATCGTCCTAAACGCGCGGCCGCCGCTTTGTTAACCAGCGGCGTAATTGTGCTGGGTCAATTCATCGGTTTCCTTTTTATTGGAG
Organism: Pyrinomonadaceae bacterium; assembly: GCA_049283975.1. Taxonomy (GTDB): domain Bacteria; phylum Acidobacteriota; class Blastocatellia; order Pyrinomonadales; family Pyrinomonadaceae; genus PSRF01. The sequence continues at coordinate 11,520 of JBAPXA010000470.1, read as the reverse complement.
TGCTGCTGTTCGCGTTCTATCATCCGTTTACCGACCCCGGATATGCCACGGCAGCGGTAACCTCATATCCCTTTAGCGGCGGCGATCGCGTCTTTCCTGACTTCATCACACGCCACTTACCCACTGGTTTGTCAGGCCTGGTCGTGGCCGCAATCTTCGCGGCGGCAATGTCCTCATCACTAAATTCGATCGCTGCCACGGCCGTGAACGATCTCTACAAGCCGTTGCGTCCGCGCATGCAGGACAAGCATTACCTGAAAGTGTCGCATCTGCTGACTTTACTTTGGGGAGTCGTGCAAATCGGTGTGGCCCTGGTGCTGCGAAATAAAAACCGGTCAGCGCTCGACCTGGCGTTATCGATTGCTTCGCTAATTAACGGACCCATCCTCGGTGCTTTTCTGGTGGGCACTTTTCTGAAAAGAGTAAGTCAGACTCCAGCGCTGATCGGAATGCTTGTCAGCCTCGGCGTTATGCTCTACATCTATTTCGCAACGCGCATAGCCTGGACGTGGTATGTGTTCATCGGCAGCATCGTAACTCTTGCAGTCGCCGGGCTGGCCAGCTTAGCCTTCGCACCGGCGTCAGCGCACCGCCGTAATCAACTTGCGCCGCAGGATGAAGTCGAACCGTCGGAGTAGTTTGAGAAGAAAATGTTCGAGAGGGAAATGAAACGCAAATGATGTCGCCACGTATCGCAAGCAAAGCTTTTACCCTGGCCCTGATCATAATGCTCGCCGCTGGCGCGTCGTTCGCTCGGCTAACAAACCGCAGCGCAAACAGAACTGTTGTGGCGACGGCTGCAGACGGCAAGCTAAAACCCTATTCAGTCCAGCCTTCGCGCGATGCCTTGAAGTGGGCGGACAAAGAATTGAGGCGCATGTCGCTGGAACAGAAAGTCGGACAACTAGTCTCGGTGGGGATTAACGCCGGCTTTCTTAATCGCGAAAGCGCGGCTTACAAAGAAATTCAACGCCAGGTTGAGGCGAACCATGTCGGTGGCATCATTTTGTTTGGCAGTCCGGTTTATGAATCAGTAGTCCTAATTAATCGGATGCAGGGACATGCGCGCTTGCCGCTGCTCATTTCGGCGGATCTGGAACGCGGCGCCGGCATGCGCTTGTTTGATACGACAGACTTCGGCTGGGTGATGGCCACAGGTGCAACTGGCAACCCCGAATACGCACGGCGTATGGGTGAGATCACGGGACGCGAAGCACGCGCTCTCGGAATTCAACATGTGCTCGCTCCTGTCGTAGACGTCAACAACAACGCTGCCAACCCGGTAATCAATGTTCGTTCGTTTGGCGAGGACCCCGCTGACGTTGGCCGGTTCGCAGCCGCCTTCATAAAGGGTGCCCAGAGTGCTGGCGTGATCGCCACTGCCAAACATTTCCCGGGACATGGCAACACCGCGACTGATTCGCACCGGGGCTTGCCAAGTTTGAACTTTTCGCTGGCTGATCTGAATCGCATCGAGTTGGTGCCGTTTCGAAGTTCAATCGAGGCAGGCGTTGGATCTGTAATGGTGGGACACGTTGCCCTGCCGCAGATTGATTCTGTCGAAGTGAAACCCCTTCCCCGCGAGCTCAAGATCCGTGCCCTGGACACGAGCGAGGAAGGCGAGATCATCGTCGAGGGCGTCAGCACGCCAGCGTCGATGTCACAACCGATCGGTGCTCTGCTGACTAATGATCTTGGCTTCAAGGGTTTGGTTGTTACCGACGCGCTCAGCATGAGTGGCTTGACGATTTACTTCACCCAGGAAGAGGCCGGGGTGCGGGCATTGCTTGCCGGCGCCGATATGCTCTTGAAGCCCGCGGACGTTGATGCCTGCATCCGCGGTGTGATTGCAGCAGTCCGTTCGGGGCGCTTGACGGAAAAGAGAATTGACCTTTCAGCCAGAAAAATTTTGGCGGCCAAATACGACCTGGGATTAGTAAAGCAACGGCTGACTCCGATCGATGAAGTCGACATTGCTGTTTCCAAGCCGGCGGCGTTTCAGCTGGCGCAAGAAATTGCCGAACATGCGATCACGCTCGTGCGCAACGATGCGAACCTTGTACCGCTCAAAGCCGCACCCAACTCTCGCATCTTCAACCTCGCGATTGTTAATGGCGCAACGAACACCGAGCCATTTGCGGCAGCCCTCACTGGTGCTGGTTACAACGTCGAGACCATCGTGCTCGATGACCGTTCCTCGGAGGCTGAAGTCAAGAAGGCTTGGGAAAGCGCTGCAGGAGCGGATCTTGTAATCGCTTCGCTTTATGGCCGGGTGCGGACGGGAGACACGAACAGTATTGGCTTGCCGGAACCGGGAGTGCGGGCGCTCAACTCAATTTTGAATACAAAGACTCCGGTAGTGGGAATTAGCTTTGGAAATCCCTACCTGCTGCAAAACTTTCCGGGCCTGTCGACCTACCTAATCGCATACGGTGATATGCCCGCTCTACAACAGGCGGCTGCGCGATCGATCTTGGGCCAGATCGACATGACGGGGAAGCTGCCAATCTCCTTACCGGGTCTCTACCCGCGTGGTACTGGAATTCAATTGAAGGCGCAGAGGAATGGTGCGCAGTGAGTCTTTGACTTACCGCAACGGACCAGATTGTGATTCTGCGCGGGGCTTAGCCCCGCGTGATAATAGAGGGATCGAGGCGCCGGTAAGTCAGAGACTTACCGCGCACCGGCGGCGTCACAACGCTATTTTGATTGCTGCACTCTTCCTTTCGTGTCTCGGACCGGCTTCGCAAAACTAGCTAGAAAAGCCTGAGTAACTCTGATTCCATGAATCTTCGATTTCACCGTAGTGCCCTGACGCTTGCGTTAGCGTTCTTGTTACCTCTACAGACGTTTGCTCAGCTTGGACGCGCTGACGCTAAGCGCGTGTCAGTTTCGCTGGATCATCTGGCGCGAATGGACGCCGTAATTAACGCGTCGATCGCAAAACACGAATTACCGGGCGCTGTGGTGTTGGTTAGCCGCAAGGGAAGGGTCGTTTGGAAGAAGGCGTATGGCGCTCGCGCCGTAGAGCCGGCGCGCGAGCGAATGACAACGGGCACCATTTTTGATCTGGCCAGTCTGACCAAAATAATCGCGACCGCAACCAGCATCATGATTCTGATAGAGCGCGGAGAAGTTCGGTTGAGTGATCCGCTCTCGAAGTTCATCCCCGAGATCAAAGGCGGCGGACGCGATCAGATCACAATTGAGCACTTGTTGACGCATCGCTCCGGATACGCTCCAGACTTTGATTTGCGCGAGCGTTGGACCGGCTATGATGAAGCCATCAAGCGACTAAAAATTGAGCCGCTGCGCAGCGCTCCGGGAACGAAGTTCGTCTACAGCGACATTGGTTACATTGCACTTGGTGAAGTTGTGCGGCGCGTCTCGGGGCATCCGCTCGATCAGTTTGCCCGCCAAAATATTTTCCTGCCGCTGGGCATGCGCCACACCGGCTTTCGACCCAAGCGCTCGCTCGTGAAGCGCATTGCGCCGACCGAGAAACGCCGTGGCCAGCTCAGCTATCTGGGTGATAGCCCCGGCGACGTTGGGGCTGCCGGCGACCACTGGTTACGTGGTGAAGTGCACGATCCGACTGCATTTAGGATGGCTGGTGTAGCGGGCCACGCCGGACTTTTTTCCACCGCTCGGGATGTCGCGATCTATTGTCAGATGATTCTCAACAAAGGTGTGTACCGCGGGGTGCGCATTCTTAGCCCAGCTGCGATTGCGACGATGACTCGTCCGCGCCAGGTGGCTGCCAATGGTTGGGCGCGCGGACTCGGGTGGGACATCAACACGAGTTTCTCGACCAATCGTGGCGATGCATTTCCGCTCGGCTCGTTTGGGCACACCGGCTTTACGGGAACTTCAGTTTGGATTGATCCCAGCACCGACATGTTCGTTGTCTTTCTCAGTAACCGCGTGCATCCGGACGGGAAAGGAGATGTGGCGGCGTTGCGCGGAAAGGTGGCAACGATTGCCGCAAGTGCTATCACCGATTTGAGCGTTGTCGGCAAAGCGCGAGCCTCAGAAGCGAATTACTATGATGAACTGATGCGCAATCTGGGGCGCTTTAGTCAATCGAGTCTGACTCCGTTTGTTGCTGACGACGGTAAGGTTCTAACCGGGATTGATGTCCTGGCTCGCGATGGGTTCAAGCAGATAGCCGGCTTAAAACTAGGTCTGGTGACCAATCACACCGGGCGTGATCGCGAGGGAAGACAAACGATTGAGGTTCTAAAGAACGTACCCAACGTTGAGCTCGTGGCGCTGTTTTCTCCGGAACATGGTATTCGGGGTCTGGCAGACGAAAAGGTTGCAGACTCGAAAGATGAGCAGACCGGACTTCCTGTTTATTCGCTCTACGAAACGTGGCGCCCAAAAACCGAACAGTTAAAGAACCTCGATGCTATCGTTTTTGATATTCAGGATATTGGTAGCCGCTTTTATACCTATATCTCAACCCTCGGCTACGTTATGGAAGAGGCTGCGAAGGCCCACTTGCCGGTGATCGTACTCGACCGGCCCAACCCGATCAACGGTATTGACATAGAAGGTCCTTTGGCTAATAGCGACAAACTTTCAGATATCGCATACCACCCGATCCCTATTCGACATGGTCTCACGGTGGGTGAATTGGCGCAGTTATACAATCAGCAGAAGCAACTTGGTTGCGACTTACGCGTGATCAAAATGGACGGCTGGAGACGGCAGATGTGGTTCGATCAAACCAATCTAACCTGGGTGAATCCTTCGCCGAACATGCGCAGCCTTACGGAAGCGACGCTCTATCCCGGCGTTGGTTTGCTGGAGACGACGAACGTGTCAGTAGGGCGGGGCACCAATACCCCGTTCGAGATAGTGGGAGCACCCTGGATCAAGGGGCAGGAGCTTGCTGCTTACCTCAACCGTCGCAACATCGCGGGGGTGCGGTTCGTCCCCCTGCGCTTTACGCCGAATGCGTCGGTCTTCAAGGACGAAGATTGTAGCGGCATCAATATTGTGGTCACCGATCGGGCGCAGTTTCGCGCGGTCCGCACCGGAATCGAGATCGCAGTCGCTTTGCGCCGGCTTTATCCTAATGATTGGAAGATCGATTCCTACTTGAGACTACTGGTGAATGCAGACACCCTCGCGCGCATAAAAAATGGTGAAACGCCTGAAGTCATTGAACGATCGTGGGCGGCGGGCCTCGCAGAGTTTCAGCGCGCCCGCGCTAGTGTTTTGCTCTACGACTAGGTTCGTTAAACTCCAGCCATGATCGAGGCGACATTCGGCTCGCGTGATTTGCAGACGCAAGGGTTGCCAACATATTTCCACTCTCCTCTCGAAATACTCACGGCTCTGCGACACGAGGAAGTGATTCCGCTACTCAAAGCTGCGGCGGCCGCGGCACAAGCTGGGCGCTGGGTGGCGCTGTTGCTGAGCTACGAAGCCGCGCCCGCGTTTGATCGCGCCATGAAAACGCGACCGGCGATGGGCTTGCCGCTGGCGTGGGCCGCAGTGTTTGAAGCCCCGGCTGCAACTTCCCAAAAGACCTTGGCAGCGGAATATGAAGTAGGACCCTGGACGCCCTGCGTCAGCCGCGAGGATTTTACTGATGCGATTTCTCAAATTAGAGAGTTGATCGCGGCCGGAGATACTTACCAGGTTAACTTCACTTTTCCCCTCGTGGCCCGCTTCGCAGGAGACGCGCGCTCCTGGTTTCGCAATCTCTGTCGAGCCCAGGGCGCCGAGTACTGTGCCTACTTTGATCTTGGCCGCTACAAAATCCTCTCAGCTTCTCCGGAACTCTTTTTTGAACTCGAGGGAAAGACGATCACGACTCGTCCGATGAAAGGCACCATCGGCCGCGGCAGGTGGTTGGAAGAAGATTTTCAGATGGCCGAGCGACTCGCAGCGTCTGCCAAGGACCGTGCCGAGAACGTGATGATCGTTGACCTGCTGCGTAATGATCTTGGGCGCGTGGCTGTTCCCGGTTCAGTCAAGGTCAAGCGATTGTTCGACCTCGAGCGTTATGAAACTTTGTGGCAAATGACTTCGACCATCGAAGCGAGCTTGCGATCGGAAGTCGACTTTGCGGAACTGCTGGCGCGACTGTTTCCCTGCGGTTCGATTACCGGGGCTCCTAAAATTCGCACGATGGAGATTATTCGCGATCTCGAACCCTTCCCGCGCGGAGTTTATACCGGCACCCTCGGCTTTCTACGTCCAGGTGGCTCCGCTGTCTTCAACGTCGCAATTCGCACGATTTTGATCGACTCGCAGGAAGAGCTTGCCACTTTCGGAGTGGGCGGCGGGATAACTTACGACTCAACCGCCGAACGTGAATATGAAGAATGCCTGGTCAAAAGTTCATTCCTGAACCGCAAGGCAGTTGAGTTTCAACTGCTGGAATCGATGCTGCTCGAAGCCGGCAGCTTCTTCCTTCTCGAGCGACACCTGGAGCGGATGAAAGCATCGGCGACTTATTTCGGCTTTTATTTTCTTGAAGAGAAGATTCGCTCGGCGCTTGAGCAGATCGCCGCTAGTCATCAAAGCGGTACCTGGAAGGTTCGCTTACTCGTTTCCCGCAGCGGCGAAGTGCGCACTGAGATTCAGGGTCGCGAAAACTTAAGTCACGACGCTTCGCATGTCGCGCTGGCTGCCACGCCGATAGATGCTAACGATAAGTTTCTGTTTCACAAGACTACCAACCGTTCTGTCTACGAAGATGCGCTGGCCCCGCGCCCCGACTGCGACGACGTCATTCTGTGGAATGAAGCCGGTGAAGTAACGGAAGCGACGTTGGCGAACGTTGTCGTTTCCCTTGGCGGTCAGTTTTACACACCGCCACGTCAGGCCGGCTTATTGGCAGGAACACTGCGTGCAGAATTGTTAGCTGCGGGGAAGATAGTCGAACGAGTAATTAGCAAAGATGAATTGCTTCACGCCGCGGAGATCTTCTTAATCAACTCTGTTTCCGGGTGGCGACCTGCGCTGCTCGTGCCTTGATGCAGTTGCGGGCGCTTGACCATCCAAATGGACGCAGAGACATTCGAGAACTCGTGCCATATCAGAAAGATTTATCACCTGAATAAAAATCTTTAGTTACCATTATTCCAGAACCGCCCGTATACTTGCTCCCTGATCGGCATCAATCAGGGCGTTCCAGCAGTTCTTTACGCTCTATTTCTAAATCAAGCGAAATAGTGGCTCGCATCGGGAAGGAAACTTCCGCTTGCAGAGCGCCTTCTTGTTTTCGGGATCCAGCACAAGGATTCGGAGGTCTGCGGAACTAGGCGTTGCTGTGCTTATGACGGGAAGACTTAAAACAATTCCAAATTCGCTTCGAATGTCAGGCTACTGCAAGCATCTTACTCTCCTTGCCTTCGCGCTTCTGATCGCCAGCCTTTGGGAACCAGCCGCAAAAACTTCTAATACGGAAAAGCCCTACGACCTCCTAATCACCAACGCACGCATTGTTGATGGCAGCGGCAATCCGTGGTTTCGTGCTGACATTGGAATCAAGAACGGGCGTATCGCCGGCATCGGACGATTGGCGGCGGCTGAGTCCGTGAAAACGATTGACGCTGCAAATCAGATCGTCGCGCCGGGTTTCATAGATGTCCATACCCACGTGGAATCAATCTACAGTCTGCCGGCAGCGGAGAACTTTGTGCGCATGGGTGTGACGACCCTCGTCACCGGCAACTGTGGTGGCTCGACGACGGACGTAGCGCAATTCCTGGGACGAATCAAAGAGAAACCGCTGGCAGTAAATCTGGCGACGCTGATTGCGCATGGCTCCGTACGCCGCCAGGTGATGGGAACTGACGACCGTGCGCCGACGCCCGAAGAAATGAAGCAGATGGAACTGCTGGTTGAGCAGGCTATGAAAGACGGCGCCGTTGGGTTGTCAACCGGACTGATCTACGTTCCTGGGACCTACGCGAAGACCGAAGAGATCATCAGTCTCGCTCGGATCGTCTCGCGCTATGGCGGAATCTATGCGACGCACATGCGCAACGAAGGCGAGTTTGTCGCTGATGCCATTCGCGAAAGCATTCAGATTGGTGAGCAGGCAAGCCTGCCCGTTGAGATTTCTCATTTCAAGATCAGCAGCAAGAAGATGTGGGGGCAGACCCCGATGACAATCGGGCTGGTGCGCACCGCACGAGAGCGCGGTCTCGTCGTCACGGTCGACCAGTATGCCTACACGGCAAGTTCCACCTCGCTCGATTCGCGCCTACCGGCCTGGCTACGCGCCGGAGGGTTGACCGAAGCCAAGAAGCGCTTAGCCGATCAAGTGACGCGTGAACGAGTGCGGAAGGAAATGAAAGAAGGACTAAAGCGAAGCGGCTTCAAGGACTACGGCTACGCAATGGTCGCGAGTTACGACACGGATAGCTCATTCAACGGCAAGTCCATCGCGGAGATTACCAAACAGGTGAGTGGCAAGGGTGATGTCAGTCACCAGATCGATCAAATAATTGCCATGTACGAAGCCGGCGGCGCGGGCATGGTTTATCACGGCATGAGCGAAGACGATGTACAGCGCATCATGCGTGAACCGTTTACGATGATTGCCTCTGACAGCGGCGTGCGTCAGGTCGATGAAAGCGTTCCCCACCCTCGTGGTTATGGCAACAACGTTCGTGTGCTTGGGCGTTATGTGCGGGAATTGAAACTGCTATCGCTTGAAGATGCGATTCGCAAGATGACGTCGCTGCCCGCTCAGACTTTTGGTTTGCGTGATCGCGGCTACGTGCGCGAGGGGCTAGCCGCTGACCTGGTAATTTTCGATGAGAAGACGGTCGGCGACCGCGCGACGTTTGAAAAACCGCATCAGTATCCCACGGGTATCAGTTATGTATTTGTGAATGGCGAGTTTGTTTTTGCTGGTGGGTCGGTGACTGCGGCAAGGCCTGGGATGGCCCTCCGCGGATCAGGTACCGCAACTGTTAGTCCGACATGAACGGGTCCAGGGGAGATGCGGAGCGCAGTGGGTTCATTAGTCTTCGTTATCCCAACAATCAAAATCTTTAGGTTTTCTTATTTCGTGAGTTACGTATAATGGCGTCGTCCAGCAATCTGAAGGTGTCCAGTATCTGCGACGCCAACCCAAGTACAACCAGGGAAATATCGGGTCTTTTGAGTCATTGAACTTCGTGTCGTGATTTCGGAAAGGGTCGTCTTGAGCGAATTGAGCCTGCGCCCTTTGGTTTCTAACTCTGCCTTGTATCTCAAAAGGAGTCTAACCTATGCATAAGCTCAACCCCCTCAGGGCGGTACTTCTCGCCGCAGTCTTATTAACCACCTGCTCGCTAGCTTTCGCCCAGGAAACGACCGGAAGCATTGAGGGCACTGTAAGGGATGCTACGGGTGCTTTGGTGCCTAACATCACCTTGACGATCACGACGGCGAAAGAGACGGCGAGTGGTACTACAACAACCGGCGCCGGCGCAGGTTTTAGACGTACGGTTACCACGAATGAGGAGGGGTCTTTCCGTGTATTGCAGATGCCACCGGGAATGTATGATGTGGTGACAACCGAATCGAGCGGATTTGGCGAGGCTAGATACGAAAATGTTGCGGTCGCCATAGGGAGAACCACACTCCTGGCGATAACGGTTAATCCCGGAAGCACCGCCGTTACAGTTGACGTCTCAACTTCGGATGCGACGCCGGTTGACACGACCAGTAACGCCATTCAAACCAGCATCACCGCCCAGAAGATTGAGCTGCTTCCCAAAGGCACTGGGTTCGCCAGCCTGCTCAAAACCGTTCCGGGAACCCGACCCGAAAGCCGTTCCGGCGGCTTCTCAGTTGATGGGGCTTCCGGCGGTGAAAATGTTTTCGTTATCGATGGTCTGGAGGTAACCAACTACCGCACCGGCACTCTGAATGAAACCTACAATGTCCCAACCCAGCTAGTGCAGGAAGTGCAAGTTAAATCGAGCGGCTTCGATGCGCTTTACGGCGGCGCGACCGGTGGTGTTGTTAGTGTAGTTACGCGCGCCGGCGGCAATGATTATCACGGCGAGGTAGGCGTGCAGTTCGAAATACCGAAGTTCAATGGCACTCCTAATTTACTCCTGACGCGGTTCACTTCAGGTGCAGTTGCGAACAACAACTTCGTACAAACTTTTGAATACTTCAAGCCGCTCAAAGCGCAAGGAACCAACGTTTTCCCCAGCGCAAACCTCGGTGGAAGGATTATCAAAGACCGTGTTTGGTTTTTCGCCAGCTATTCGCCGCAGGTGTTTGAGACAACAGTCGACACACCTTATTTTACAAATCTTCCAGCGGCACAAAGAACCTTCATCGCTTCCGAGCGTTACAATCGTACCAGGAGATACGAGTACGCGTTTGGGCGCATCGACGCGAATCCGTTTAATAAACTGAGGCTCACCGGCACGTTCCTTTGGAACCCCGTCATTGAACACGGCAGTATTCCAACCACCAGCTTCACGAATGTGAGCTCTTCTCTTTTCGGGTTTCAAAACATACCAACTGCCAATTACGGTGGCAGCATTGGGGTTTTGAGAGGTCATGAATTTACGGATCGCCAGGGTGGGCGCCAGAGTTCCAACCTCGTTACGGTGGGCGGTGTCTACACGGCCACAAGCAAACTTGTATTTGACGGACGCTATAGTCGCGGATTCCTGAACGAAAAGCTCGGTAACTATTTTGTGCCTGAAGTCGTTCAGATCTTTAGTTGCGGAACTCCTTTCGCCGCGTTCCCGTGCACAACCACTGGCGCCAACACCATCACCAGAAAAGACGTTTCCGTGCGCCAATCGTACGAGTCTTCCGTTGCTTACGTTTTCAATGCCGGCGGACAACACGAGTTGAGAGGTGGATATCAGCGCTTCACTATTTTCAATGACGTACAGTCGGGGAATTCAACTGTTGGACGCGTCTCTTTCAACTACGGAACTTCTATTACCACCCTGATTGGTGGAAACGTGACGGCCACACCCGGAGCAGTCGGCTCTGGATCGTTTCGGCGCACTGGAACGAATGGCCACGGATCGAACCTCAGTCAGGGGATCTTCATTCAGGACAAATATCAACCGACTCGTCGGTTGACCTTAAATCTCGGGATTCGTTTCGAGAAAGAGGATTTGCCCTCCTTCAACGATTTTCCCAGCGCAATAAATTTCGGCTGGGGAGATAAGATCGCCCCCCGACTAGGATTTGCTTACGACCTCAAGGGCAACGGTAAGACCAAGATTTTCGCAAGCTACGGAAAGTTCTTTGACCGGGTGAAGTTTGCACTGCCGCGCGGTTTGTTTGGTGGTGATATCTTCCTTGAAGATTATTTCGAGATCTTCCCGGGCCAGACTGTCGCCAACTTCAACATCAACACCATTCTAGGCAGCTTTACCGGACCCAGCGTTTGTCCGAGTACTGGGTTCATTGCTTCAGATGCGCTCAGCAGATGCCAAAAGAATTTCCGAGTAAATGCGAACGAGCCGGGTGCTTCCGCATTTCTTAACGGAGCAGTAGATCCTGATCTTAGACCTTTTCAGC
>JBAPXA010000469.1:0-1699 GCA_049283975.1 Pyrinomonadaceae bacterium | reverse complement strand
ATATATACATGTTTTTTTAAACAAAGAGCAAATTATTCACAAAGTGTAATACTTTTCTTTCATTTTGATTGAATATCGGCGTCGACTTGTCCTCGCAAACAACAGAATCTGAAATTGACGGTAAATATATAACTAAAAAAGGCGAATGATTACTTGGATGCACTCAGTTGAAAGCGAAGATCCATTTGTCAAGATAGCCAACCTAATTGGTGGAGAAGAGTATCACAAAGTTGCAAGGGCGTTGTTAAATACTGAAGATGCTACGGATGAGGAAATAGCTGGCGCAACTGGTATGCGAATCAACATAATAAGAAAAGTCCTGTATGATATGTTTGGTAAAGCCTTAATCACTGGGATCAGAGTGAAAGATGAAAAAAAAGGTTGGTTTGTATATAGATGGAGAGCAAAAAGAGATCAGGCAGAAAATTTTATCGAAAATCAGAAAAAGAAGATTTTGGATAGACTACAGAAACGATTGGAATACGAAGAATCTTCAGAATTTTACCATTGTGGAAATACAGATTGCCCGAGGATAAAATTTGACTATGCAATGGAACTATTCTTCAAATGCCCAAACTGCAAAAATCCACTTAATATGGTAGACAACGAGAAGGTAAAGAATGCTCTAAGGTACAAGATAGAACAAATATTGTTAGACATTAGTTCAAAAGACGAAGTTTCATCGTAATTTGTAGAACAGTACAATTTCATTCTTATAATTTATCAAGGTTTTTGATAATCTCATTTTAATACCATTAGTGATATTTGCAATCCCCTCACCTTCAACCAGTGTTTTTGCATCTCTTCCACCAACAACCACCGGTGATATTGTAACAATTAGTTCGTTGGCAAGTCCTATTTTCAGAACTGACCAGTTTATTTCTCCCCCTCCCTCAACGAGTATTCTTTTGAGACCTAAATTTTCCAATTGTTGAAATATGTTTTTGATATTTACTTTTCTTTTTCCAGAAACCAATACTTGTACTCCAGCTTTCTTTAATTCTTTAATTTTCCTTGTAGATGCATTAGGTGTTGTAGCTACGATGGTTTGAATATTCTTTGATGATCTTATAATCCTTGAGTTTAGTGGGATTCTAGCATTCGAATCAACTATGATTCTTACAGGGTCTTTTGTCCCCTTTGAGTAATACCTTACGCTTAACATGGGATTGTCTTCAAGCACTGTAGATATTCCAACTACGATACCATCAACTGATGATCTTAATTTATGAACGCGTATCCAATCTTTTCTTGATGAAAATGATGAATCGTTTCTTCGGGTAGAAATCTTACCGTCTATTGACATTGCTGCATTTAAAATTACATACAACTAAATTCATCCTCGTCAACAAATTTACCACTTATCATAACATTGAGTATTGAATTGGCGCTTGCTCTATGAACAATCGAAACATGAGGATCATGCATTGGTGAGATATCTAAATTGGCCTTGTCAATAAATATCATATCCGCAGACATCCCCACCAATAAAGAACCAGATTTTATACCAAGAATCTTACCACCATTGACTGTTGCCATTTTTAGTATCTCCCTTGCTGAAATAGCACCATCTCCCAATGTTCTGGTTACTTTCCAGATATAATCAAGTTCTCGGAACATATCTGGAGAATTAATCATGATGTTGTCCGTTCCGATAGCAACACGACATCCAAATTTTAGCATCTTGGCGATTTTAGGT
>JBAPXA010000468.1:0-13074 GCA_049283975.1 Pyrinomonadaceae bacterium | reverse complement strand
CTTTACGACAGGTTCGCCATTTTCCACGTCTACCAGGAAGCTCGACGCAGTCTTCCACATACTGGTAATCGGAAGTTTGACCTTCTCGTCGATGTGTCGCTTCAAAAAGCGCGCGCCATACGCTGTGCTGTAGCCTTTTTCAGTCAGCAAGTTAAGGGCAGCTTCGGTCACGTCGATCGACTTACCTTGCCGCTCCATCTGGCGGCCTAATCTATCGAGGTAGAGTCTGGCAATGCGCCGCACCTCATCCATGGTGAGCGGGGCAAAAACCACAATCTCGTCGATGCGATTACGAAACTCCGGCGAGAACCGCTGTTCCGCGGCCTTCAGAACTTCATTATTGACGGCGCGAAAATCGTTTGCCGTCTTCATCCCAAATCCGAGGGGCTTTTCAAATCTCTTGAAGCTGTCGGAACCCAGATTCGAAGTCATGATCACAATGGCGTCAGACAAGTAGACTTTCTTGCCGCGGCCATCCGTGAGCCAGCCCTCATCAAAAGCCTGCAGGAACAAGTTCATCAAATAGGGCGACGCTTTTTCGACTTCGTCGAGCAACAGGACGGTGTAGGGGTTTTCGCGCAGTTGTTCAGTAAGAATGCCACCACGTTCGGAACCGACAATGCCGCGTGGCATACCGATCAGTTTTTCAATGCTTACAGTGCCGTCGCTATATTCCGACATGTCGATCCGAATCATCTTTTCTTCGTCGCCGAACATAAACTCGGCAACCGCCTTGGCCAGTTCAGTCTTGCCCACTCCGGTGGGACCCAGGAATAAAAGCACGCCGTCGGGTTTGTAGTGCGAGTCTTTTAACGGACCTTTGTTTAAGCGCAAGCGTTGTGCGACTGCCTTGATGGCGCTCTTTTGACCGATCACGCGCGCACCCAACATTGCCTCGGTTAGCGCGAAGCGATCGCCCGTGTCGCGGAAAATCATGTCGCGTGGAATGCGCGACTCCTGTGAGATCACGTCAATTACGTGTTCGGGTTTAACCACCATCGTCTGCGGTTCATTAATCTCAACCTTCACCGCTGCCGTGTCGAGCCAGCCAATCGCCTTGTCGGGCAAATGAAGATTGCGAATGTACTTGGGCGCCATTTCGAGAGCGGTGTTGATGGCGTCGTCGGAAATCTTGACGGAGTAGTTACGCTCGAGGCGAGCGCGGACACCGAGCAGAATCTCTCGAGTCTCACTGATCGATGGTTCTACAACTTTTACAAGGCGGAAGCGACGCGCCAGGGCTTCGTCTTCAGCGATGTATTCCTTGTACTCGGAGATCGTGGTGGCGCCGATGATTCGCATGTCACCGCGAGCCAGCGCCGACTTAAACATGTTCGCTGCATCAGACGACGTGCCTAACGCTGCCCCAGCGCCGATGATTGTGTGCGCTTCATCGATGAACAGGATCAGGTTCGCGTGCTCTTTTGCCTCGTCGATGATTCCCTTGATCCGTTCTTCAAACATACCGCGCAGCATAGTGCCGGCGACCAGGCCACCCATTTGCAGTTGCACCACGTGAGATCCACGCAGCCGCGCTGGAACTTTCTCCGGTTCCAGCTCGATTAGACGCGCCAAACCCTCCACTACCGCGGTCTTGCCAACACCCGGTTCGCCGACCAGCATCGGGGAATTAGCACGTTCGCGATGGCAGAGGATCTCAACCATCTGTTGAATTTCCTTTTCGCGACCTATCGTGGGCGCGATCTTGTCAGCCCGCGCCAGGCGGTTCAGAGAAACTCCGAAGTGCTTTAAGTAAGGAGGCAGTTCAAATTTCTTGCGATACTGTTCTTCTTCCTGCTCCCGTTTCTGCACCTGTGCGCGCACATTTTCCGCAACGAGGTCGGGACTGGCGCCCATGTTCTCGAGCACTTTAACGAAGAGACTGTCGTAGTTTGTGAGCGCCTCGAAGATATCGGTGGCTTCAATAGTCTTGCGGCCCTGGGCCCGCGCACGTTCCATCGCGCGCTTGAAGAGGTCCGTCGTGTCTGGGGCAATCCGGAAGCCTTTGCCCACATGCTGCTGCCGGCTGGTCTCCAGCCGCTTGTCGATGGCGATCTTTACGGTTATCGGATCGAGCGAAAGCTCGCGCATTGCGGAATTGAACATATCGGGCTCTTCATGCATGAGAGCCTCCAAAATGTGTTCTACCGCAACGTAATTTTGGTCGCGCTGGCGCGACTCGCTAAGCGCATGCTCCAAAATGCGTTGGCCGCTCTCTCCGAACTTATCTTTGTACGCTCCAAGATCAACCATTGTGTATCACCTGATGTCTCGTTAACTTCCCTAACAAAAAACGGACAAGCCGCTTGCTTTGTTCAGTAAGACTGACATCGATCGTTCAAAATAACGACATCCAACCCGAGGGTTAGATGCAACTGAGCATAGGCGCCGTTGTGTTTCAATGCAACACCAATCTCACGGCACCTTCGCTTGCAAATTCTCGGCCAGCGGCCTGAGATATATGGGCTTTGAATTCCCGGAAAGGTGGGGGCTTCCTCAGTAGTCGTAATCGTCCCCACCGCCGGGCATGGAGGGCGCGGCTTTCTTAGGTTCCGGCGCATCCGTGACCGCCGCATCGGTTGTTAATAAGAGTCCCGAAATTGAGGCGGCGTTCTGCAAGGCAGTACGCACAACCTTGGTCGGATCGATAATTCCCGCCGCGATCAAGTCTTCAAAGTCGCCGGACCCGGCATTGAATCCCTTCGCCCCTTTCATAGCGGCAACTTTGCCCACCACAACTGCGCCATCGACGCCAGCATTCTGCGCGATACGTCGCAGCGGCTCCTCGAGCGCGCGCCGCACAATCTGGATACCTGTTAGGGCGTCGGGATCGTCATCGGTAAGTGAATCGAGAGCCTTTGCCGCTCGTAACAAGGCCACGCCGCCGCCGGCCACTATGCCTTCCTGAGCGGCCGCGCGCGTTGCATTGAGCGCATCCTCCACGCGCATTTTGATTTCCTTCATCGCGGTCTCGGTCGGCGCTCCCACTTTTACTACCGCAACTCCGCCCGCTAACTTGGCCAGACGTTCCTGCAGTTTTTCGCGGTCGTAATCAGAAGTACTCTCTTCGATTTGCCGCTTTATTGTTGCTACACGTGCTTGAATTGCTTTCGCTGCCCCCGCACCTTCCACAATCGTTGTCGATTCCTTATCGATCACCACCCGTTTCGCAGATCCCAGATCCTCGGCCTGCACGTTTTCGAGTTTGATTCCCAGATCTTCCGTAATGACCTTCGCGCCGGTCAGGATCGCCAAGTCTTCAAGAATCGCCTTGCGCCGATCACCAAATGCGGGAGCTTTAACAGCACAAACCTTGATCGTGCCGCGCAGTTTGTTTACGACCAGGGTGGCCAGAGCGTCACCGTCAATATCTTCCGCAATGATAAGCAGCGCGCGACCCGTGCGTGCCGACTGTTCGAGCACCGGCAGCAGATCACGCATGGCGGAAATCTTTTTCTCGTGCAAGAGAATCAGTGGTTCTTCAAGATTCGCTTCCATGCGATCGGGATTGGTAACGAAATACGGCGACAGGTAACCACGGTCGAACTGCATTCCTTCGACGATATCCAGCTCAGTATGTAGCGTCTTTGATTCCTCGACCGTCACGACGCCATCCTTGCCCACCTGCTCCATTGCTTCGGAGATTAGCTGGCCAATCTCACGGTCGTTATTGGCGGAGACGGTGGCAACGTTCGTTAAATCCTCTTTCGTTTTTACCTGCTGCGACATGCGTTCGAGCTCAGCAACTACCTTGTCAGTCGCGATTTGGATACCGCGTTGCAGCGACATCGGATTCGCGCCGGCCGTTACGTTCTTGATACCTTCACGGAAGATAGCCTGGGCCAGTACGGTTGCCGTCGTGGTGCCATCGCCGGCGGAGTCGTTGGTCTTGATCGCTACCTCGCGCAGCATTTGCGCGCCCAGGTTTTCATAACGATCAGGTAGATCAATTTCTTTTGCTACGGTGACACCATCTTTCGTGATTACCGGCGATCCGAATTTCTTGGCCAGGACCACATTGCGTCCTTTTGGGCCTAAAGTGACGCGCACTGCATTCGCAAGCGTATTTACTCCGTGAAGCATCGCGCTACGCGCATCTTCGTGAAACTTCATATCTTTGGCAGCCACAGTCTTCTCCTCGAGTAACTAAAAATAATCTTCTCGGTCGTTTTCGCTTAATCGTTGGCGCTTTGTGCTTTTTCTGGTGCGCGTCCAACTGCTACTCGGGCCGGACGCAACAGGCGGTCACCCATGCGATAGCCACGCGTGTACTCATTCAACACTCTTCCATCGAACTCCGCTTCTGCAGGAATTGTTTCGACTGCTTCATGTAACTCTGGATCAAACATCTCGCCCTGCGCGACTAATGGCTCTACGCCGGCCGCGCTTAGTGCCGTCTTAAAACTTTCAGCGGTTTGTTTGACGCCCGCAACGAGTTGTTCCATTGAACCACCAGCTTCAGCTGCTTCAATGGCCCGTTCTAAATTGTCGAGGGTGGGCAGCAGGTTAGCAATGAATTCCGCTTTGCTGCGCTCAGTCCGATCATCGGCGGCACGATTAAGACGCTGACGGGTCTCATCTGTTTCTTGTTGCAGCTTATTCTTGAGTTGTTCGAAGCGGGCTTGAACATCGTGGGCCAATTGTTCCGCTGCGCGCGTGCGTTTTTCCAGCTCTTCGACATAGCTCGGCTTTAGATTTGGAGTGCCAACTGCTTCGCTATCTGCGGTCTCGGCCTCGTTGTCATTAAAATAGCGGCGCCGGCGATCGGTTATTCGTATTTCGCCTTCGTCCGTGCGCGGCTCGCGCTGTTCACGATCCCTTAGCTTCATTAAGAATTACCCCTCCCGAGTGTTCCCTTAGTACTTTGCAATGAGGTGATTACTGCACTTTTATCTGAATGCGTTGGCCGCGAGTTTCGTTGCGCTTCGGCAACGTGATCTCCAGGACGCCATCACGGTATTCAGCCTGTATGCCGTCGTGGGCAACGTTCGGAGGAACCGTGAAGCTCCTGCGAAAACGACCGTAGGGCCTGTTAACTCGTTCCTTGCCTTTATCTCCGCTCTTCTCAATCGTGCGAGTTCCGCGAATGACTAACTTCTGTTCGTCAAAATCTATTTCAAGCGCCGAACGCTCAACTCCCGGGAGGTCGACTGCAATGAGATACGCTTCTTCGGTGTCATAAACGTCAGCGACCGGATGCCAATCCGCAGTTTCAATTTCATCACCGTCGCCAGCGCGGGCGCGACGATCCGTCGCATCCTCAAATAACCGGTTCATTCGATCCTGCAAGATCATCAGATCGTTTAAAGGGTTCCAGGGTTTAGACAATCTTCTCGTTCCTTTCTTTGTTGCCGTTTAGGCGCCGGCTGCCATCACTGTTTGAAACTTCATCTGGTCGCCAGCGGCGGAAACATTCAAAGTTTGACCCGGCAAGACTTCACTGTTTAGAAGTTTCACTGCCAGGGGGTTTTGAATCAGCGTCTGAATTGCGCGCTTCAACGGCCGCGCGCCATAAGCCGGATCATAACCTTCACGGGCGAGTAGTTGACGAGCCGAATCGTCCAGCACCAGCACGATGTTTCGCTCTTGAAGCATCTGGCGCAAACGTTCCAGTTGCACATCGATGATCTTAGCGATCTCGCTCTCTCCGAGCTGATGGAAGACAATGATGTCGTCAATGCGATTTAGAAACTCTGGTTTGAAATGCTGCCGTAGCTCTTCCAGCACCGCCGTGCGAACTTCGTCTTCGTCCCCTTCTGCCGCCTGAATTTCCCGTGACCCCAGATTCGAAGTCATGATGAGCACGGTGTTCTTGAAGTCTACCGTTCGACCCTTGGAATCGGTTAGCCGGCCATCATCGAGAATTTGCAGTAGCACGTTGAAGACGTCCTGATGCGCTTTCTCGATTTCATCAAATAGGACCACCGAGTAAGGACGGCGACGAACGGCTTCGGTGAGTTGCCCGCCTTCCTCATAACCAACGTAGCCTGGGGGTGCACCAATCATGCGGGCCACGGCGTGCTTCTCCATGTACTCGGACATATCCAGACGAATCATCGCCCGCTCATCGTCAAAGAGAAACTCAGCCAGGGCGCGTGCCGTTTCAGTTTTTCCGACGCCGGTTGGTCCGAGGAAAATGAAAGACCCGACCGGGCGATTCGGATCTTGCAGACCCGCCCGAGCGCGGCGCACAGCATTCGCGACCGCCTCTAAAGCATCATCTTGTCCGATAACGCGCTGGCTGAGACGTTCTTCCATGGTCACCAGCTTCTGCATCTCGCCTTCGAGCATCTTCGAGACGGGAATACCGGTCCACTTAGCCACCACTTCCGCGATGTCTTCTTCATCAACTTCTTCCTTGAGCATGACGCCATCGCTCTGGAAGCCGGCGAGCTTTTCTTGTTCAGCCTGAAGTTGCTGTTCGAGCTCGGGAATCTTGCCGTATTGCAGTTCTGACGCTCTGCCGAGATCACCGGCGTTGCGTGCCTGGTCGAGTTGCAGCTTCAGTTGTTCCAGTTCGGCTTTCGCGGTGCGCATCCGCTCGATCGCTTCCTTCTCCGATTGCCATTTGGCCTTCATGCCGGAAGAAGCTTCTTTCAGATCGGCGATCCGCTGTTCGATCTCTTTCAAACGAGCTTTTGATTTAGCGTCCTCTTCTCGTTGCAGGGCCTGCCGTTCAATTTCTAGTTGGATCGTCTCGCGTTCCAACTTATCGATCTCCTGGGGCAGGGAATCGATCTCAATCCGCAAACGAGAAGCTGCTTCGTCAATCAGGTCGATTGCTTTATCGGGCAGAAAGCGATCGGTGATGTAGCGATTGGAAAGCGTGGCCGCAGCCACAATCGCTGAATCCTTAATGCGAACGCCATGATGGACCTCGTACTTTTCCTTCAAACCACGGAGGATAGCGATCGTGTCTTCTACCGTAGGTTCGCCTACGTAGATCTGCTGGAAGCGGCGCTCCAGGGCCGCATCCTTCTCAATGTATTTCTTGTATTCGTTCAGGGTGGTAGCGCCGACACAGCGTAGTTCGCCACGCGCCAACGCCGGCTTAAGCATGTTGGAAGCATCAATAGCTCCCTCAGCAGCGCCAGCGCCGACGAGCGTGTGCAACTCGTCGATGAATAGAATGATTTGTCCTTGCGCGCCTTCAATCTCTTTCAGCACGGCCTTCAAGCGGTCTTCAAATTCACCGCGATATTTGGCGCCGGCAAGCATGGATCCGAGATCCAGTCCTACCAGCCGTTTGTTACGCAGCGTTTCCGGAACATCGCCGGAAACTATTCGCTGCGCCAGACCTTCCACAATTGCAGTCTTGCCCACACCGGGTTCGCCGATTAGTACCGGATTGTTCTTGGTGCGTCGCGAAAGGACCTGAATCGTGCGGCGGATTTCATCATCACGGCCAATCACGGGATCGAGTTTTCCTTTGCGCGCAAGATCGGTCAGGTCTTTGGCGTACTTTGAAAGTGCCTGATAGTTGTCTTCAGCGTTCTGATCGGTGATCCGCGAACCACCACGTGTTTGCTCGATGACTTTGATCAAATCCTCGCGCTTGACGCCGTGCTGCCGCAAAACCTTTCCGCCCTCGCCATCTTTCTCTTCGGCGATGGCGACGAGCAAATGCTCCGTCGAGACAAATTCATCCTTCGCTTTTTCAGCCTGTTTCTGTGCGGCGGTAAAGAGTTGATTCAGGCGTGGACTCAGATATTGTTGTCCGCCCTCAACGCGGGGAAAGCGCGCAATCGCGGCCTGCACATCGTTGAGCAGCACGGGGTGATTCACAGCGAGTTTGCCCAGCAGGGGACGAACAATCCCCTCCGGTTGCTCCAGCATTGCAGCCAGCAGATGTTCGGGTTCGACCTGTTGATTGTGGTTGCGTTCCGCGAGCTCGATTGCCGACTGAATCGCTTCCTGGGCTCGCAATGTGAACTTATCTAATCTCATCTGATTCTGTTAAAGAGTTCTTTTCTGAAAGCTGAGCGGGGCCATTTAAACTCATGCAGCCTGCATGAGAAAGGCCCCGCCGGATTGCCAGTTTTCGCTCTGTCGCTCTAACCAACTGTTACTAGCCGATCAACTCAGCGACCAGCGCCGGCATCTTTGGCCTTCTCGGCAGTTCCGACTTTGTCAGCCTTGGCTTCAATGGTCTTTTGATCAGTAGCAGCTTTGCCGCCGGTTACCTCAATGCGACGGGCCTTGGTCTCCTCACGCTTCGGCAGGGTCACGCGCAACACGCCGTTGGCGTATTCAGCCGTGGCGCCCTCCGCTGACACTGTCTGCGGCAGGGTGAAAGACCTCGTGAACGAGCCGTAGGAGCGCTCGACGCGATGGTAGTTATCCGTGTCGTCCTTCTTTTCAAAGTTCCGTTCGCCCCGCAGGGTAATCACGTTGTTTTCGACCGTAAGTTCGAAGTCACCCCGGTTCATTCCCGGCAACTCCGCCTCGAGAATGATGTGGTCCTTGTTCTCATAGATATCCACGCTGGGATTCCAGGCTCCCCGGCCGATGCCTTCCTCTCCAAATCCCCTGGTAAGGTTCGTGGAAAAGAGACGATTGACCTCCTCTTGAAGTGAGCGCAGGTCACGGAACGGGTCATAACGAGTAATGCTCATAAAAACTCTCCTCCTTATTAAGGTATTTCGTGTTTTGGCTCCACCTTACTCGGCATTTCGATCTAAGCAAGTGAGCACGAGCGGATAATAATATCTGAGTCTCGCACTGTCAAGTCTGGCGAGCGAAATCTGTGGCGTGGTCGAACGGGCTTTGCCTAAAAAGTTCTGGACAGTCAGGAGGGCCGCATGAGGGGTGAATTTTTAGGGCAAAGCTGCCCTGAATAGGTGCCTATTTCATGCCGAAAAAACGCTTGATTGAGGAGAGGATTCCGGCCGATTCGTCCTGGACGCGGTCGCGGGCATCGGGTTGGGCAACCAGGCCCTTGCGTCTTTCGGCGATGATGAAGCTCAAAGACTCCACCAGGTCCGGATTGGTGTCGAAGACTTTTTTCATCGCCTCGTGGCCGATCTCGAGGACTTCGGTTTCCTCAAGTGCGATGATATTCGCAGCCCGAGGCTCCCCTGTGAAGAGGGCCATCTCGCCGAAGAAATCGCCCTCGTTTAAGGTGGCAACGCTGCGAGCGACGCCGTTGTCATTTATTTGGACCGAGACCCGTCCATTGTGGACTACAAACATAGACGAGCCGGCGTCACCCGCGCGAATCACAGTTTCGCTGGGCGCGAAGACGTGGCTGACTGCAGCCTGGGCCAGCATTGCGGTCTCTTCAGCGGACAGGGGCGCAAAAATGTCGACGGCAGAAAGGCGCTCGACAATGGCGCTGCCATCTCCGGCGGGAGTTCCAGTCCGCGCCAGTCGTTCTACAAAGAGTGTTCGAGTGGGGAAGGCGAAGCTTATCCCGGCGCGTCGGAAGGCATACCAGATTCGCTGCCGCACCAGAGCGTCAGTATCGTTGTACTTTGCGTAATCCGTCAGCCAATACTTCACTTCATAATCAACACCACTCTCGCCCATGTTCCTGATGCGGACGACGGGCGTGATCCTTTCCGAAACATTGTCGGCCTCGCGGACGGCTTCACGCACAACGTGGATCGTTTTTGCGGGTGAGTCAGAATAGATAGTGTTGAAGAACACATGTCGAGCATTTAGGTTGTCGCGCGGGCAGACTTCGATTGGCTCACGTGCGGCGGTGCTGTTGCTGATTAGGACCACATGGTTCGAGAAGGTGCGTATCTTGACGGCGCGCCAGGTGATCTCTTCGACCACTCCAGAGTGCCTTTGAGCGCCGACCGTAATCACATCGCCGATCTGAAAAGGTCGATCAGCCTGTAGCGAAATTCCGGCGAAAAAGTTTCCCAGTGTGTCTTGAAGGGCGAGACCCAAAATCACGCCGAAGATCGCTGAGGTTGTGAAGAGGGCGCCAAGATTAACGCCTTCAAAAATCGAAGAAAAGATCAGCAGAAAGAGCGCCGTGAAAGCGATGATCGAAAAGATATTGCGTACAAGAGTTGGCGCTTCATAGCCGCTGCGCATGCGGTAGATCAAGCCGAAGATCAAGCTGTTGATTATGCGTACGAAGAGGTAGGCGAGAATTCCCAGCAGCACCAACCGGATCACGTTGACTACCGTGTCGGCGCGCGCCGCGAGCCCGCCCATCCGCGCGGCCAGCAATTGATGGATCTGGGTATCGAATGAGACGACCAGGTAGAGCAACAGCAGCACGATGGCGGCAGTAACGACGAAGAGAATGCGCCTGTTGTTGGAGCCGGAACGAATCACTTTGCTACTAGAATTTCGCGGGCAAGGGTGCAGATTTGGACTGCTGCTGAACGCCTCTCTTTTATCACTGATTGTTAAGCTTGGCGAGAAGAAATAAGCGTGCGAGTTGCCAGTCAGAAGGACAAGAGATGCGGAAAGATAGTCACCAGAATCAAAAGTAACGAGAGCAATGTAACCACGAGCACGGTTATCCAGGCGGCAATATTATAGAGCGGGCCGTTGACGCGGGAGCCCATCAGTTCCTTATCGTTGATGAGGCGCAAAACGGCGAAGAGAATCACAGGCAGCAGCAAGCCGTTTATGACTTGGGTGACTAATAACACCTTAATGAGCGGCAAATTGGGAAGTACTGCAATCGCCGCCCCAACAGCCACCAGAAAGGTAAAAATCCCCAGAAAAATGGGGGCTTCGCGGAAACTTCGCGAAACGCCCTTTTCAAACCCCAATGCTTCGCTCACGGAGTAAGCCGTGGCTAAGGGCAGGACACCGGCTGCCAACATGGATGCGCCTAAAAGACCGACCGCGAATAGTGCCTCAGCGTAGTTACCAGCCAGCGGTTGCAGAGCACTAGCGGCGTCGGCGGCGCTGGAAACTTGAACGCCTTTTCGATGAAGCGTTGCGGCTGTAGAAATTACGATGAAGAAGACAATCAGCACCGCAAAAACGGTTCCTACCCACACATCAATTCGTGTTCGCCGGTAGTTTTCAATAGTCACTCCTTTCTCGACAACTGAGGATTGGATATAGACCTGCATGTAGGGCGAGATGGTGGTACCGACGATGGCGACGAGGGTAAACAGGTAAGCGCTGTCAAAACTGAAACTGGGTCGCAGTAATCCGGACGCAACTTTCGTCCAATCCGGTTGGGCAAGAAAAGCTGAGGCGATGTAACCAAGAAAGACCAATGCCATCAGCAGAAACACTCGCTCGACGCGCTGGTAAGAGCCTTTAACTACCAACCACCAGATACTGATTGCGGCGAGCGGCACTGATAAGAATCTCGGTATCCCGAACAGCTCTGTTGCTGCTGCGATGCCAACGAACTCCGAGACAGTGACGCCACCATTCGCAATGAGGAGCGCGAGCATCACCAGTGCCGTCCAGCGCACGCCGAAACGCTCGCGAATTAAATCGGCCAGACCCTTGCCTGTTACCGCGCCCATTCGGGCACACATCTCCTGCACTAGACCGAGGCTTATTGTGATCGGGATCAGAATCCAAAGAAGTCGATAGCCATGATCGGCGCCAACGGATGCAAAGGTGGCTATACCGCCGGCATCGTTACCGGCGTTGGCAGTGATCATGCCCGGGCCAAGAATGGCGAGGTAGGCAAGCAAGCGTTTGCGCGGTGTAACGTTGCGTACACCGCGCGCGCCGCGCCGCAACAAGCGTCGCCCTGCGGCCCTCACCGCTGCTCTTCGTTCCAACACCTGGAGGTTCTCCGTCGTTCATCACAAACAACTCGCGCGTCCGTTGGGCACGAGTCTCAGGCAAACAGTCGCGGCAACCTTTGCCGCCAATTTTTTGGTAGCAGTAACTCCATCGCATCGTCTACGGTGATAATTCCCAGAATGTCACCCGCCTGATCGACGACTGGCAAAGCGAGGAGATTGTATTCAGCTATGCGTCGGGCGACTTCCTTCGCCGGCTCGCCCGGATGGGCCGACTGAAATTCGGTGCGCATCACCGCGGCGAGCGGAGCTGTCTGATCTGCAAGGATCAGGCTACGTAATGCTATCACTCCGATCAGTTGCCACGAGTCTTCGGCTTCGACGACATAGAGGTAATAGATCATGTTTGGCGTCTCAGCCATTTCGCGCAGCCGCGCCAGCGCGGCTCCAACGGTGAGCTCACGAGGTAGGGTGACAAACTCAGTAGTCATCAACCCGCCGGCAGTATCGTCTTCATAAGGCAACAGCTCTACTACATCGGCCTGCTCTTCGCCTTCCATGAGTCCCAACAGCTCTTCTGCCTTTTCCTCTGGCAGGTCGCCGAGCACATCAGCCGCTTCGTCGGGTGACATCCATTCCAGAATGTCGGCAGCCCGCTCCTCGTCCATGTCGCCGATGATCCGGGCCTGTTGCGCGGCAGCCATTTCCTCAAGCGTTTCCGCGGCAGTTTCATCATCGAGCGACTCAACGACTTCCGATCCGTGGTGATAAGAAAGGGCTTCCGCGAGTCGTGCGATTTCCACGGGATGAAGGCGCGCAAGCTTGCCCCTTGCGGACTTCAATTGGACCGTCGCTTCGTCAGTCGCTAGATAGCCAACGTCCGACCAGTCAATTACTTCCACCGGTTTGCGCGTGCCCATAAAGCCCGCTGGGGCGAGGCGACGCCAGAGACCCTGCATGCTGACATCGGCGCCCGTTACACGCCACGCGCCCGCGACTTCTATTAGCTGGACATCGTTCACTCGTACCACGCGTTTGCCGTCAACATCGATTAGCTGTTTATCGAGCACGTTACGCGCGAGCAACACTTCGCCTTCTCTGCGCTCGAAAGGGCGCAAGTTCAGCACATCGGAATTCAGTCGCACGCCTGCCTCGCTGATTTCGGTGATGCGCCAACGAGAGACAAAAAAATCGCGACGCCGGTAACGCGCAACGATTCCCGTAACTTGCGGATGATCGTCCTCGCCGAGGCGGGTGATAACGTCCTTAACGGTCGCCACACTCTCACCTTCGAGATCGCGAATGGGGCGACCCAAAACTTGCGACAAATACAGCATTTGCGATTCAACCTGTGGGTCTGATTTACACGTAAATCATAACACTATTGGGC
>JBAPXA010000467.1:0-2337 GCA_049283975.1 Pyrinomonadaceae bacterium | reverse complement strand
CAACCACCAAAGTCCGATCTTCGAGACGCAGCGGCACGGCATTGCCCCGCAGACCTTCGCCGGCAATTTGTTTCCACGCCACAAAGCATGCCGTCGCAGCAACCTCAGGAGAGTCGCCAGCGGCCTTCATGATCGCGGGTAGAGTTTTGAGTAAGCTTTCCACGTCTGAAGAAAAAAAGCAGTATGGCGTTCGGCACTGCTATGCGAATCGTTGCTTCCTTACTAGAATCGCCAACCAAGATTTTTGGGGCAGCGGGCAGTGTAACGCAAACAGTTAGTTTGCGTAACCGGCGCTGCCAATTGCCAATCGGCACTCGCGGAAAGGATGGTCATACCCACCTTGCTAGAAGAGAAACTCATTCTCGCTTCGAAGAGTCCGCGCCGGGCCGAACTCTTGCGCGCGGCGGGCTGGCAGTTTGAAGCAGTTGCCGCAAACGTCGACGAGACCCGTCATGACGGCGAAGAGGCAGTCGCCTATGTGCGACGCCTGGCGCAGACCAAAGCCGAGAAAGTCGCGCAGCAGTTTGCTAACGATCTGGTGCTTGGCGCTGACACTACTGTGGTCGTGGGCAATGAAATTCTGGAGCAGCCGGGAGACGCTGCCACTGCGGAATGGATGCTCAAGCTGCTGAGCGGAAAATGGCATCAGGTGTTGACGGGAGTGGCTCTGGTGCGCGTCGGTGATGCGCGTCTGACCGTCGCCCATGAAGTCACGCAAGTACGCTTCGCCGAACTCTCGACAGCGGAGATCGATTGGTACGTTTCAACTGGTGAACCGTTGGACAAAGCAGGAGCTTACGGGATTCAAGGTCGCGCCGCGCCCTTCATTGAAGGGATTCAGGGTGACTATTTCAATATCGTGGGACTACCGATGCGGTTGGTTTACAAGTTGATCCGGGAAAACTTCACGCGGATATGAATGTTATTCGTGCCGCTTCGTGTTGTTTCGTGGATCGTATTTCTTAATCCGCACCGAAAAACGATCCACGAAGCCACACGAAGGAAACACTAACCAAACACCAACAAGCGACGGGGCACTAATCCTTAGCTCAAAACAAAACGCTGCCGCCGTCGACATTTATCGCCTGGCCGTTGATCGCGCCCCCCGCTTCAGAAGCAAGCAACAAAGCGAGGGCTGCTACCTCTTCCGAAGTCACCAGGCGATCCTGAGGACTCATTTTGCGAATCGTCGCAAGGGCCTCTTCCGCCGACCGTCCCGTCTTCTTGGTTATGTTTTCCACTCCGCGCGTTGTCATCTCGGTGTCCACATAACCCGGACAGATTGCGTTTGCAGTTATTCCCTTGGCGGCGACTTCCAGGGCGGTAGAACGCGTCAATCCCAACAATCCATGTTTCGATGCCGAATAAGCGGCAATGTAAGGAGCACCGGTTTTTCCCGCGATCGAAGCAACGTTAATAATTCGTCCCCAACCGCGTGTCATCATTGCGGGCAGGGCGGCTCGAGTACAGTAGAAGCTGCCAGTGAGATTGATGGCGAGATGCCTTTGCCACAGTTCGTCGTCCGTTTTAGTAAGCGGTGCGCTTTCGGCAATGCCGGCGTTGTTTACGAGAATGTCGGGGCCACGTCCAAAAAACTCGGTGGCCCGACTGAACATTTGCTCGACGCTGGATACATTCGAAACATCGCAAACCACTGGCAGAACTTTAACGGGAAATTGATTCGTGATTTCCTGCGCCACGCTTTCAACCTGAGCGAGCGTGCGCGCGCCAACGGTGATGTCAGCTCCTTCCTCGGCAAAGGCCAGGGCGATAGCGCGGCCGATGCCGCGACCGCCGCCGGTGATTAACGCGAGTCTATTTTTGAGTTTCATAAATCAACTTAAGTCCAAAGTCCAGGGTCCAAAGTCCAACGTCCGCTCACGAGAACTGACTTGGACATTGGACATTGGACACCCCCTATTGCGGAGAACCCGCGCGCGTGATGATGTTCAACTCGATGTCGATCATATCGCCGAGGAAGTTGGGATTGTCGGCGCGACTCCAACTTACGCCGTAATCCTTACGATTGATCGTGGTGCGAGCAGTGACGCCGAGTGTTGTCTTGCCAGTCTTCTCGTCGCGGGTCACTCCGTTAATCGTGAAGGGGAGCGCGATCTCCTTTGACACGCCGCGCATCGTGAACGTGCCGTGGGCGATAAAACCTTTGCCCTTCTTCTCGATACGACTGCTCTTAAACGTAATCTCGGGGTTTTTTTCGACGTCGAAGAAATCCGCAGTGCGCAAGTGCGCATCGCGACGCTCGATGCCCGTGTCAACGCTCGTCGCTTTGATCACGGCGTTGACGGAAGATTTAGAAACGTCTTTGTCGTCGTAAAC
>JBAPXA010000466.1:0-4157 GCA_049283975.1 Pyrinomonadaceae bacterium | reverse complement strand
GCCGCCCCGCGTTTTGGATTAGAGGGCGCCCACAGAGGGACGCCCCTAAATCTGTAATCAAATTTGGACACTACCCCTGCAGCTGACCCCAACTTCATGGAATGGAAATGATGAGAACAATAATGGTTTCATTAATCGCTCTGCTTTTGGTCGTAGGCAGTCCTTTTTCGTATGCAGCACAGAGAGCCCAGCCCAATAACTCCCCCGCTAGTGTCATCAGAGAATTATACAAAGTACATAACAATGGGAAGGGCGGCATATTTGAAGCGAAAGGAAAGAAGTACATCTACAGGTTCTTTGATCAGAAGCTCGCTGACCTGATTTGGAAAGACATGAGCCAGACGCCGGAAGGGGAGCTGGGTAATCTCGACTTTGACCCGCTCTACAACGCGCAGGATACGGGAATTACGAAATTCCAGATTGGTAAGCCGCTGGTAAAAGGTGATACAGCTACCGTGGTGGTCACTTTTCGCAACTTCGGTCAGCGGACGAGAATCAAGTTTGAAATGCACAACGGTGAGAGCGGATGGAAAATAAAGAACGTGATCTATGACAAGTCTGATCTGATAACGATCTTAAGCCCGATCCAATAACAGCTGCTGGCAATCGATTGCAGCGAAGGCGGACCCAGCAGGCTCTTTACATTAAAGGTCTTTACGAGCTACTGATGCCGAGCGTTAGCGTCGAAGGAGAATCATGCGATATCTGGCGGCACTATGTGGCACATTAGTTCTCGCAGCTTGCAGCACGGCTCCAATCAGTCGCAATGAATCCCAGACTGCGAGTCCCACTCAGGTCCCTGCTGGTGCACCGCAGAAAGCGTCAGTAGATCCAGTCGTCGTTGAGTTCTTGCTCACATCAGCCGCTACTGACTTTCATACCCAGAGCCGAGTAGATTCTGTCCGGTTTCGTGATGTGCGCATTGGTCACGTTATGACTCCCAGTGGCGCAGAGCAGTACATGTTGTGCGGCGAATTTCTGCTAGGGCAGAAAGGCGACATCGAGTGGATGCCTTTCGCGACGATCAAGACCTCCGGTTACGAACAATGGAATGGGGCTCAAGCTGCGGGCTTTTGCCAAAGACCATCGGTGATCTGGGATAACGATGGCGACTTATCGTCCTCGTTGCAGAGCCGACTTGATTCCCTACGAAAGGGTACAGGGCCCCTTCCAGGCAATCGGTAAACAACAATTTATTGCAGCTGACTCGCTTCGCCGGTTGAATTCAAGTGAGGGATGGCGAATATCACAAAGAACAGCTCAAGGAACGGAAAGGAGGAACGGAATGGGCTCGATCCTGAACGAGAGCGACCGAGTGGCAATCTGCACCAGAATGCGCTCGCTGTCCTCTTCGTCGACCGCGCGG
The DNA here is from genome assembly GCA_049283975.1 of Pyrinomonadaceae bacterium. Taxonomy (GTDB): domain Bacteria; phylum Acidobacteriota; class Blastocatellia; order Pyrinomonadales; family Pyrinomonadaceae; genus PSRF01. The sequence continues at coordinate 2,791 of JBAPXA010000466.1, read as the reverse complement.
TGGGGACGAATGGATGTGACAGGGATGCTACAGCACCTTCGGCTCTCCGCGCGGATGGCCGTCGGAGAGCTCGAGGTGCCATCAGCGAACAAACGTGTATTCCAGGTCTTTCCCCTCAAGCATCTGATCTTGCATGTGCTGCCTTTCCCCAAAGGAGCGCCAACCGCGCCTGAGCTAAAGCCCGAGGCACCAGGGTCTTTCGAAGAAGAACGAGCAGCAGTGCTGGCATTGCTGGAAGAGATCGGAGCCGGTCCGCGGGACGGGGCCGGGCCTGCCCATCCGCTCTTCGGTCCACTATCCTGGCGCGAATGGGGTGCCGTTACGCATAAGCACGTCGACCATCACTTGAAACAGTTCGGGGCGTAGGCGCGGTGCCGCCGCCCTCGGGCTCGAGTGATCGAACCGCAGCTCGCTGGGGGTACCGCCGAGCTTACGCACTAGAAAATCCGGAAGGATTCCGCCGAGTGGCAGGCCGAGGCGAGGCATGATCACGCGCACTGTGAACGACGGGCCTCGGGAATTCTCTGACACGTTCGCCGCAGCGGGCCCGTCCAGCTCGTCCAGCTCATCTGGTCGCGAGCCGAGCCAGGCAAGCCACGCGAGGCAGGCGAGCAACGCGAGGGCGACGATGATCAGCGAGGTCTTCACGGATCTCTTCATGCCATCCATGATCGCGGCAGATCGTGACGGTGGTCAAACAACGGACTCGACCGAAGGAATTAGCGCTACTTCAGCGCCTTGCCTAACAAACCGGCGGAACTGAAGCCTGTTGCTTATGCCGATCCAACCACTGGAACTCGTTTGCCCTTCCGCCCAATATCTACCCGGGTATGTTCACGCCCTCAAGCAGGGCTGGTCGCCGGACAACCTCCGGCCCGAGGTCTCAATGGAGGAACTCGCGCGAATTGCCGAAGATCCCATTCGCTTCCTTTCTGAGCAGTCCGACCGAGAGGCCAAAGGGCCGGCCGTGATTCTGCCTGACGGTTCCGACGTTCCTCGTCTACCTGGGTACTCGTTATGGATGTGGGATGGGGAATTCTGCGGTGCAATTGGTTTTCGTTGGCAACCAGGTACTACGGATCTACCTCCATATTGCCTGGGTCATATTGGATACTCAGTGGTTCCCTGGAAGCGTCAGCGAGGGTACGCAACCCGCGCGTTGAGGTTGCTGCTCCCGCAAGCCAGAGCTGAGGGTCTTGCGTATGTAGAGTTAACCACTGAGGCCGACAACATTGCTTCCCGGCGAGTGATCGAGGCGAACGGAGGCGAGCTGATCGAGCGGTTCCACAAAGCACCGGAATATGGTGGCGCGGAGAGTATGCGTTTCCGTATTCTCCTTTCACATCACGCGGCCTAACAAGCGGGTGCTATAGCGGGTACAGCACGGCAGCTGACGGACACCATTCAAAACGCGGAAACCACTCGGTGCAGTACGGGAGCGGTAGCGACCGCATTCAACTAACTTTAGTCGCGACCATTCGAGATAATCGGACAAGGTCTGACAGCTTCATCGCGTGTGCTCGCTCGGGCTTAAAAAACTCAGCTCCGTAGGCGCTTAATGTTTATAGAATTAGATTCGGACGCTGATAGGAGCCCCATTTTGGGGGCGCAATATTTAACATTGCGCTCCTAAAGGAGCAGCCCTCTGATTGAGTTTGGCTTGGTGCTATAGACATTTGGTCCCTAACGGGACGGAGCCGACCGTTGATCGGCCAGTTGGGTGTCTACATTGTCACACTGAGAGCGTTGCTATGGAGTCATATGGAACTCGGACGAATTAGTGCCATCTTTCGTTACCCCGTTAAGTCAATGGCCGGCCAATTACTAGATGTTGCGAAGCTAGATTGGCATGGCATTGAGGGGGATCGGCGGTTTGCTTTTCGGCGACTCGCCGACAAGAGTGAATTCCCCTGGCTGAACGCGAGCAAATTACCGCAGTTGCTCCTCTATAAACCATTCGGGCTGGACAGCACTGCGGAGCAAGTCCCAACGCACGTTCGTACGCCGGACGGTAAAGAGTTCGAACTCGGAAGCGACGAACTGCGTGAGGAACTTTCTAGCCGGTATGGCAGTGCCGTCGAATTGATGAATCTCAAGCATGGCATATTCGACGAAGCCAGTATTTCAGTAATCAGCCTCAGCACAGTGCAGGGTGTCGAGCGCGAATCAGGTCGAGACCTTGACCTTCGCAGATTTCGACCAAACATCGTGATCGACACTAGTAGCGCTGAGCCGTTCGGAGAAGACAAGTGGGTGGGCCGGACACTGATGTTTGGGGAAGGGAACCGGAGGGCAGAACCGACACCGGCCATCGGGGTCACTATGCGCGATGAGCGCTGTGTGATGGTTAATCTTGATCCAAACACAGCCCAGAAGGATTCTGTAGTGATGAAGACCGTTGTTCGTATGAACGAGAACTGCGCGGGGGTATACGGCACGGTTGTCAGGGCGGGCGAGCTTCGTGTCGGTCAAGTAGTTACCCTGGGAGCGTAGGGCATTGTGACCCGCATCAGTGTCGCTGCACAGCTACGCGCGAAACGCCAAGGACCCCAAGGATTTGGAGTTGAAACTAGAAAAGGTTTATTCAACTCCGGAATTGCAACTCAACGCTCGATGTTGCACTGGCTGACATTCGGTCAATCTCTGGATTGGACGTCCAGGTGCACTTCAAAAATTATTCTACCAAACTCAATTCGACCTGGGCGGCTTGGAAATTCTTGGCGCTCTTGGCGTTTCTTGCCGTCTTGGAGGCGAATGGTCTAGAAAAGGGAGACCGCGGGTGATTAACGAC
>JBAPXA010000465.1:0-3127 GCA_049283975.1 Pyrinomonadaceae bacterium | reverse complement strand
TCTTGGAGGCGAATGGTCTTGAAAAGGGAGACCGCGGGTGATTAACGACTGCAGCACTGACGTAAGAAGTTTCACGGCTCCACCGTTAGAGTCGGAGTTCGTCACGCGCGGCTCAATCGTCAGAAAGATCTGGGGCGACACAGAGTTGGTCCTCTTGATCTTCGCCGGCTCAGCTGCTGAGTTCGCCTTGAACAGGGCGGTCGACTGGCTCTTCTTTACGGGGAAGTTACCAGCGGACCCCGTCGGACGTTTGTTTTCCACCGTCCGCTACGCTCAGGAGATCGTGTTCGCCGAAACAGAGGCTGCAGAGCGGACGATTGCAAGGATCAACGCGATTCACGGCGCGGTCGAGCGCGAGCGCGGGCAGAGCATCCCCGAGTGGGCCTTCAGGGACGTGCTCTACATGCTCATTGACTACTCCGAGCGCGCACACCGTCTGCTCTACGGCTCGCTCTCCTGGGCTGAACGCGAAGAGCTCTACGCTGTCTTCAAGCGCGTTGGCCAGGGGTTGAACGTCAAGGCGCTGCCGCAAGATTACGAGGAGTGGCGGGGCGATCGGCGACTCCACCTGGTGCGAGATCTCGACCACAGCAGACACACCGCGCTCCTCTACGGTCAGTACCGCCGGCACTTAGGCGAGTGGCGTTACCAGATCCTGCGAGGCGTGCAGGCTTTACTGGTACCCGAACGTGTCCGCCGCCTGCTGCGGCTCCGGCGCCACACGATCTTCTCCGCACTCGTTGGAGGGTACGGGCAGATAGTGGTTCCTGAGCTTCGCCCGCTGGTACGGCGGCTGATGATTCAACCTCGCTACTGGAATGAGGTGACGAAGATGGAGCGCGATCTGTCGAAACATGCCTGAGGTGAACGGATGCAGTTCTCGAGCTTGCTCGTGTTGTGGGGTTCCCGCAGTTCGGCGCTGCGCGCGCGCCGCAGCTGAAGTCCAGCGTTGCGTGGCTTGCAAGTCAGCTAACATCCTTGAATCATTATGGCAAGGGAGGCTGCAATGAAGTTTGTTGACCCAATAGTATTGCTCGTACTTCTACTATGCGTTAGCGCCAACCAGGCATTCTCTCAACAACCGTCCGCGCCACCGCCGATTATCGACATGCACATTCATGCTACCGGTTGGGATCATTTCGGCAGTCCCCCTCCGCCCAATCCACTGAGCGGAAAAGTACCGGCGGCCCGAACCGACAAAGAGTTTATGGATGCGACGCTGGCGGAGTTGAAACGCTACAACATTGTTAAGGCGGTCGCGGGCGGCCCGCGCGAACACGTATCACGCTGGTTGGCCGCTGACCCAGGGCGAATCATCGGTGGCACTATGTTGGGCTCTCAGTTCGAGCTGGCCGATGTGACTGTGCTCCGCGAGGATTTTCGCGCTGGGCGACTCGGTGTCATTGGTGAGCTTGCGCCGCAATACGCCGGAGTAGGTCCTAATGACCAGCAGCTCGAGCCATATTGGGCTCTCGCCGAGGAGCTGGATATACCAGTCGGCTTCCACACGGGCCTCGCCCCGCCGAGGACTCCTTATAATTGCTGTCCCAAGTTCCGTAATTCGTTAGGCAATCCCGCGCTCCTCGAAGAAGTTTTGATCCGCCATCCAAAGCTACGCGTCTACCTAATGCATGCCGGCTACCCATACTTGCAAGAGACGATAGCCATCATGCACATGTATCCTCAGGTCTATGCGGATTTGGCCGCTATTGATTGGCTCAGACCGCGGGAGGAATTCCACGAGTACCTGCGGGCGCTTGTGCGTGCGGGATTTGGTAAGCGGCTGATGTTCGGGTCGGATCAGATGATCTGGCCAGAAGGCATTGGTAGGGCAATCGAAGGCATCGAATCGGCAAAGTTCCTGACCGCGGAACAGAAGCGAGATATTTTCTATAACAATGCGGTGCGGTTTTTAAGATTAGATGAAAAGAAGCTAGCGGGAGGCTCGTCGAAATAGGGGTGATAGCGACCCCCCCGCGTTGAAGTCCGGTTACGACGAACAATTCGATCACCATGATGAAGTACCGGGAGCGATAGCGACCGGGTTCAGTGTTCTGCCTTGAGGGTCACAACCTACGCATGAGCTTGACCTCAATCTCCTCCATCTCATTTGTCGTGCGCACATCTTTGTGCCCGAGTAATTCCTGCACCGTCCGGATATCGTAGCCATCCTCGAGCAAGTGCGTTGCAAAGCTATGCCTTAGCGAGTGACAGGTGCCTCTTTTCGCGATACCCGTTTTGACGATCGCCTGCTTGACGGCTCGTTGGATCGCACTTTCATGAACATGATGACGCCTCTCCATGGTGCTGCGCGGGTCAACTGACCTCCTGCTCGCGGGAAATACGAATTGCCAGGCCCACTCTCGTCCGGCGGATGGAAGTTTTCTTTCAAGGGCATGCGGCAGCATTACTTTGCCAAAGCCTTCCTGAAGGTCGTGTTGATGAAGTAATTTCACGCGGAGTAAATGCTTACGTAGCGGTTCCTTCAACGCTGCCGGGAAAACGGTGACACGGTCTTTCGCGCCCTTGCCCGAGCGGATGTGAATTTGGTTGTAGGCAAAGTCCAGGTCCTTCACGCGGAGTCGCATGCATTCCATCAATCGCAAACCCGCACCATACATGAGAGCCGCCGCCAGATAACAACTGCCGGTCAGCTTACTGAGAATTGCAGCGGCTTCTTGTTTGGTGAAGACGACTGGCAACCGACTCGGCAGTCGGGCGCGTTCCACTTCGCCAATGCGTTCAAGCGTTTGGTGCAGCACATCTTTGTAGAGAAACAGCAAAGCTGCGAGGGCTACGTTTTGTGTGGAAGCGGCAACGTTTTTGTTGACGGCGAGATTAGACAGATAAGCGCGAATCTCGGCCTCACCCATCTCTTTCGAGTGTCGTTTGTCATGAAACAGGATAAAGCGCTTGATATGTTGCAGATAAGACTTTTCCGTGCGCAGACTGAGGTGTTTCAGTCTGGCGACAATGCTAGCTTCTTCAAGAAGTCTGGGCGCAGCGGGCACGATATGAGGCTCCAGTTGTGAGGATCAGAAAAGCTGATGCAAGATAAAGTCGGTATAGCGTTATTATCAAGCGCCTGTCGCATAATACCGTGTCAGGCGTTGTTATTGAGCGCTTG
>JBAPXA010000464.1:0-4485 GCA_049283975.1 Pyrinomonadaceae bacterium | reverse complement strand
CCGTTTCCATGCCTTCGTCACCTTGAAACTTACTACCTCGACATAACTGTTCTTGTCGCGAGGTGTCTTTTTGATTTCGGTTACTGTGCCAACAAAGACAGCATATGCGAGTTTGAATTCATCGCGCGCAGTGATGTTCCTGTAGGTTTCCACGCATGAGCATTGGGCAAGAACTCCGCGCGCAGTAAAGCAGCAGGTTGCGAGAGCGAATACAAGTAGAATTGCCTTTCTCATATTCATGCAAAGGGGCCCAATGGTCCGGCGTTCAGCGGCGCGCCGAGCGAGCGGAGCGAGCGGCCGGAGCGAATGCGTGGGCGGCGAGTCCGCTGCGACGCCATGTTGGGTGGCATCCTACGTTCGTTCATCGTATGCCGAATAGCGCAGCTGCATTCTCCCACAAGATCCTGCGCTTATCGGCTTCGCTCAGGAACTTGCCATCTCGGATGGCCGCGACTGCTGGCGTGATCATCTGTGGCCACACCATCTGGTCCGACCCGAAGAGAATTCGATCGTTTCCAACCGTATCGATGGCCTCGCGCAGCATCCTCTCGAACACAGCCTTGCCGAGGATCCAATCGACTACCGCAACGTCGACAAGCACGTTCGGGTAGGCGTACAGCATGTACAGAGCGTGATCGAAGAAGGGCCACCCCATGTGCATGATGACGATCTTCAGTTTCGGAAATCGGATTGCGACGTCCTGAAGCAGCAACGGATCACCGAGTTCGACTCGAAAGGCCGGTGAGACCAGGCGCTGAGGATCGGGTCCGTCGAGACCAGTGTGAAAGAAGACAGGGATGCCGGCCCGCTCGCAGATCTCGTAGTATGGGAAGAGTACCGGGTCGTTCAGGGGCTTTCCGGCATAGGGGAGGCCGAGTTCACCGACGGCGCGCCACCTTTTCTCCGCGACTTCCTTTGCAAACTGCGAAACCGCCTGCCCGTGGTCCTTCGCAGAGAGGTCAGGCGTGAACGACGGCAGGAATCGGCCGGGATGCTTCTGAGTCCATTCTTGCACCATGCTGTTGTCGCCGCTGAGTAACCCCCAACGGATGTGGTTCTTGTCCATCTCCTCAAGGGTCCTGGCGAGAAGCTTCACCGGGTCTGCGACCATGCCGGTCGCGGTCTTCCGGTGAGCTCCGAAGTTTGCCTCGCTGGCCCTTTCAAAGAATTTCGGCTGCACGGCGTGCATGTGAACGTCAAACACCGGGGCGGGTTCTTGCGCGTCGCCGACCGCTGGGAGCAGGATCACGGCGCAAACTGCGAATACCAAAATCAAGCAATGCTTGCACATATCGACTCCTCCTCTGCAAACAACGCCACCCAACGATGGCCTTCATGCTTTTGTTAGCTGGCGTTCTGCTCATTCGAAGAACGGTGTTGTCCAGATGTGACGCCCCCACTCCGGCCATGCTCGCTTCACCTCGTCAAGGACCCAGCCTCCGACGGTGATCGAAGTCTCGTGCGAAGCGTAGACGATCCAGTCGAGAGCGGGCGACGTCCAGAACCTTTCCGCTCCGTTGTAATGCGGCTCAAAGGCTGAGGCGTCCAGTTCGTACTCAGGTCCGTATTCCCGAAGCTCCCAGACGCGCGTGACACCCCGCTCCGCCAGGATGGTTCCCAGACGCTCGGCGGTGAGGGCACGCTGCAAATACGGCGCTTGGAATGCTTCCACGTCGGCCCGCTCCGTCTCTGCCAGAGGGTACCAGTACTGACGGCGCGTCAGCCCCCACGACCGCTCGACTGAGTCCCACACCTGCTCGGCCTCCTCGTGCGGGAGGACGCGAGTGAACGGCAGCGATTCCACTGCGCTGAGGGCGGTGGCGGGCATCTCGCGCACAAAGCGTGCGAACGCCTCGCGCTCCTCCACCACCGCTGATTGCGCCTCAGGATCGTCGTATGTCGTGAACGCGTTCTCGGCCGTGAGACCGGCCAACGCGAACAGATCTCGCGCGTCGTCGAGGCTGCCGACGTCGGTCCCAGTCAGCCGTTCGAGATCGGTGCGGATCGCATCGAGGACTTGGTAACGCGGGAAGGTGCGGTACGCCTCAGGAGTGTAACCCTGCCCGCGCCGGTTGCCCCCGGCTTCGGCCAGCCGTTTGTACATCTCCGCCCACACTCCAAAGCGATCGGCGCAGTACCGGCGAGCGGCGACATGTAGGCGTTCAACTTCAGGACTCATCGCGAAGTTACCGCAGCCAGCTATCGTCAAAGTTGACCGGGCGACACTGAAAGGCAATGATGAATTCGGAATCTTTCATCAATTATCGTTCATCATTCATCATTGTCTTTCTGCTCCGGTCCAACGATCTGTTGGTCGTCGTCGCCGGGCTCCCACCAGGAGTTATCGACGACACGTTCGAGAGAACGGTCGCCACATTTCGACTGACGCTTATCACCGAGTACGACCGAAAAACAAGAGATAGCCGTCGGCGTCCTTGACCTCGAAACCACGCAAACCGTCATGAGTATCTTTCAGTGGCTCGAAAAACTCGACATTGCGCGAGGCAAATTCGGCGGCCAGTGCGTCAGGATCGGGGACGATAACGAATGCGTCCCAGCGGGCGATACCTTTCTTGATATCTCGCGTGTAGTTCGGCACGGGAGCCACACCAACGTCTTTCATCAGGATCTGCGCACCGCCCCGGCGAACGATGCCGAAGAAGATGTCGTCAGGGTCAGGCCCCTGGAAGGTGATCTCAAATCCAAGCCGGTCTCGATAAAACGAAAGCGATGACGGTACGTGGCTCACGATAAAAAAGGGTGAGATGCCGGAAATCTCTGCATGTGTCATGTGGATTCCTCCGTGCTTCCGCCCAACGCTGGCTTCAGCTGCGGCGCGCGATCAGCGTCCGAGGTGAAGGAAAGAAGTTTTAAGAAGCATGCCATCGCGCGGTCAGCTGCAAGGATTTGTTACGCTTGCGGACTATTCGCAATGAGCAAGCATTCGACCTTGCGAATCACGTCTTGGCCGATGCGGGGGGGCATGCCATTGTTAGGTGCGGCCTACGGTTTATTCTTACTCGGCGGAAAGTACATCCGCCTCAACATCTGCCGATATTCGGAAAGAGTAAATAGACCGACTTCCGCCCTCCGTTTATCTACGTTCGCCTCATCCTCTATCGGTTGCAGCTCAGGCTCTTGCCCCTTCCATTCCTCGAAACGCTTCGCCTGCGTCCCGTAGACCTGCGGCTTACCATCGCCGACGAGTACCCGATCCAGTAATAACGCATAGCTCTGCCCCGACAACCCGCCGCTCCTGTAAGCCTTCTCCACGAGCGGCAACATCTCCTTCTGGAAGGCGTGGTCGGCGTGCTGCACTAGGAGGAACGCGGCCTCCGAACCGTCCCGCCCGATGAGTTCGGGGCCGGGCCAGCCGTATCGGTTGACGATGGTCCTCATCCGCTCCGTATTAGCAGTATCGATGGCCTGCATCCGCGCGAGGATAGCTTTATCCGGGTTTTTTACGCCCTTACTGATGAGTTCGTTTCTGATCGCCTGATCCTGCTCAACCAAATTCAATAACTCACTGCGTACAGCCGGTTCTTTAACAGGCGGATCGCCCGCTTCTTGCGCCCAGCCGTTGCTCGGCAGCAACAGCACGAAGCAAAGGGTTGTGACGTAGTTGAGCTTTCTCACATGTCCCTCTACGGGAGAGCGCCTAACGTTGCGCTTCAGCGGCGAGTCCGGTGCAAGCGCTTGTTACGCAAAGATGAGTGCGGAATGATGAACGCGAAATCCTTCATCAATCAGGTTCATCATTCATCATTGTCTTTCCGCTCCGGTCCAACCCCGACTCGTCGGGGTTGGGGCTTCGTAGTTAGCTAGATGAATCACTCGAAGTGATAATCAAGCGTCATAGCGTATGGTGGCTGATGTCCTACGCTAAATCCACCCTCTCCCGTCATCCCGCGCAGGGCCCCAGTCCCGGAGCCCGGAACCACGGATAATGTTACCTTCGCTACGCCCTCCTCGAAGGCTCCGCTATGCTGAAGGACAAAACTACCCGAGCGGCCTCCAACGCTACCAGTTACTCGTTCCAGACCCATGAAGTTTGCTGAACCGGCACTACGGTACATCATCAAGTATTCCAGTTTACCCTCTCCCTCTATGTCTCCCTGGTACGACTTGGTTGCACTGACCCGCGTGAGCTTTGGTGCTCCTTCTATTTCGTCATAGGGTTTTTCGTCCCAGGATTTTATGCCGAACGTGGCCTTTGCCTCTTTTCGCATACTCGCTCTCTCCCTTGCGACCTGAGTCTTCTGATTGGCGTCCTTGCTCTTCACTTGCGTGAGTGCCAGAGCAGAAGCCGTAATTACCAACACCACAATTGAAATAGTTCTCATAGCGGGCTTGTCCCTTCAAGTAAGTTTGTAGGTGAGCTGCCAACGCTGGCCTTCAGCGGCGGCGCCTGATCAGCATTCAATCTGAAGAAAAGAGATTGCTTGAGAAACATGCTATCGCGCCGTCAGCTGCAAGGCTTTGTTA
>JBAPXA010000463.1:0-3835 GCA_049283975.1 Pyrinomonadaceae bacterium | reverse complement strand
CCGCGCGAAAAGCTGAGACGCATCGCAGTACTTCACCTTGAGCGGTTGGGCGCCGACCGCGACCTCGCCGTCGTGTTTCAAGTGGAATTGCGCGGCTCCACCAAGTTTATGAAAGAGTTTTCCGCCGCTGGACTAGCCGAGTACCTCCATTTGATTTGCGCGACCATCGAAGAAGGTCAACGAGCTGGTGTGTTTCGGCCCGAGCTAAACGCTAAGGTGATGGCGAAGATCCTGTTCGGGGCCCTCGATGAAATGGCAACCAACTGGATTCTTTCAGCTCGTAAATACAAGCTCGTACCTATGGCCGATCAGGTTCTTGATCTTTTTCTCAACGGAGTGAGTGCGAAGTGAAATCTATTCCACCAACCATTGAGACTGAGACTGTGCCCGACGCGACGACGGTGCGCGAATTCCTGCCTGGAGAGCCAACAACTCTGGTGGAGGTATTTGAACATGTTGCGCGCGATCACAAACGCGCCGATACGCTGAACTACAAACGCGACGGACGTTGGCTCTCGATCTCTTCGGACGAGGTCTTAAAGGGAGCGCGCGAAATTGCCGGAGGACTGAATACCCTGGGTATCAAGCGCGGCGATCGCCTGGCGATTCTTGCGGAGAGCCGGCCGGAGTGGACACTGATCGATGCCGGCTGCATTTTCGCCGGCGTCATCGACGTGCCAATCTATCCTACCCTCATGCCGCCGCAAGTGCGCTACATCCTCAAAGACTCTGGCGCTCGCGTTCTCGCTGTCTCAAGTCGTGAAAAGTTCCTTCAAGTGAAAGATGTCTTGCAGGAATGTGAGGCGCTGGAACATGTCATCTTTCTTGACAGTTGCGAGACTGACGACACCGGCGGCCTGACGCTTGAACAACTCCAGGAGCGCGGCCGCAATGCTATTTCTGAGAAGCCGGAAATCATTGAGGCAATGGCGCGCGGCGCGCAGCCTTACGATCTCGCGACCATTCTCTACACCTCGGGAACCACGGGTGAACCTAAAGGCGTGATGTTGACCCACGCGAACCTTGTTTCCAACCTGATCGATTCTTCCGGACACCTTTCATTCGGCAAAGACGACATTGTTCTCTCGGTGTTGCCGCTCTCCCACATCTTCGAGCGCCAGGCGATGTACATGTACCTTTATCAGGGCATGGCCGTTTACTACGCTGAGTCGCTGGACACAATCGGTCCTAATTTGCGGGAAGTCCGTCCGACGATTTTGGTGGGTGTACCGCGTATCTTTGAGAAGATCTACGCGCGCATCAAAGAGCGAGTGGCCGAAAAAGGCAAAGCCAATCTGGCGATGTTGCTCTGGGCCGTAGCGGTCGGGAAGGAATATGCGCACCGCCAAGTGGAGAAGAAACCGATCGGCGCCTGGCTTGCGCTTAAACATCGACTGGCGACCACGCTTGTATTCTCGAAATGGCGCGCGGCCTTTGGTGGCAGGATTCGGCTGCTCGTCTCCGGCGGCGCTGCCTTGCCCGAGGAGTTGGGTTACATCTATCTCGGCGCTGGCATTCCAATCATCCAGGGCTATGGCTTAACTGAAACTTCGCCTGTGATCACAACCGGCATTCTCGAAGACAATCGCGTCGGCACAGTGGGTAAACCAATCAATCACGTGGAAATCCGAATTGCGCCAGACGGAGAAATCGAAACACGTGGACCCAACGTCATGCGCGGTTACTACAATAAGCCGGCCGAAACCCAGGCGGTGTTCACTGCCGACGGTTGGTTCCGCACCGGCGACATTGGAAAGATCGACGCTGACGGGTTTCTAAGCATTACCGATCGCAAGAAGGAACTGTTCAAAACGTCGGGGGGCAAATACATTGCTCCACAACCACTCGAGCAGTTGATCAAAGGGTCCCGGTTTGTGAATCAGGTTGTGCTGGTTGGCAATGGCCGCAAGTTTCCTGCCGCCCTGATCGTGCCTAACTGGGATCAGATCGAATCGTATGCGCGGCTGAAAGGCTTAAAAGAAACCAGCCGAGCGAAGCTCTGTATTAATCCGCGAATTATTGATTTGTTCGAACGGCAGATCGCCGAACTTACTCCTGATCTTGCGCAATACGAGCGGGTAAAGAAGGTCGCGCTTCTGGAAAACGAGTTCACTATCGACGGTGGCGAGCTTACGCCAACGCTCAAGGTGAAGCGACGCGTGATCGATGAGAAGTATCGCGCTGTGATCGATGAGCTCTACCGCGATGAACAAGACTAGCGGCTACGAGCTGGGTGTGAGCACGGCGCTTAGGATTCTATCCGCAGCGACACGCGCGGCGTTCTTAAGACGGTCCTCCGCCGCGGCCGAACCGCTACGACCGCCAATGATGTCTCTCAGTCCTGCCTGCTGGTAAACCGAGCCGGAAGTTACTCTTTTGGCTGTGCGCGCGGCAAACACTTCAAAGTCAATGTAAACCGTGGAGAGGCTCGACCGCTGATCGCCCGTGCGCGACCGATCCGAACGTAGTTCGAGCAACACGACATAGCCCTCCCTGGCTTCCTTGGCACGTTTCATCGCGTCACTTCGAGTCAGGTCTCGAGAACTCAGCTCAACATGAACGGCTCCGATCCTCTGCAGAGCTTGCGCACAACTTTTGGCTACCGAATCGTTGAAGTAGAACGGAATGTCGCTAAATGAATCTACCGAGCTTGCGCCCACAAAGATGGGGATTGATGGTCTCTCAGGGGTTGGGCTGGGCGTTGGTGTCGCAGTAGCCTCCGGAGTTGGCGCTGCTGTCGTGGACGATTTTTTGACACGACGGCCCGATTGAGCGATCGCCGTTAGTGTGCAGAGGAGGAGGAAACCGGCGATAGTTATAACTGCCGCGGTGCTTAATCGAATCTGAAGTGCTTTGTATTTCATAAAGAATCGACCACCCGAGGTGTCAAAGTTAGGTGATTCGTATTTTAACACCGTCGCCGTTGCGCTAGTCCATTTGTTAGACTGTCACTCTAATTGGGAGCAGCCAAATCATAACGCCACTTACCATCACTACCGTCCGCGATCAGGCACGAGCCACCAGGTCGTTTGATTTGATGCCGCAGAACCACTCGGGAGCTCATGGCGTCGAATTTATTCCTGGCCAAGTCGCCGTACTTAGGGTCGCCGGAGAGGATCCAGCGTATTTTGCTTTTGCCAGTGCGCCGACCGATCCCGAGTTAGAGGTACTCGTAAAGCAAAAAATCGGAGCCAGCAACGTGATCTTCGAGATGAAACCTGGTGAGAGCGTGGAACTGCTGTCCGTCGCTGGGCATGGCTTTTCCCTCGACGAACGTCAGGGAAATGATTTGGTTTTTGTCGCAATGGGTACGGGTGTGGCGCCGCTCCGTTCAGCGTTGCGCTACGTCCTCCAACGCCAGCAGGATTTCGGGCAGTTGGTCGTGCTTTACGGAGCGCGGACGCCAGACGACTTTTGCTATCGCGATGAAACCGAAGCTTGGGAGAAAGCCGGAGTGGAACTGCGACAAGTTATTTCGCGGCCGGACGGACACGACTGGTCGGGACCAACGGGTTACGTGCAATCACTTTTGGATCATGTGCTGCCAGATCTTAAATCACCGATTGCCTTGATCTGCGGTTCTCAAGAAATGATTACGCAGACTCGTGATCGTCTGGCGCAGATGGGGTTCGCCCGCGACGAAATACTAACGAACTACTAACCCACGTCTCAAGTCTCAAGTCTCAAGTCTCAAGTGAAGGATGCGCAGTCAGGAAGGCGGGCTTGCCCCCGCCAAGCTGATGCTACTCAACCAGTGGGGGGTAAACCGCCCTTCCAGACTGAACGTCCCTCGCTTGAGACTTGAGACTTGAGACTTGAGACTTGAGACCTGAGA
>JBAPXA010000462.1:0-2836 GCA_049283975.1 Pyrinomonadaceae bacterium | reverse complement strand
CAATACCTGCGTGAGTTTCCCCACCAACGAAGCAACTGAAACGGGCCCGACCCTGCAATCTCGCCGGAAAATGCACCGGCTCGACGGAACGCAGCTTGCCCACTTAGTTGCTTGTCCATCACCCGATTAGCCGCAGGCTGGCTAACGGTTTCAGCTAGTCATGGCCGCGGAATGTAACCGATGGACCGGTTGCCGCGGTGCCGAATCACCAAAAGGAAAACGCAAGATGACCCCATTGGCTCAACTCGCTGAACCGGAATCGCAAACCACAACGTTTACTGGTCACCGACTACTCGACGATCCTCTGTTGAATAAAAGCAGCGCTTTCCCCGACAACGAACGATACGAGTTAGGCCTGCTGGGTCTGCTACCTCTGCATGCTTCGACGATCGAAGAACAGTTAGCGCGTGTTTACGAAAACTATCAGCACAAAGACTGTGATATCGAACGCTACATCTTTCTAGCCGCCTTGCAGGATCGGAACGAAACACTCTTCTATCGACTGCTGCAGGAACATGTCACCGAGATGATGCCGATCATCTACACGCCGACGGTTGGCGAAGGCTGTCGTCAATACAGCCATGTGTTTCGCCGGCCCCGCGGTCTTTACATTTCCTATCCTCATCGCCATCAGATCGCTTCGATGCTCAACAATGCGCCGGCTAAAAACACTCAGGTCATCGTAGTGACTGACGGGGAACGCATTCTCGGTCTCGGTGATCTTGGCGTGGGTGGAATGGGTATCCCGGTGGGCAAACTTTCACTCTACACACTTTGCGCCGGAGTTCATCCGGCCACAACTTTGCCGGTGCTCCTCGACGTGGGGACGGACAACCGTGAATTGCTCGACGATCCGCTTTACCTTGGCTGGCGGCACGAACGGGTGCGGGGCAAAGAGTACGATGACTTTATTGACGCCTTTGTTTCCGCTGTCCAGCAGAAGTTTCCCCAGGTGTTGCTGCAGTGGGAAGATTTTTCAAAACACAACGCTCCGCGAATCCTCGAACGCTATCGCGATCGGCTTTGCACGTTCAATGACGACATCCAGGGGACCGGAGCTGTCACGGTGGCTGGTTTGCTCGCTGCGTCAAAGCTGATCAACACGAAACTCAGCGAGCACCGAATAGTGATCCTCGGGGCCGGTTCGGCAGCGATTGGCATCTGTGATCAGATCGTTGCCGCAATGATGGCCGAAGGCACGCCCGAACTCGAAGCGCGTGGCAGATTGTGGTTGGTTGATAGTCAAGGTTTGGTGCACACGGGTCGCGCTAAGGTCGAACCCCTGAAACAAAAATATGCGCAACCAATCGAGGCAACTCGGCTTTGGCAGCTAGGCGATCCGGAAAGACCTAATTTGAGCGATGTGATTAAAGGTGTTCAGCCAACGATTCTGATAGGTACATCTTCACAACCAGGATCGTTTACCGAAGAGATCGTTCGCGAGATGGCAAGCCATGCCGAGCGTCCCATCATATTTCCGCTTTCGAACCCTACTTCAAAGAGCGAAGCTACTCCGACAGACCTTTTCAAATGGACGAATGGACGAGCTGTAATGGCTACTGGCAGTCCTTTTCCACCACTGATCACTGATAACGGCGTAATTCATATCGGTCAATGCAACAACTCATTCATCTTCCCGGGTGTGGGTCTTGGCGTGATTGCATCGGGGGCGCGCCGCGTAACCGATGCGATGTTCACCGCCGCTGCGCGCGTGCTTAGTGAGTTTGCCCCGGTGCTGCACCAACATGAGACTTCGCTATTTCCGCCCCTCGAAAAAGTGCGGGACATTTCTTTCAAAGTGGCGTTGGAGGTTGCGCGCGAGGCGCAGCGCACCGGTTTGGCGGAAGTAGACCTCGACAATCTGGAAGAAACAGTCAGGTCTAAGATGTGGGAACCACATTATTTGCCTCTGAGACGTGCCGCGCAGTCGCCAGAAGCCTGACATCCGCGCAGCGACCTGGAAAACTGAAATACGAAACTAACATTTTGCGTTGCTCCACTGGATCCTGTGAGGAAATATTCGCAGCCTCACAACGGCCTTTTCCCCATCCCCGAATAATCAAACCCAAAAATTCCTGACATTCCCGTTCGGCACAAGCGTTGCGAAGTAAGCGGTAGCGAGGGCATCCATTCATGATTCACATTGAACGAATTCTCTGTCCCACAGATCTAACATCTGAATCGGATGAGGCGTTGCGTTACGCGGTCGCGTTGGCGTCCGCCTATAAGTCCAAGCTCTTTCTGCTGTATTGCAGAGACATCAAATCCCAAATAAGAGGCACTGAAGGTAAACCATCGGAGATGGAGATGGACACGTTATTCACTTCATCGCTTGCTCCTCATTTGGGACTGAACGACTTTTGCGATTTGGATTGGCAGGGTTTGGTTGCCGATGACGTGGATGATGTCGGGAAAGCAATTGTCGCAGAGGCTGCTAAGCAGCAAATCGACTTGATCGTAATGCGGTCAAGGCGCAGACCGCGGGCCGCTATCTTGCTTGGCTCTACTGCGGAAACTGTTTGTCAAACGGCTCCCTGTCCGGTGCTCGTAACTCATCCACTCGAACGCGAGTGGGTGGGGTACTCAACCGGTGAGATCGATCTGAAGCGGGTCTTGGTGGCACATGATTTTTCTTCTGACGCAACGCTGGCATTGAGCTATGGCCTCTCGCTCGCCCAGGAATACCAGACCGAATTGCACCTGCTCCACGTGCTCACCAAAGCTGAACAAGAAGAGCCCCAGATGGCCTGGCTAGAGAAAACTGAGAGCGCTTATACCGATGCTGCGTGCAAACTTCAGAGCGCAGTCCCCAGGGAGGCGTTCCTCTGGTGCCGGG
>JBAPXA010000461.1:0-6784 GCA_049283975.1 Pyrinomonadaceae bacterium | reverse complement strand
GGTGGCTATCGCTCCCGGTTCTGATTTTGTGGACCCACGACGGAGTACCTGTAAAGGATGTCATGATAATGATCTGTAAAGGATGTCATGATAATGAACCCACGGAGGGACGCCACTACACATCCCGCGCACGTTTGGCACTCGCGCTCGTTCTACAAACAAGGACGAGGCGTTAAAACTCTCTTGCGTTATACTTCGCGCCGCGAAAACCCACGCGACCTTGATCTTTTCTGGAGGCTCCTATGACTCGAATGTTACTCAGCTACGCCGCCCTGACACTAATCCTCAGCGTTGCAGTGGCAACCTACGCGGACCTGGCGCCGCCCCTTGCCAAGCCCACTCCCGCGCCACGACCAAAGCTGCTTATGAGCACTAACTTTGCCATTGTTCCTGACGGCAAGGCTCCTCAGGCACGACTGGAAATGTCTCAAGAATCTCTTAACGATCTACGAGCGGCGCTGGCGAGTTTACCAGCCGATCCGGCAGCCAATGTTGCCGGTAGTCAGTCGCTGATACAGAGCGTCAGCACCAGTTCGAGCCGCACGATCCTGGCTGGGTTTTTCTTATTTCTTTCGCTTTCGTTCGCCGGGGTTTGGCTCGCGCGTAGTGGTTACGCGCGCAAACAAAAGCTGGCCGCGGTAGTGCTCATCGGAGCAGCGGTGATCTCGGCCGCGGCGATCATTACACGCGGAAACGTCGGGCCGCCGCCGGCCTATCGTTGGCGAAACCTCAGCAAGAATCTCAACGATGGCAAAACAACTCAGGGTAGCGTCGATATCCAAGTGGTAGCAGAAGGGAGCGGCATCAGGTTGATCATGCCTGTGCCGGCTAAGAGCGGAGCAAGTCCCAGCGAAGAGGAGTAGCGTGGAGCGCACTGCTGACCTTGAATTGGCGACCTGGCGTGCCGCCTGGCTGACGCGC
Organism: Pyrinomonadaceae bacterium; assembly: GCA_049283975.1. GTDB lineage: Bacteria > Acidobacteriota > Blastocatellia > Pyrinomonadales > Pyrinomonadaceae > PSRF01. Next base: position 5,863 of record JBAPXA010000461.1, on the reverse strand, counting down.
CAATCCGGACTGCGCACGAAGTATTTCGTGGCTGCCTTGTCGGTTTGTGCGCTCTTGTCGGCTGGATTGGCGAGTTGGGCACCGTTGGGATTCTCAATCGCGACCGTCTTTCTTTTTGCCGGACCGCACAACTGGTTTGAGTTGCGCTACTTCCTTATGCGTTTGCCGGCGCGTTTTGGAAAGTCGCGCAATTTCTTCGTCGTAACCTTCGCCGGCATCTTCGTCTTAACCATTGGCTATCTCGCGTTGCCGGCGCTCTATTACCTGGGACTTTGGAGCGGCAGTAACTGGATCACTGTCACTGGGGTGTGGAATACGATCCTATTGCTTTGGCTCGCAACGCTGTTGACGCTGCGAGCAAAGCAGGGCTCGCGGCGGAACTGGAGTTGGGCCTGGCCCGCGGCGTTTGCGTTATGTTCACTCAACTGGCTCGCGCCGCAGGTTTTCAGTCTTGGCTTGGTTTATGCCCATCCGCTCATGGCGCTTTGGTTTCTCGACCGCCATTTGCTGCGCACGCGTCCGGCGTGGGTTAAGCCTTACCGGCGTGCACTCCTGCTATTGCCGGTGTTGATTGTCGGGATCTGTTGGCAGCTGGCAGGCACGACCTCACTTGCCGATGACAATGGGTTGGCATGGCGCATCACACAACACGCGGGAACAGAAATCCTCCCAAACGTTTCGAGCCACTTGCTGGTTGCCCTGCATGTGTTTTTGGAGACGTTGCATTACGGCGTCTGGCTCATCGCCTTGCCGCTGATCGGCTCACGCGGTGTTCCCTGGGACGTAAAAACGATTCCTCTATTTCGCCATCCACGAGGGTTCCCACGGACGGTAGCGCTGCTGTTGGTGCTTGGATTGGTTTTAGTGATGGTGCTCTGGTTTGGTTTCGCAATTGATTATGCGGCCACGCGAGACATCTATTTTGCGGTGGCTATCGCGCACGTGTTGGCCGAGGCGCCATTCCTGATGCGCAGTTTGTAATACGCGATAAGTGGCTTTGCCACCTCCCGTGCGGTAAGGCTTGGCCTTACCGAACTCGGGCTGAAGAAATTATGAGGCTACGCCTCATTGACTGAGGCCCAGCCTCACCCTTAAGGGATAACTGACGGTAAGGCAAGCCTTACCGCACGGTTTGCGGCAAGCCGTGAAACTCAAACGAACCACGAAAGGCGCCGTCTAGAAAATGTTGCCTTCTGAACTCTGGCGCTTCCTACCGGTTGGCTACTTCCTTACGATCCTGATTGAAACGCCGATTCTGCTGTTAGGCCTTGCCCCGCGTCACTCACTCAAACGCAGACTGCTCGCTGGCGTTTGGTTAACTGCTTGTACTTACCCAATCGTCACCCTCGTCCTGCCTTTACTCTTCACCAACTCGTCGCGAACGATCTATTTGGTTGTCGCCGAAACCTTCGCTCCGGTGGCAGAGTGCATTCTGTTTTGGCTCGCTTTTGGAAAGGAGAGCGAGGTGTGGAGCAGGTCGATGTGGCGCGACTTCGCGACCATTGTCTTCGCTAACCTCGCTTCATTTCTCATCGGCGAAGTGGCTCACGTTTACGGCTGGTTGTAAGGAGTGTGAGATTGCGGCGCCGGGGAAATTATCAGTTTAGAGCGACGCTTCTTCATGAATTTCAACAACACCACGAAGCCTAACAAAAGCGCGACTGCAAGCGCGGCTATCACGATTGCGAGCAGCACCAAGCTCACGGAGCTATCAGTTGCTGTCGGCGGACGCACGTCGAAAAGTAAACCAATCATGATTCAGCTCCCTTTAGTAAATTTGCGAGCACCTCAGGATCAATATTTCCGCCTGATAAAATCACGCCCACACGCTTCGTTTCAAGCGGCAGCCTGCCGTGCAACACCGCCGCCGCCGCGGCTGCTCCCGACGGTTCCACCAGCAGTTTCATCCGGAAGAGCAGGAACTTGATTGTAGTGATGATCTCAGCATCCGACACCGTCAAAACAGCTTCCGCAGTCTGCTGCAAGAGCGGGAAGGTGAGCGCTCCGGGCGACTGGACGCGCAAGCCATCGGCGATCGTCGGTGGTGGCGGGATTGTCACGCGCTCTCCCTTGAGAAAAGACTGCCGGGTATCGTCACCTGTGTCGGGTTCGACTGCGAAACAACGAACGCGAGGATTGATTCCTTTGACAGCGGTGGCGACGCCAGCGAAGAGACCGCCGCCACTGCAAGGTGTCAACACACAATCGAGGTCGGGCACCTCATCCATCAGCTCCAGGCCAGCCGTTCCCTGGCCAGCCATCACCAGATAGTCGTCATACGGTGGCACCATCACAAGACCATCGCGTGCGGCAATTTCAAATGCCACTCCTTCGCGGTCCTGTGTCTGCCGATCGTAAAAAACTATTTCCGCACCATACTCGCGTGTAGCGGCGACCTTCGCCTTGGGGGCATCGTCAGGCATGGCAACCACCGCGCGCACGCCCGCCTCACGTGCGGCGACCGCTACTGCCTGGGCGTGATTGCCGGAGGAAAAGGCGACTACGCCGCGGGATTTCTCTTCCTTAGTGAGCGAGAGAATTTTGTTAGTGGCACCCCGGATCTTAAAGGCGCCCGCACGTTGCAGGTTCTCGCATTTGAAAAATACTTCCTTACCCGCGATCTCGTTGAAAGAACGCGAAGAGACGACAGGAGTATGGTGGACATGCGTAGAGATACGTGCGGCAGCTTCTTTGATTAGTTGCAGAGTAAGCACCTGGCTCATTTGATGTTAGTAAGTCGTGGACAGTGGAAGATGGAGAAGGGAAGAAGCAGTTGAGTTCTCGGGGTAAGTATCCGGATGCGCTTCATCTTTCGTGTTGTTTCGTGTGATTCGTGGTCGTACTGATTACATCCGCAGAAAGCGATCCACGAAATATCAAGAAGTATAACTTCAGCTGCGACTACTGCTCGTCAACTGCATTTCAAATACTTCAGCAAACCGGATAATGATGCGATTCTCAACTTCGCTTAAGTCAATTTTACGACCCAGGAGCTTCTCCATTGAAGTCACCGGTTCGCCTTCGCAGGCAATGATCAAGTCGAAGTAAGTAAGGTCCGTGTTTACATTCAATGCGAATCCGTGGGTCGTCACCCAGCGCGCAATGTGTACACCAATGGCCGCTACCTTTCCCGATTCCGTGTGTACGCCGGTTAGTCCCGGGATGCGAAAAGACGCAATCTCAAAATCAGCCATGGTGCGGATCAGAACCTCTTCAAGATCCCGGACGAAGCGATGGACATCTTCCCGATCCGGACTAAGGTTGATAATCGGGTAACCAACAATCTGGCCCAGGCCGTGATAAGTAAGTTTGCCGCCACGATTGGTTTCAAAGACGGTGACGCCACGTTCCGCCAATGAGGCAGCGGGTAACAGGATCGCGGAATTATCTCCCCGCCGGCCGATCGTGAGCGTGTGCGGGTGCTCCAGCAAGAGCAGCGTGTCGGATTGCTGACCCGATTGCACCGCCCGTTCGATTTCTTTTTGCAGTGCGAGCGCGGCTTCGTAATCGACGCGTCCCAGACGTTGCACCTCGAGTTCTTTTTTCATCACCATCATAGCTGCGTGTACAACCATCCCGCTGTTGGAAGCGTCATTCTAGCACTTATAGGATCGCGCAGAAGTTGCGCAGTCCGGAAGGGCGCCTTATCTCATCGGCAATTGCAAGGGTCCGTTCGTGGATCGTCAAACTGCATTAGTACATGGATCGTTGCCTGCTTGACGGCAGCGAGTACGAGGCATACCTTGGCATACACTCAAACAAAGTTATCGCGAACGAATCATTAGGGAGAGCACATCTTGAAACGAATCACTTTTTTTCTGCTCGTTGCGACCATTCTCGTCCCAGGGACTGCTCTGGCACAAACACGCGGTCGTAAAACTACACCTGCGCGATCTACCACCACGTCGCTCTCTGACAAGCGAACCATCGGAGCCGGACGCGTTGCCGATCAAATAAAGACGCTCACGCGTTTCATCTTTGTGCTCGGCGGCGTGGCGAAGGGATTGGAAGGCGTGGATGATGCCGCGCGTCGTAACGAAGCCTCCCCCGCCGTCCTCGAGCAAGCAAAGCAGAACAAGGTCACTGTGCGCACAAGCATTAGAAAGGTGCGCGAAGGGCTCGATCAACTTGAGTCTGACTTCAGCTCATCCATTGAGTTGCGACGCTATTACACCAAACTGGCGGGAGTAGCCGCGGGCGCGGCTGCGGCTGAAGAACAAGCAGCGGCAAATCAGTTTGATAAGGCCGGGAGATCCCTGCTCGACGTCGTTAATCGACTTACGGATGTGTTGTTGGAGATGCGCTAAGTAAGAACATGACAACTGGAACTACGGACTTGAGGTCTTTTTAGGGTAGTAACCTTGCCGCGCGCGTACGCGTAATTCCGGGCGCGCAGGTACCGAAACTTTGATACTGCGAAACTCAGCGCCAGTTTTCGAATTCGAATAATACTGCAACAGGTACTGACCTCTCAGCTCTGCGGCAATCTCACTAAACACGCGCTCGAGATTCTGCTCGCCCTCCGGGACAAAAGCATTCCCACCAGTGGACTCGGCAATCGACTGCATCGCATTTTGCGCGCGCGTGCTAATCAAATTCAGGCGCACCGAGGGGCCGCCGGGATTGATTGAATAAAAAGCCGCATCGGCCTGTTGGACGGCTTTTTGGGTTTCCAGTACGGCGCGGGCACGACGCGAGTCGAGACTGCGCTTGGCGCTGGCAGGTGTCTCTGAACCTTGTTGAGCCGCGAGAGCTTCAGCTTTCGTCAGATCTCTTACCAGGCTGCTGAAATTATCATCGCCATCGGAGATCACCAGGATCACCCGGCGGTGGCGCTCCTCCGACTTCTCAATTAGATATTTTGCTGCTGCCGCAACCGTGTCGTAGAACGCCGTGGGCACTGGTGACGTGGCCGCAGGAATCTGTTGCAGTTTCAGGGCTGCCGAATCCGCCGGGGCCAAAGGTGCAACCACCACCGGCTGATCGGCTATGGTGAAAATCGCTGCACGGTCAACAGGCTTCATTACTTGCCTGAGAAAACTTGCAGCCGCTCTTTGTTGGAACTGAAAAAAGCCCTTCTGGCTCACGCTACTGGAAATATCAAAAAGAATCGCGATGTCGAGTGGCACCTGATCCGGGTTGCCCAGATCAGTCAATTCCTGTTCGCGGCCCAGTTCCAACACGCGAAAGTCAGTTACTTGCAGACCCAGTACCGGCTGGCTGTTCGCATCGACAACGGAAACAGGAACCATCACCAGGTTTGAGCTCACGCGAATGACGTCGACATCTTCGTCTTTCGGTGGTGGTACCGGAGTTGGTGTAGGCGTGGGCTTGAGTCTGGGTGGCGCCGGCGGCGCGGGTAAGTCCTTCAGACGTTGGCCCACCACCGGAGTGATGCAGAAAAAAAGAGCCAGTGCTGACCAAAGCAGCACTGGCCTTAAATGTTTTCCCCAACGTTTAGTGTTCATCTCGCCAATCCTCATGCCGCCATCTGCTGGCTCAGCATGATACTTCAATTAGTCGTGTCGAGCGACGGCATGATTCATGGCAACTAAGAGGAGGAACGGGAGAATTGAGTTGCACTTCCCGCTACTACTCGATTCACACTAGTTTCCAGTTGGGCTGGTCGACATTGCTGGCGCTGACTGTAGCAGGCCTTTGTTGACCAGCAATTTAACTTCGACGCGGCGATTCTGCGCACGGCCATCACGAGTATTATTCTCGGCAACCGGGTTCGTTTCGCCATAACCATAAGGCGTTACGATGCGGCGGAGCGGAATATTGTGGTTCTCGATCAGGTAACGAATCACAGTATCAGCACGACGTTGGCTCAGCACACGATTGCGCGCCACGCTTCCGGTTG
>JBAPXA010000460.1:0-2643 GCA_049283975.1 Pyrinomonadaceae bacterium | reverse complement strand
GTGAAGGGCGGCAGCACATGCAGCAGGTGCAACTCTGATTGATACTCTTGCGCGAGAGATAGTGCGTATTTGAGTGCCAACTCGGAATAATCTGAGAAGTCGTAGGCGACCAGGACGCGCTGCAATTCGATCTTCTCAGCGGCTGTTACCCAATCACGCTCATCGCTATGCATCACCAGAACGGGGCAGGGAGCTGTCCGGGAAACCGATTCGGCAGTCGAGCCGAGGAGCGCGGCACGGTGCGGCCGGCGACGCGAACGCATCACGATTAGATCCGCGCGATATAGGGCGGCCTCACGAACAATTGCCTCGCCCGCATCGTCGCAAGTTACGACCAGGCTCTTCCACTTGAGTCCATTCATATCTTCCGAACCCGAATATCTAACCAGCGCCTCTCGAATGATCTCCGCCGCTTCATCATGAGCAGTCAGACTCGCAGGCACGTCGCGGGTTTCGCAGTGCAAGAGGATTAACTCAGCGTCGTATGCTCGCGAGAGGGCGACGGCATAGCGCAACGCCTCATCGGAATCGGGTGATAAGTCAGTCGGGCAAAGAATGCATTCAATCTTCATGAGTTGTGCCAGGGTTAAACCCCTGCCTCCTGGTTAGGTGTTTGGGACGTTTAATCCCTCGCGCCATCAGCTCGTGGCGATCACGCTCCGATACCTTAAGGTCGGAATGTAAGCGCGTACGAAGGGCGGCCGTTTGTGCTCGGCTTGGCACGCAATGCAGTAAGGCAGTGCCGGATCGACAAGGAGTTTTGTGTCCTCAATCCAGCGGCCACACTGAACGCAATCTCCATAAGTGCCGGCCATCAGCCGATCAAGAGCTTCGTCAATCAGCCTCAAGCGTGTTTGTAGAGTCTCCTTATCAACCGGGGAGTCCGCGGCAGATTCCTGGGCTGCTGCAGCAGAAACTCGCTCCTGAAGAAGAGCGTCGCAGACCTCTTCTCTTTCATACCGAAGTTCGTACCAAACAGCGCCGTGGCCTTGCGGCTGACCATTGCCGGGCTGAGTCTGTAAGTTGGCATTCATCTTTATCACCTCGAAATAGTGGGGAAATCGAAAATCGCGTTAGCTGCTTCGCCTTCAGTTCTTCATCAAACTTCGGATTTCTCCCTCAACTTGTCCTCCACGGCCGGATAGCGGCAACAGGTATGCCAGCTTCGTATGGCAGGGTTCCGGCCCAATAAGTAAAGCAACGGAGTTACTTAGAAAGTGATCGCGGGGAATATTGCGCAGTCATGTTTGAACGGTGAGAGATTCTCCACAAACTGCCGCAGATTGGAGCCGAGACTTATGCTATGCTCCCGAAAAATCGCGGCATTCCCGAATAGTATCGCGGCTTAACTCTTGCTCCGAAGTGACAATCCAAACGTGTGCCGGGCAGAGTTAGCCGAGCGCAGAGACAATGGCCTCTAACACGAACCAACGTTCCGCCCTGTTGAAAGCGCTTGGGGCTGCGGCTGTGTTGACGGTAATGATCGTCGTCGGGTCGCGCAATCTTGAACACTATGACGCTGCCCTCTTCGGTTACACGGTCGCAAGTGTGGTTGCGTTCGGCGCGGTTTTCTTTCGCTATGCGATTTGGTTACAGCGGCCGGCAACCCGAGTCTATTGGCGTCGCGGTTGGAAATTGTTTCGCGACCGGGAGAACTTGCTCGCCAACACGAGCAGCGCCGCGAAAACCATCGTCGGCGGGATGGCCATCCAGAAATTCATCTTTCATCGCGGCTTCTCCCGCTGGTTGATGCACCAGCTGATAATGTGGGGCTGCATCATCTCTGCCTTGATCACGTTCCCGCTCGTGTTTGGTTGGGTCCACTTTGAGTTGGAAGGCGAGCGCGGCTATCGCGCTTATGTGTTTGGGATTCCGTTGAATGTCGTTGACGGTCGCAGCGCGCTTGCCTGGGTAACCTTTCACGCGCTCGATTTCACGGCGATCATGGTATTAATCGGCTGTGGCATTGCAATTCGGCGTCGCTTGCATGATCGCGGGGCAATTGCTCTGCAGCAGTATCTGCTGGATTTTGTTCCCCACCTGTTATTGATTGCGATCTGCATTACGGGCCTGATGCTGACTGCCTCAAGTCTCTGGCTACACGGTTATATGTATTCATTCATCGCCCTTTCGCATCAGGCGGTGGTGATCATGACGTTGTTCTATTTACCCTTTGGCAAACTCTTTCATGTGATTCAGCGACCGGCGTCAATTGGCGTGGAACTCTATCAAAGGCGCGCCCGCGAGATGCCCCAGGCTGTCTGCCCACGTTGTCGCGTTGAGTTTGTGGCTGAGCTTTGGCTCGACGATCTAAAAACTGTGGTGGACAAACTCGGGTTCGACTATGCGATGACGGATGGACACGTTTGGCAGGATTATTGTCCGCGATGTAAGCGGATTCTACGCGGCTTGTCATACGCATCATTGCCACAAGCCGACGAAAATGTTTTTAAGGGCTCGAGAATGTAGCTCCGTAGGAGCGAAATGTTTATAGCTGCGAAGTTGTTTTTGTATTCAGAAGCTCCGTAGGAGCGAAATATTAATCTGCCGCCCCTACGGGGCTTGAGGGAAATAGAAGACGGCGGTTTCTATAAATCACGCCCCTAATGAATGACTGAATCGCCAAAGGGCCATTTTCTAAAC
>JBAPXA010000459.1:0-4509 GCA_049283975.1 Pyrinomonadaceae bacterium | reverse complement strand
TTGGTAGGACGTGTCGATGTCGATCTAACCAAGGATCCGCTTGGTAAAGGTAAGAATGGTGAGCCCGTCTACTTGCGCGACGTTTGGCCCACCATGGAAGAAATTAACAATCTTCTACGTTCTGCTTTTGAGCCGGCAACCTACCGCGAGCTCTACGGAAACTTTGCCGATCAGAATCCGCATTGGAATGCGATTCCGACGACGACCGGCAACGTCTATGATTGGGACGCGGAGTCGACTTATATTCGCGAGCCGCCTTACTTTGAAAACTTCAGTAACGAAGTCGGTACCTGGCAAGACGTGCACGGCGCGCGCCCGCTCGCAATCTTTGGCGACTCTGTCACGACTGATCACATCAGCCCGGCGGGCGCCATCAAAGCTTCATCTCCTGCAGGTTTGTACCTTCAAGAGAAGGGTGTATTGATTGAAGACTTCAACAGCTACGGTGCACGGCGCGGTAATCACGAAGTAATGGTGCGCGGAACATTCGCGAACGTGCGTATCAGGAATCTCATGGTGCCGGGTGTGGAGGGCGGAGTAACGATTCATCATCCGAGCGGCGATCGCATCAGCATCTACGATGCGGCAATGAGATACCAAAGTGAAGGCGTCCCGCTCATCGTGCTTGCCGGACAGGAGTATGGAACTGGAAGCTCACGTGATTGGGCCGCGAAGGGAACGCGACTGCTTGGTGCCAAAGCAGTTGTGGCCCAGAGTTTCGAGCGCATTCATCGCAGCAACTTAGTGGGTATGGGGGTTCTGCCCTGCCAGTTCAAAGAGGGTGTCAATGCTGCTTCGCTGCGATTGGACGGCACCGAGCAGTTTGAATTGATTGGTCTGGAAAAGGGAGTAAAACCGCTGCAGGATTTGACGCTTGTAATCAATCGGGCGGATGGAACAAAGGAGGAGGTTTCGGTCACACTCCGCATCGATACTCCAATCGAGATCGACTATTACCAGCACGGCGGAATTCTTCCCTTCGTGCTGCGCCAGTTACTTGCAGGTACGACGGACTTTTAAGGTGGCTTGAAAGACAAACTACCGTTTGTCGTTCCCCGTTAACTAAACGACGCCACATGAAATTAGCTCTACGGTAGTAGAAAGATAGAGGAGCAAAACAATGTCATCCGTACAACCAGCCGAAACGAAAACGCCGCGCAAGTATCAACTTCTCATTGACGGAAAATGGGTTGATGCCGAATCCGGCAAAACATTCCTGACGCCGAATCCTGCCACCGGAGAAACGTTGGCCGAGGTGGCGGAAGCTGACAAAGCAGATATCGATAAAGCAGTAGTAGCGGCTCGTCGAGCATTCGAGGCCAAGTGGTCGAAGATTAGTGCGCGTGATCGTGGCCGGATGCTGTACAAGCTGTCGCAGTTGATCGAAGAAAACAGCAACGAACTCGCTGCGCTTGAGACGGCGGACAATGGCAAACCTATTAACGAGTCTTCCTTTGTCGATCTACCGCAGGTAGCCGAAAACTTTGAATATTTTGCCGGCTGGGCCACGAAAATTGAAGGTGAAACGATCCCGGTTCCCGGACAGATGTTCAACTACACCCTGCGTGAACCGGTTGGCGTCTGCGGACAAATCATCCCCTGGAACTTTCCGCTCTTGATGGCAGCCTGGAAATTGGCCCCGGCACTAGCCGCCGGCAACACAGTCGTTTTGAAGCCCGCGGAACAAACTCCCGTTAACGCGATGGAGTTAGGAAAATTAATCGAGCAAGCCGGTTTTCCCGAAGGCGTAGTGAATATCGTTCCCGGTTACGGCGAGACTGCCGGAGCCGCTCTCGCTGCTCATCCGGGTATCGACAAAGTTGCCTTCACCGGTTCCACCGAAGTCGGCAAGCTTATCGCCAAAGCAGCTTCGTACAATCTGACCAAGGTTTCACTCGAGCTGGGTGGCAAAGCTCCGAACATCGTCTTTGCAGATGCTGATATGGAACAGGCAGTTAACGGCGCGATGATGGGAATCTTTTTCAATCAAGGCCAGGTCTGTTGCGCTGGCTCGCGTCTCTTTGTGCAGGAGGACGTGAAGGAAGAGTTCGTTGGCCGCCTCAAGGAGAAATCTGCAAAGATCAACGTCGGCGATCCTATGGACAAAGCGACCCACATGGGTCCGCAGGTTTCCGAAGAACAGCTTAATCGGATTAAAGGCTACGTTGATATCGCGCAAAAGGAAGGCGCGACAGTGGTGAGCGGTGGCGAAGCGCCCAAACTGGACGCGGCTTTTCAGAAAGGCTACTTCTTCCAGCCCACGATCTTTTCGGACGTTAAGAACCAAATGCGTGTGGCCCAGGAAGAAATCTTTGGCCCGGTGGTTTCGGTGATTAGCTTCAGTGATGAGGAAGACTTGATCAAACAAGCCAACGACACCATCTATGGTCTCTCGGCTGGTCTTTGGACCAAGGACATCACGCGCGCTCATCGCTTCGCCAAAGAAATAAGGGCGGGCGTGATCTGGATCAATACCTACAACATGTTCAATGCCGCTTCGCCCTTCGGTGGTTATAAACAGTCCGGCTACGGCAGGGAAATGGGCAAGCACGCTTTGGAGATGTACACCAACGTAAAGAGTGTTTGGGTGGATCTTTCTGGCAAGCCAATTGGCTGGTTTGGCAAGTAAAGTATTTGCCTGGCAAGACTCGCGGAAAACTGTTTCCGCGAGTCTTGCATCTCTGTAACGCCGCTCCTTCGTTCGAGCAACTGTGGTCCGAATGCGGCGCTCTCCCGCAAGGAAACTCAACAGAAAAGGAGACGCGTATGCATTTAGCAAGACGAGCGGGCCTGGGCTCGCTGATTCTGATCGGGGCACTTCTCCTAACCGCCTGCCCAAAACAAGAAACCATTTCGCGGATCAACGCTGACCCCGGTCGCTATCGCAACAAAGAGGTGGGCATTGTCGGCACGGTTACCGATAGCTATGGCGTGTTGGGCAATGGGGCTTACGAGATCGATGACGGCACCGGCAGACTCTGGGTGGTGACTAGGCGTGGGGTTCCGTCGCGCGGCTCGAGAGTTGGAACAAAGGGCAAGATCTACACCGGCTTCAGTTGGGGCGGCCGCAGTTTCGGCACCGTTCTGCAAGAGACTGATCGAAGCGTTAAGGACCGCTAGCTCGAGCACGACGAACTCTCCCCATGAACAGCTCGGTCAGTGCGCCAACTCAATCGCCTCGCACTTTGGTTGAGAGTGTTGAGCGTGAGTTTGCACTGCTCGATTCTCGCACTCGCGATCTCCTGCAGAAGATTCCGGCAGCGATGTTGTACCAGCCCGCTAACCTTCCAGGTCTCACAACTTCTTTTGGCGAAGTAATTCTTAAAAGTGTGGGAACCGTAGAGCAGACATGCGGCGGCCTTAATGCAAACCTTTGGGACGATCCCTTCGAGTGGACACTGCCGGAGGCGCTCTCAACTCCGGCGTTAGTCAGTGAATATCTTGATGAGGTGGCGCAAACACGCGAAGCTTTTTTTGCACGCCTGAAAGCCGATGAAGATTTGAAAAAGCTTATTTTCCTACCTGGCGGGGAGACGCAACCGCTAATTCGATTATTGCTGGAGACACTCCGGCGCGCGAGTGGAAATCTGGAACGCGCCGCTGTCATACTGGCAGCGACGACTAACGCAGGGTCTGAGTGAAGGCATTACTCACTAGCGAGTTATCCTCGTCGGTGGCAATTGTCAATTGCGGCTTTTCGGTTGGCCTTTGGATAGACAGCAATCGGCAATCGAAAATTGGCAATCGTCAATGCGACGGCTGTGATAGATTCATTCCGGAGAGACGAAGATGTTTTGTCCGCATTGTGGCCAACAACAGATTACAGCCAGCCTTAGGTTTTGTTCCCGCTGTGGATTTCCGCTTGAAGCTGTACTTCAGGTGCTGGCAACCGGCGGCCTGCTGCCTTCATTTTCCGGACCAATCAGCAAAGAGCCCTCACCGCGCCGCAAGGGCGTAAAGCAGGGCGCGCTGCTAATCTTGCTGGGCATCATCCTGGTTCCGCTCCTGGGCGTGCTCAGCAGCTTCAATGCCGGAAATCTCTTTGACATCCTTACGCCGATGGCCGCAATTTTCTTTTTTCTGGGTGGTTTGTTGCGCATGCTCTATGCAGCGCTATTTGAAGAAGGCGCCCCGCGCTACCGGCCCATGATGCCTAGTTACGCTCCGCCAACAATGCCGGCGCAATTCCAAGCGACGCCACGAGTTGGAAGCCTACCGCCGGCAGCATCAGTCCCGCCCCCGACCGCCTGGCGAACCCGTCCTAACACCGCAGAAATCCTCCAGCCGCCCAGCGTGACCGAAAACACGACTCGGCTGCTGGACAAGGACGATCTCACTAAGCAATAGCCAGATGTCGTCGCTTCCCGAGCGCCTGCGCGCGCGCATTCAAAGCGAAGGCCCAATCACCTTTCATGATTTCATGGCGGCTGCGCTCTATGACGAAGCAGCCGGCTATTACAGTCGCGAGCACCAACGTTGGGGCAGGGAGGGCGACTATCGCACCAGCCC
>JBAPXA010000458.1:0-3970 GCA_049283975.1 Pyrinomonadaceae bacterium | reverse complement strand
GTTACCTTTTCAATGATTGCACCGAGGAGAAAGTAGCCGGAATTGTTGTAAGAGAACTTGCTCCCAGGCTCAAACTCCAAATCCTTGCTGGCGTATTTCTTAACAAAGTCGTCTACCCGAAAGGGATTACGACTAACGTCTTGAAAGAACCCTGGCAAGCCGGTGTAACTGGGAATACCCGACGTATGGTTGAGCAGTTGGTGAACAGTCACTTTCTCGCCGATATCTTTACGATATTCAGGGAGGTAGTCGGAGATTTTTCCGTCGAGTTTTATCTTTCCCTGATCGACCAGTTGCAGGATGGCTGTCGCGGTGAACTGCTTGGTGATAGAACCGAGACGAAACCTCGTCTCGGGCGTATTAGGAATGTTCCATTCCATATTGGCCAGGCCGACGCCCTTTTTGTAGATCACCTTGCCGTGATCGGCTACCAGCACCGAACCATTAAAGAGACGATATTTGCTGGCAAGCATCATCACCTCGTCGATCTTTGCCGCCCTGGTTTTGGCAGTTTCTTGGGCGAGGGCGCCGCTTTGAAGAATGAAAATGAGAAGTGCGCACGCCAGTACAGCGCGAAGTCGCAATGAAAGCGTCTGAATCATGAATTGAGTCTCCTGCAGATGGATTAACTGAACCAGGAAAGTTACGATGATGTACTGGAAATAGTTTCGGGCACTTAGCCTGACCGCGACTTAGCCGATAGTGCGTCAGAACAACTCATTACTTCTTCAAATAGTCTCGGGCTTCTTTTAACTCTGGTAGATCGGGATCGGCTTGTTGCCACTGGGCCAGGAGTTTTTGATATGTTGCTTCAGCCGTTACTCGGTCGCCAAGCCTCGCGGCAGCGCGGGCAGCGCCAAGTAAAGAACGCGCACGATTTGGCTGGCGCAACAACGAGGCGCTGAATTGTGCCGCAGCCTCTTCCGCCTTACCGGCGCGCAAAAGCAACTCGCCAAATAACTCGTGGGGAGGTTTGATCAATCCGGGAGGGCCCGAAGGCGGTCCCATTTGTTCCTCACGTTCAACCGCCTGCCTCATCAACTTTGCCGCTTGCGCGTGATCGCCTTTCGCCGCCGCCGCTACAGCGAGGATCTCGAACTCTCCAATGTTCGCACCCTCAGAAACTGAACCTGTAGTTTGCGACCCTTTCCAGGCTGAAGCCAGACCGCGAACAAAGAAAGGCAACCTTTGGCCGCGATCAGAGGCTCGCAAAGTTGCGTCAGTCAAAGCTGACCCTGCGCCGTGACTGTGACTGCCCATTGCTTCGACAGCAGCAGTCCCCGCAGTCGCGGGAAAGAACGTGTCCGCGAGGTCCCAGCGCTCGGTTTCCACGATGAAGGCGGCCGCCATGTTGGCATAGTTGTTTTCGTAGTAACCCGGACGCAGTTTGTTTTCATACGTCGTTTCCGACATCGTCTTCTTCATTAACGAAAGCAGCTCTTCTGCTTTGTGATAGCGACCCTGCTGCAGGTAGACGTAGAGCAGCCAATGCAAACTGTGATAATCGCGGACGCTGGGCGAAAGATTCTTGCGCTTCATCCACGAATCGGAGACTTCCCAGGCGGATTCGTTTGATGCCGCCGCTTCGGGCCACATTCCCAGTTGCAAAAAGATATGTGCCGGCATGTGGCGCGCGTGATGCGCCGCAGGTGCGATATCGGCATAACGACGCGCCGCCGGCAAAGCAATGATGGCGTGCTCAGGATCATCAAAGGCGTGAATAATGTAGTGCGCTGCCCCAGGATGATTGGGATTCTTCTGGTAGACGTCGAGAGCAATCGCGCCGGCGCGTGCTTGCAAGCGATAGCTTTTTTCCTCCGACCGCACCATTCCCAAAAGCGAGAGCGAATAAAAGGCCGCCGCATCCAGATCGTCGCCGTAGTCGGTGTAGATCTTTTCCATCGCTGCCGAATAAGCGGCATCGCGGGCTCGTTTGTCGCCTTCCCCGTAGAGTAGTTTTACGGCGGCTAAATAAGCGCGTTCACGTGCAGAGAGTTTTGGAGTCTCTTTGAACTTAGCCACGACAGCGCGTGCGGAAGCGGTGTCCTGTTCGCCCCAGAGCGGATGGTTGTGCGCCATTGCCTCGCCCCAGTAGCCCATCATGAATTCAGGATCCGCTTTAGTCGATGCGCGAAATGCCTCGAGCGCTTCTTCGTACCAAAAGGAATGCAGCGCGGCCAGACCACGTAGAAATTCTGCCTGCGCTGCTGGGGAACCCGACGTCTGAAACTCAACTTTGCCGAGCTGGGTATCCTGGGCTGACGTTTGAACGCTAAGTGTCACTACGGACAGCGCAGCGAACACGATGGCTAGTCCCTTAGGGGTCATATGATTCTCCGTTGTAGGGTTCAACTTAATTAATCTCACAGCTTATAAACTGAGGTTCAACTTCGATCCATTTTCAAAGATGGGCGGGGGCAGGCCTCCTTCCCAACTGTGAAATTACTTAACAAACACGCTACTTCTTACCGATACAATACAGATGCTGTGATGTGCGAATGAAAATCTGTCCATCTGAAATAGCTGGCGAACTGAGACAATAGTCATTCAGGGCGTTCTCCGCGAGTATCTCAAACTTTGGTCCGGCGCGTACGACCGAAGTTAAGCCATCTTCATTCGTAACATAGATCTTGCCATCGGCCAGCACGGGCGAGCCGCTATAGGTGCCTGGCTTCAAGCGTTGTTGCGCATAAATCTCGGCTCCGGTTTTGGCATCAAGACACCACATGATGCCGCGATCGTTTACCACATAGAAATACTGTCCATCGGTGATTGGTGTGGGTACGTCCGGACCATTCAATGTCGACCAGAGTAGATGCGAAGTTGTGATATCACCGCGACCGCCGGCCTTCAGCGCGAGTAAGGGGCGCACGCGAGTCGGGGCGTAGATGATTTCGTTGAAGATGACGGGCGAGGCAACGATGCGGTACGAAGGATTGTTATCAGGATTCAACCCGTTCGCGCGCCAGAGCTCCTTGCCGGTGGCCAGATCGTGTCCGGTCACGCAGTCGCCGCCCGTAACTACAAGCTCCGCTGTCTTGCCGTAGCGAAGCAGGGCGGGCGTGGTATACGAGTCAGGCGACTCGGTGATTGCGTCCGTAGGTCGATCAACTTTCCAGATCGTCTTGCCCGTCGTCTTGTCGACGCGCATCACGTAGGAAGGATCGTCGGTTTTCATTCCGTGCAGCACTTGAATATAAAGCGCGTTGTCGGCCAGGAGCGGTGAAGAGGCATAGCCCCATTGCAGGCCGAAGACTCCGTATTCACGCTGCAAGTCGCGCGACCATAGTTCTTTGCCGCTGAAATCGAAAGCTTTAAGCACGCCCGTGCCCGTCATCACGTAGACACTCTTACCGTCGGTAACCGGGGAAGGTGAAGACATGTTTTGCTTGCGCATCTTGATGTTGCCGCCCCCGAGCAGCTTTTTCCACGCGAGCGTGCCTTGCTTGCGATCCACGCACCATAAAAAGAGATCGCTGCCTTCGGCGACGTTCAGAAAAATGCGATCGCGCCAGATGATGGGCGTCGAACCACTCAAGCCTGGGAGGGCCAGCTTCCAGATGATGTTTTCTTCAGTCGTCCAGGCGAGCGGTAGGTTCTTCTCCGCGCTGACACCGTTCATTGCCGGCCCGCGCCATTGAGGCCAGTTGTCGGCGTAGGCGACCTGTAAGGACAAGAAGGAGAGTAGGACGAATCCGAGACTCGATTTTTGCATCATTGTGCTCCTAAGTCAGTTAAGACGAATAGCGAGCTTAGATAATACCGTTCTACCAATGGGGGCGGATTGTAGTCCGCGGAGCGGACGGCTGACAGTAGCCCAGCACTTCAGTGCTGGGGTACGCGTCAAGCGATGATTGAGTCCGTGAAACGGACGACTGAAAAATATTCTCTGTCGGCTTGTTCGTCAGCCGTCCGCTTCGCGGACTGGGATCCTCTTGCGCTCCTGACCCAGCACTGAAGTGCTGGGCTA
>JBAPXA010000457.1:0-19453 GCA_049283975.1 Pyrinomonadaceae bacterium | reverse complement strand
GTTTAGAGAGTTTAAGAAGTAACCTTTCCTTTCCGCGCCTACCAATATCCCCATCTCCCCATCTGCCTGTCTCCGAGTCTCCGTGTCTCCGCGTCTCCACGTCTCCGCGTCTCTGCATCTAAGAAGGCATCTCCCCCTTTCACTCGCGAGATACGCACAGAATCTAGTAGACTCGTTGCTTCTGAACCCACACGATGTCTGAATCCAACGAATCCCTAACCACCACCGAACTCATCAGTCAAGCGACGGACTCGTCCCTGCTCGCAGTTTGCCCGGTTTGCGGCCGCCAGCCGGCACAGGGCTTGGTTAACCTCGCTCTCCTCGATCCGCAGTTGCAGGCTTTTGTAAAAGCGAACGCCCTACTTGGTGCCAGCGCCGGCAGTTGCTCGCAGTGCATCGCCCTTTTCGAGCGTGGCCGGAAGCAGATTGAAGCGCACGGAGCCATCTTTGAGCAGACGAGTTTTGTGCTTCCTACTCCGTTGCGCTTGAACGCAGACGAGCGATTCACGGGACGCGGCGTTACGATCGCCTTTCTTGATTCCGGCTTTTATGCTCATCCGGATCTGACGCAGCCAAAGGATCGCATCCTTGCCTACCACAACATTTTCGATCCCGTTGCTGATCGCACGGCGCTGCAAAAAGGCGAAGTTGCGAGTTGGCACGGCATGATGACTTCAGTGGTGGCAGCGGGTAATGGTCATCTATCGGAAGGCTTTTATCGTGGTATCGCTCCTGACGCTGGTCTCGTGCTGGTGAAGATCGGAAGGACTGGCCGCATTCCTGATGAGCACATTGAACGCGGTCTGCAATGGATTCTCGATCATCGTGAGGAATACAACATCCGCATAGTGAACATTTCCGCTGGGGGTGACTTCGAACAAACCTATTTCGAGAGTTCCTTATGCAAGACGGTGGAACGAGCAGTCAGCGCGGGGCTGATTGTGGTTTGCGCTGTCGGCAATGCGGGGATGGCGCCGGGGCACCCTGTTTTACCTCCCGCCAGTTCTCCTTCAGCGATTTCGGTTGGTGGTCTCGACGATCAAAACTCGCTCGATCGCGCCCGCCGCGGCATGTATCGCTCGTCTTACGGGCCAACGATCGACGGACTGCAAAAGCCGGAGGTAATTGCGCCCGGAATCTGGGTGGCGGCGCCAATTCTGCCGCACACGCCCACTGCCGCTGAAGCCAAACTATATTTTGAACTCGATGAGGCGCCAGATGTACAACTGGTTGCGATCATCGAGAAGCACCGGCAGATCGATAAGGATCTCTACGAAGCTCGCGAGCTTCCAATCGCCTTGTTGCGCCAGCTGATCACAATAAAACTCCATGAAGGCAACGTCATTAACCAACATTACAAGTATGTTGACGGTACTTCGTTCTCCTCGCCCATCGTGGCGTCGATCATAGCGTGCATGTTGGAAGCTAACCCGCGCCTGACGCCTCAAAAAGTGAAACGAATTCTGATCAAGACGGCGGAACGAGTGCCGGGGATCGATGTGGATCGACAAGGTTGGGGTGTCGTAGTGCCGGCACGGGCGGTGGAGATTGCATTGCAGTTGTAGTGCGAACTGTTGGTTCGCGCTCACCACCAACTGCAAACCGCCAAGCCCCCAAGAAACGCCAAGTACGCCAAGCCTGAATGAAGAGTAATGAGGAAGAAACCTGAATCGATGACTACTACACGCTGAAGATCGGTTTGTTTTAGGCTTCGCTTTTCTAATTTCTTGGCGTACTTGGCGTTCCTGGCGGCTTGGCGGTAACTAGTTTGGCAGCATGCCGAAGTGAACAGTTTGCGTTACGCAATACCGTGTGCCACAATTCTCGAAACCAATACACACGAATATTGCGGAGGAGTGTTAAGTAAATGGAGAACGAAACCGCGCCGAGTGCCGCGCCCGAAACAGCCAGTGAGGAGACTGCGCCCGCAGCACCCACTGAAGATATTTCTTATCATGCCGTGGAGAAAGAGGGCGTAGTAACCGCGATTTGGGAGATGCAGGGTCGCAGGCATATCCGCACCATCGATCCCCGCTCGCGTCAGGGCCAGGACATCTTGCGCCTTTACACTACCGAGCATCACGACGAAACACCGGCGGAGTCGAGCGACGCCGCGTCGTCTTAAAGACTTCCAAACAGAATTGAATGCATTGTGGAGCGGCGGGCCTTGTCCCGCCGTTTTGCTTTTCATCAAACAACTCGGTGCGCTGTTTCGCCCTGCAGAAATGCTTCCATACTAGCTACGAGTTGGTTGGCGAGGGTTTGCATTGCTTCGCGACTGGCCCAGGCAACATGTGGAGTTACGATCAGGTTTGGCAATTTCGCTTCGAGTAAAGGATTGCTGTTGCGGGGAGGTTCCTGGCTGAGAACATCAAAGGCGGCGCCGGATATCACACCTTCGCGTAGAGCTTGTAAGAGAGCGGCCTCGTTTACCAGTCCACCCCGGGCGGTATTAATCAGCAGCGACTCGCGCTTCATCAGTTGTAATTCGGACCAATCGATCAGATTCCTGGTTTCTTTAGTCAAAGGACAATGCAAGGTGATCACATCGCTGGCTTTCAACACCTCATTGAAAGCGACGCGTCCGGTGCGAGTATCAGAGGCAGCCTTGCGTTCAGCAATCAGTAGCTCCATCCCGACAGCTTTCGCCAGATTTCCCACCGCGCTTCCCAGGAAACCGTAACCGACGACTCCGAGGGTGGCACCGCGCAGATCGTGGATCGGATGATCCAGCAAGCAGAATTGTTTGGCCTCTTGCCAGGCGCCCGCGCGCACGTCTTCCAAATAGGCATTGAGGTTTCGACGCAGTGCCAGCATCAGCAGCAACACATGCTCAGGAAGCGAATTACCTGCGTAATGTTGCGCGTTACAGACGGCGATGCCGTGCTGCTTGCAATAATCGAGATCGATGTTGTCGACGCCAGTTGCAGCTACAGCAATCAACTTCAGTAATGGTAAGCGTGCGAGATCCGACGCTCGCAACGGCAGTTTGTTGCAGATGGCAATGGTTGTGTTCTGTAAGCGCGCGACTATTTGATCGGGTGCGGTTTCAGCGTAGTCGACCCATTCATGCTCAAATTGGGGACGCGGAAACTCGACCTTGAAAGTGTTGCGCTCGAGGAAAACAATTCTTTCCATAATCTTCGAAAGCCTGCTTCCCTAATCAGGCGGGAGTAATAACCACTCGAGTTTCATGCTGGTGTGATCTTGTGGATCGTATCTTCCTGCAGGCAGAAGGGACGATTCACGAGGTGACATCTATAATCACCGGTTCTTTTATTATTAAGCCATTCATTTCTCTGACGACGCTGGATTTGATTGCCTCCCGGCCACAGGCGTATTATGCGCCCGCACGAGATTAGCTGAATCTTTCAAATAGTCTGATCCTCAAGCGTAACTAAGGAAGCCAAACGCTTGCTCCCCCGATCAGATCCAGACAATCTCATCTACCCAAACCTTACATGCCTGGAGGGAAGCTATGAAGAGAAGTCTAATTGCACTAGTAACCTTTTCGCTATGCGTGTCTGCACTCCTGCTTGCTGGCAAAAGCAACAACGTGACGACCGCTGCCTTGGCGGCAAAGCCCCGAGTGCGAAATTGCGGCACGGTGCATCCGAGTGGTAAGCAGGCAGACGAGATCCAAAACTCTTACTTGAAATTCAAAGCCGCCAAAGGCGCACAGTTAAGCGCCACCGGCTCAATTACAATTCCGGTCTACTTCCATGTGATCAATCGAGGTATGGGTATTCAGAACGGGGATGTTCCTGATCGGATGATTCGCGCACAGATTAAGGTGCTCAACGAAGCGTACGATGGGAGCACTGGCGGCGCGGCTACCGCGTTTCGTTTCGAGCTCGCCGACATTACACGAACGACTAATGAGTTCTGGTACAACATGGGATACGGATCCATTGCCGAACGCGAAGCGAAAGCTGCTCTGCACCAGGGCGGCGCCGATGCGCTTAATTTCTACACTGCGAATCTTGGTAGCAACTTACTCGGCTGGGCAACGTTTCCGTGGAGCTATCACGCGAAGCCGGAGTTGGACGGCGTAGTTTGTCTCTTTTCTTCGCTTCCCGGCGGCTCGACAGTGCCCTATGACGAAGGTGATACCGGGACACATGAGGTCGGACACTGGTTGGGCCTTTATCACACTTTCCAGGGAGGCTGCTCCACGAACAACGATTACATTGACGACACTCCAGCGGAGTTTGTGCCGGCGTTTGATTGTCCAGTGGGGCGAGATTCTTGTACCAGGCTTCCTGGCCTCGATCCGATTACTAATTTTATGGACTATACCGACGACTCGTGCATGTTCCAATTCACTGCGGACCAGGCATTTCGAGCGGACGGAATGTTTGCTCAATATCGGCAGTAAGCGAACTTGCTTCTTTGTGCTTTGATCTTCTCATTCTCACCTGGCTTCAGCCAGGTGGAAGTTTGGGCCAGGATCCTAGGGGAAACCGTTTAAACGGTTTCCAATTTCCTGGCGGCGAAGGATCACCTGACTGAAGTCAGGTGTGAATGAGATGAACGAAGCCAGTTTTTGTGCAACGCCTACTGTAGTCATCAGCCAAGTCTTGCGCAGCGCAGTTGATCAGAAGCTAACGGATTTTGAAAACGATGAATATCCGCGCCGCGACATCTCAAGAAGCTGCGGAGTTAACCCGCATCGCTCACGAAGCTAAAAGGCATTGGGGCTACCCAGAGCACTGGCTACAGCGTTGGGATACTGATCTCACCATCACGCCCGAGTTTATCGCCGCTAATCACGTCTTCGTCGCTGAAGACGGGGATCGTCTTTCCGGCTTTTACGCACTCACAATCAAGGGCGAGAAGGCAGAGCTGGAGCACATGTGGGTGGCTCCGGATTCAATTGGAAGTGGTGTCGGCAAGGAACTATTTCTTGACGCAATGCAGAAAGCAGCTGAGTTAAGAGTAACGACTGTTGAGATCCTATCTGATCCGAACGCTGAAGGCTTCTATCAAAAAATGGGGGCCTATCGGGTGGGTGAATCAACTTCCGAAATTGATGGTGAGCCACGCATCCTTCCTCGCCTTAGCATCGAACCAATGGATTCTGCCGAGAAATAAGCCACAAATTCCCACGGATAAACACAGAACCGAAATGCCCGCAATCTGTGCAATCCGCAGAAATCTGTGGCTACTTTTTTGTTTCCCAACCGCTCAATACCAGCTACTCATGGCTGTTCCTTCTTCGAAGGACGCGGTGCTTCTACCTTCGCGGGTTCTGATTTCTGGGGTGGTGGATCAGACTTTGGCGCCGGTGCAGCCCGCGGCGGCTCTGACCGCTGCGGTGGCTCGTACTTGCGCACCGGTTCCGAACGTTGCGGCGGCTCGTAGCGCGGCGCAGGTTCTGACTTTGGTGGCGGTTCATACTTACGCACTGGCGGATCATAACGAGGAGTTTCAGTGCGCTCGTGAGGTTGCGGCCTCACAGTCTTCGCCGGACGCGAGTCCTCGTCATCGCTTTTTGGTCTGACTGGCGCGACAACCGGGTCTGAATCCGTTCGTTCCGGCCTTCCCTTGTAATCCTGATCGCGCTTGATCACCCCAGTCCCGTCGTCCGCGTCGGTTCGCGGGACCCGAGGCAATCCTTTATCGCCGCGTTGAATCGTCCCGCTACCATCGGACCGGTCGATGTTGACAGTCTTCGGCGGTCGCGTTACCGCACCAGTTGGTCTGGAGTCGGTTGAGCTGTCGCTGACCGGCGTCTGCGGAGTTATCGCCTTCGACTCACGGCCGCCAAAAACTCTCGAACGGCGTAACTCGGCATCGAGCGGCGCACCTGTCTTGCGGATAGCTGCTCCAGTGGGACGCACCACAATATCCGTAGCCGGTTGCACTCGCGGTTTTGCCATAGTGATCCGCGCGTTCGCATTTTCCTGGCCAGCGACTTTCTGCTGGTAAACGTTTGCCGGGCGGAGGGGCAGATCGCCCTTCAAAGGTTCTTCGCCGAGGATGCGGCGCGCCGTCACTTCATTGACGCCCTTGAAGCGCACGCCGTCGCCGCCAAAATCAGCGGCGTCGCTGGTCGTCACCGCACGTAGGTATGCAATTTCGCTGAATCGCGGTTGTCGTCCCCGTCCATCCGCGTTTTTCGGAATATTGTAGCGACGCGACCGTGGATCACGATGATGGTAGGGAAGCGGATACCAGGAAACGTGGTTGCCGAAGGAAATGTTGAAAGCTACGAGGGCAGGTCGCCACCAACTGCGATTGCGATGGTAGTAACTGCGCGGACACCAGGCCCAGTAGTTGTTGTAGTAAACCCAGCGGCCGTAGTGATAAGGGGCCCAACCCCAGGGCTCGTATCCCACCCAGGTCCAGCCATACGGCCAGATCCAGGTCCAGGTCCCATGACGATAAGGCGCCCAGTTTACGTAGTTGTTAATGACGGTGACATGCGGCCGCCAGAGCCAGCCGTAGTCGTTCACATAAGCCCAGTCCCCGTAGGCATCGAGCTCTTCCGCGCCCCAAACGTAACTGTCGTAACGATCGGAGTTGTAGCGCAGGCGCTGCGCGAGATAGCGTTCGCGATCAGCAACCCACTCATCCCACGTATCGGCAGCAGCGGCAGCAAACATCTCCCAATCGCCTGCCGCGGCGCCTTCATTGATCAACTCGGCGGCGCGTCCATCGCGCAAGGCAAACCCGGAAGTCTCCGAGTAGATACGTGCGCGGCCACCTCCAGTCACGGTGAAACGCACGCGACCTGCACGCGCTACGTCGACGCGATACATGCCTTTCTGTTCGGCGGCGAGCGTCGATTGCGGCGCATCAATTTCGAAGTACTCGTGATCACGATCAAACTTCGCGAGGCGTAGCGAAGCGGTCCCCTCAATGACACTGAGGGCGACGCCTTCATCTCTCAGAGTCACGACGCGCAACAACGCACTGGAACCCAGGCGTACAAAATTCCGCGCGTCGATCTGAATCTCCAATTGAGATTCGCGATCGGTGGCCACTGTGTCGCCTTCCAGTAAAGGAAAGTTAACGCGCGCGCGTTCCCAATCAGTATTGCCCTGTCGCTTAAGCGTGACTTCTCCTTTGATCAAACTGATGCGGACGACGCGGGCCTGCTCGTCGTAGCTCTCGCCTTCTTCATCGTCGGCAAAAGCTGCAACATTCGCTGCGAATAGTGTGGAGAAAAGAACTAGTAAGAGAGAAACGATCCAGGATGGGACAAGTCGGGCAGAACGCATAACCACGCTCCTTATAGTGCTGTCTAAATCACATTGCGTTACCGTCGGCGCGTCGAGGTTGAGAGACCGGGCGCGTTGGCGAATAGCCAAGCATCTATCGGCGCGTTGCCGATCATCAGGAGAGGCTTAGTCTGTGCCCGGCCCATGAGCAAAGCGTGGGCCGTAGCAAGAGCGTCTTTTGGATTGCGGTGGCAATCCCGATTGCGCGCGGAAGACACCGCTTTGGATTGCTTGCCAAACTCGTCGAGTCCTAAGCGCCGTCGCCACTTCGCTCTGCAGGGGTCACTCCAATTAACCCAGATGGTGCGAAGGCAGCACTATTTCGTGCGAACATCCCCGAATCTCTTCAGATCAGCCTCCGCGGCAATGTAGCCAAAGCTCGTCCACTGGTCGCTGGAAACGATCTGTTTGATAAGCTCAACTGCCTTTTCGTCGTGCCCGTTGTACTGATGCCAATTTGCGAGTCCATAGAGAATGCTGAGCGATCCGGGTGAGCTTGGCTGTCTCATTGTTTCTGCCAGCAGGGCCTCGGAGTCGACCAGCCCCTTGTACATCAGCGCGAGTTTGTAATAGCCCTCATTCTCGATAATGTCCATTCCGGGACGGATTGGCTCAAGCGCCTGAGCAGCTTCCTTTGTGCGCTGCAACCGGTGCAGCGTCATGTAGACCCAATGAGTCGTGGCCACGAGGCTGTCAGGATTTCCCGAAACCTTAAGACACTCGCGATAACTATCGAGGGCTGCCACATTCCGCGCAGTTAGATATTGCGCCAGACCGAGGTGGTACCAAATGTTGAACTGCAATGTCCTGTCGGAATGTTGCGCGCGTTAGGTTGACCATCAGGTTCGACTTCGTCAGGACGTCCCTTCACGAGACGTGCGGCCTTTTTCAAATCGGCGATTGCCTGATCAAATTTTCTCAGTGTGATGTAACGATGACCGCGGTGACGATAGAACCGCGCATCGTGCGGAAACCTCTTGATTCCTGAACTGTAGACTTCGATCGCTTCAGTGAATCGTCCGAGATAACCCAGTCTGCGACCGAACCAGATAGCAGCTTCAGGATTATTGGGCTCCGCTTCATAACGAGCGCGGGCCTCGTTGAGCCGCGCTTCCATTTGGCTCATTGCTTCGGCAGAAACCGGCGGCGGTGGACGTTTCGCGAAGCCTTCTTGTTGGTTTTGAAATGCAAGATTCAAAGGTGAGGTTGTCGTTAGGGCAAAAGCGATAGTCAAAATGAGCTTCATTTGTAGACTCTCTTTCTAAGGGGCGGAGACTTCTATGATATTCAGCTAGCCCGAGTCAAATCCTAAAATTCAAAACCAACCTGTAGTCCTAATTTGGGTAATAACATACTTGACTCAATTTCAGCGGAATCAACAAACGTCTGAGATTGCCAAGTGAGGTCCGCAGGACCGTCATCAAATAGCCACGGCCGTGAGGCCGTGGTCAGTCGAAACCTAAATAATCGAGCGCCGAAGGTGCGGCAGCAAATCTCATATCGTGCAGAGGAATGCCGGCCCTGCGGGCCTCGATTTCATCTTGAGGCCCTAGATCCACGGCCTTACGGCCGCGGCTATTGAATGCCGCGCCTTCGGCGCTTTTGGAACCCAAACACGATTACATTGCTTGATGAGTCAAGTATGTGATTGTCCTAATTTGAAAAGCAAAAGGGGAGAACGCCCCACCGTGGGTAGTTGTCGAAGCTTATCCATTAGGTCCAGTGAGCGGTACTATCTCGGAGCATGAAAGACATCATCCTCATCCTACCAGTCTTGCTAGCGCTTGGGATTGCGCTAGCGATTCCTATCATGATGTTTGTCAGAGCCGGAGAAACCTCTCGTGATCTGATCAAGGGTTTGTTGCTGCTAGTAGTTTGGTGCGTCATATCGTTCCTAATGCTATTTGTTATGTTGGGCTATCTCAGTGGGCCAAAGTACGTGAGAGGCTTTGACCCGCCCATTGTAACTAGAGCATTAAAGTACCTTGGATTGGTCGCCGTTTATGGCCTGATCGGGTTGGGCTTGCTCTTGCGGCTGAAGAAGAAATCACAACGGACAAGGCGAGTACCATAGAGCGGATTCTGAACTTCAGATTAGGACACTACTAAACGAACCACTAATCACACGAACACTTTCGTGTTTGCTTCGTGTCTGTTGGTGGTTCGCTTTGCTGTTGGCGTCAGGACATTAAGCGATAAAGGAAAAGGCTTGGCTATAGCCTTGCTCGACTACGATCTCATCATTATTGGTGCAGGAATCAACGGCGCTGGCATCGCTCGCGACGCCGCCATGCGCGGGCTGAAAGTCCTCATGCTCGACAAAGGTGATGCCGGCGGCGGCACCTCGAGTTGGTCGACGAGATTGATCCATGGCGGCTTACGCTATCTCGAGCATGGCGAGTTTGGGCTCGTTCGCGAGTCGCTGCGTGAGCGGGAGACTCTGCTACGAATTGCCCCCCACTTGATTCGTACCTTACCGCTGCTTTTACCCATTTATCAGCAAGCGCGTCGCGGTCCATTGTTGCTGCGAATCGGCATGATTGCTTACGACCTGCTCTCGCTGGGCAAGTCGTCGCCGAGCCACCAAATGCTGTCACGCGAACAGGCACTCGCTCGCGCACCGGGATTGAACCCTGAAGGTCTACGCGGAGCGGCTTTGTATTACGACGCGCAAGTGGAATTTGCCGAACGCCTCGTCGTTGGGAACGCACTCTCCGCAATCTCATACGGAGCAAAGGTCACTACCTATGTCCGCGTCGATCGGTTCATTGTCCACGAAGGGCACCTGACAGGAATTGAGTTTGTAGATGAACTAAGCGGCGAGCGCCAAAGCGCGACCTCGTCGATCGTAATCAATGCAGCCGGGCCCTGGGTCGATCAGGTCCTGAAAGCGGGCGGCAACACGGCAGCGCTGCTTGGTGGCACTAAAGGCAGTCACCTCGTGGTGCCAGCATTACCAGGCGCTCCGGGAATAGCGGTGTATGTGGAAGCTAAAACCGATAAGCGTCCCTTCTTCATTCTTCCCTGGAACGACCGGTACCTCATCGGTACGACTGATATCCGCTATGACGGCGATCTCGATGAGGTTCGCTGCGACGGGAAGGAAATTGACTATCTGCTACGAGAAACAAACGAGATCTTTCCCGCGCTGAAACTTCGTCGGGAGCAGATTCTCTACACCTACTCAGGCATTCGCCCGCTACCGTTCACGAACGAAACTGACGAACAGAGCATTACGCGCCGGCATTTCATTCGACCCGACCCACGTTACAAAAACCTGTTTTCGATCGTCGGAGGCAAACTAACTACTTATAGAAGTCTTTCAGAAGAGGCGGTTGATCTGGTTTTCGAAAAGCTAGGGCGAACTTCGCCAGCTTGTTTGACAGCTGCCGGACCGCTCGGCGTTCCGGCTAATCCAATCAGAACCTCGCCGTTGACGGCGCGCTTGAGCCGTATCTACGGAGGGCGCAGTGATGCGGTTAGAGAGCTGGTTAAGAAAGACGCTGCCCTGGGAGAGATCTTTGATCCGGAAACCGGCGGCGTTGCTGCAGAGGTGGTTTATGCATTTCGCTCTGAGTTTGCCCGGACGCTTGCAGATTGTTTGTTGCGGCGCACAATGGTCGGGCTTAATTCATCGCTTGGTGTTGGTGCTGACGAGGCGGCAGCAAAGATTGGTGTAAGTCATTTAGGGTGGTCTGAGGATAGAGCCCGAGATGAGGTTGGCTCATACCGGAAGTTCATTGAGCGCTTTAGAGTTTAACTGACGGAGCATTACTCAGATTTGTCTCTCAGTAATTACTTCAATTCCATCAACCAGATGTTGCCGGTGGTTTCTGTATACTCATATACAATCCTGTCACCCTGCGGCGACCACGTCGGGTAGCGAACAAAAGTGTTCAGCTTGCGGTAATTCGTCACCTGTTTCAGTGCTCTACTTGTGCGCGACACCCACCAAAGATTCCAAACGCCGTTGCGAAACCCGGCAAAGGCGATCTTGTCACCATCGGGCGACCAACTATGCGGCCAGCTTTGACCGCGATCAGAGGTTAACTCCACTACCTGGCCGCCGGCGCTTGGCATGATTCCGATGTGTGTGGAGTCACCGCGTTTAACCTCAAAGGCCAGGAATTGTCCGTCCGGTGACCAGCAGGGAAAGCCCATGGCCTCCTTGTCAAAAGTCACTTGTTTCACCGCTCCGCTTTCGATCGAGGATACCCAGATGTTGGTTGTGCCGCTCTTTTTGGAATTGAACGCGAGCTGTTTACCGTCGGGCGAAATACGCGGGAATGTCAAATCTTGTCCTGGCTCGAAAAGGGTTCTTTCTTTTCCGCTCCTGAGGTCGATGGCCAACATTTTTTCCTTCCCCTCTCGGTTGGATTGGAAGGCGATTTGTTCTCCGTCCGGAAACCAACTCGGTCTTTGATCGGAGGCTGGATCAGTTGTCAACTGGGTTGCATTCTCACTCTCAAGGTCCAGCAACCAGATGTCCCCGCTACCGCCTACACGACTTACGTGGTAGGCCACTTTTTTACCATTCGGCGAAAAGACCGGACTGGAATTCCGATAACTTGTGTCATGCGTCAATGCCATAGGCGGCTCGGTCGCTTCGTTTGCCCCCAGCGGTACGTGAACGGACAATAGATTGCTGACACCTGTTAATGGTGTGTAAGCGATCCTTTTCCCATCCGCCGAGATGGTTAAACGCTTGATGCGGGAAGCACCAGTGCCGGCGATTTCAATGGGTTCGCCAATGGGTTCCCCGCTCTCACGGGAGACACGCACTTTGGACACTCCAAAATTCAAGTTGCTTGTTCCACGCGAACCGAAGTAAATGTTCTCTCCATCAGGGGCGAAAATTGGATCAACTCCCTTCGCAACACGTTTCAACTGATCGCCCTGGACGGTAATTGTAAATATTTCTGTATTGGCCGGATCGTAAGTGGCGAACGCGATCCTCTTGCCATCAGGCGACCACGATGGGGACCCATGTCCGCCTGCCGGCTTTCCCATCACGGTGATCTGCCTTGGTGTTCCTCCCTGCGACGAGATAGTCCAAAGGGTGGTAGTGAGAAGCGCCCCGGAACCAATCGCGGACAGGTCGTCACCAATCCCACTTGATTGGAAAACAAGGGAACCGCCATCGGGTGACCACGCCGGATTGGAGCCGAACTCGGTAAGCTGTTTTGCAACTCCTCCAAAGGCGGGCACTATCCAGACCCCTCCGCGATTTTTCGAGTGATACGCAATCAGCTTTCCGTCCGGAGCCCACGCCGGTTCGAAGTTCTGTCTCGGCGACAAAACCTTGCCGGCTGGGGAATATACTGTGCGCTCCATTAATTCCAATTCGCCGACCAAAGTTTTGCAAATCCGCAGCAAGACAGGTTCAGCCAGTGCGTTGGTGATGACTGACAGCGTAATCGGCAAGGAAAAGGACAATGCGCAGCTCATCTTCCACCGTTATGGCAACGAGTACTTCTTCGCCCAGGCATGGATGCCCGCGGATAGCTTCGGAATGCAGGCGCCACAGTCAAAAGCGGAGAAGGCTTTCGAGCTGGCCCGCGGAAAACGCGCAACTGAAGCTGTGGTTGCAAGCACGCGCCGTTAGCCCGAAAGCCCGCGAAGAAAATTCAGCAAGCAGAGAATTAGGGAACTCGCTGCGAGCTGACAACCGACAACCCGAAGGGCAACCTTCGGGTTGTTGTTATTGGGTAATTAACTAACGGAGCTTTTCACTAAAGGTTTTCTTGGTGCCGAACCTAAGATTGCGCATCACCTCTAAGCCAAACAACGTGAGACCTTTCCTCGAAGGTGTCGTTACGAAATGGTGTTGCGCGGAAATTAAACCCCAGCATAGACTTCCACCCGTTGGGCTCAGCCACTTGCAAATGTCCTTGCTAATGACTTCTCCAGTGTTTGAAAAAACCAGCATCCGCACCGAGGCAATCGCCGGGATCACCACCTTCTTTACGATGTCCTACATCGTTATCGTCAACCCTTCAATTCTTTCAACTGAAGGCACCGGGATGGCGTTCAGCGGAGTGCTTACCGCGACGGTTCTGCTTTGTTTTGTGATGACGCTTTTCATGGGGCTCTACGCGAAACTCCCATTTGCCGTCGCACCCGGCATGGGCATCAACGCTTTCTTCACTTTTACAATCATCCTGACTCAGAAGGTTTGGTGGCAGGTCGCGCTCGGAATCATCTTCTGGGCCGGAGTTCTATTCCTGTTAGTTTCCATTACTCCGATTCGCGAAACCATCGCGAAAGCAATTCCCGCCGAGCTGCGCATTGGGACCGCGGCCGGCATCGGCGTCTTCCTTACGTTTATTGGTTTGAAGAACGCCGGATTGATTGCTGCCGATCCGGTCACGTTTGTGAAGCTGGGTTCATTAGGGTTGCCAGCTCTGCTGACAATCCTCGCTACTGGGGTCTCGGTCTGGCTGGTAACACGCAAGAGCGCTTTTGCTTTCCTGGCGGGCATTCTCGCCGCAACCTTACTCGGTTGGATCTTTGGCCTCGTAAAAGCTCCGCCCAGCTTTTTCAGTGCTCCTGATTTCCAAACTGTTTTTCTCAAACTCGATATTCTGGGCGCGCTGAAGCTCTCGCTCGCGCCGGCAATTATCGCCATCCTCTTCACGGACCTTTTTGATTCCATATCCACTTTCATCGGCGTCGCGCACGCGGCTGATCTGCTTGACGAAAAGGGTGACCCGCGGAATCTCAAACAAGGCTTGATAGTCGATTCTTTTGCCACGCTCGGCGCCGGCCTCGCCGGCACATCTTCGGGAACGGCTTACATTGAAAGCGTCGCCGGCATCAACATGGGCGGCCGCACCGGTCTCACCTCGGTCTTTACCGCGCTCTGTTTTCTTCCGTGTTTCTTCCTGGCGCCGCTCGCGGGCATGGTTCCCGCGTATGCGACGGCTTCGGTATTGATTCTGGTTGGCGCCGCGATGTTCAAGAGCGTAGGTCAGATTTCATTTTCTAAAATAGAGGAAGGACTGCCGGCATTTCTGACAATCATTCTGATTCCCCTCACGTTTTCGATTACCCAGGGAATTCTTTGGGGCTTCATTTCACACGTGGGAATGTACTTGTTGGTGGGACGGCGGCGGGAGATTCATCCGGTGATGTATGTGTTGGCGTTGATATCGATCGGATTGCTACTGTTAGAGCACGCGCGATTTTGAAAGATTCGCTCTTGCGATTCGGCTTCGCCGCCGGATGTGAGGCGGAGGCTTTGCCCCGCCGCAAGCTTCAAGTAATTCACCGGGGCTGTGCCCCTAAAATTGGTCTTGTCCCCAGGACTTATGGGCAAAGCCCGAACCAAGGGCGTAGCCCGAAACCAAAACTTCGCTTACGGCGCGGCAAGCCGCGCCTCACATCCGGCGGCAAAGCCGTACCGCATCTGGGAACACTTCTTAGGCTATCTGATCAGGTGTAGGCTTTGTCAGTTAATCTTAAGAAATGAAAACGATCAGCAGACTACTTGTCGCTCTCTGTTTTTGTGCCCTAAACGCACCTCAAGCGGCAGCGCAGTTTCCTAATACGGGCAAACTAAACACCTGGACGACTCGCGTCGTGTCACGGCGTCACGGAACGGAGGCAACATACGTAAGGAACGTTCGTGTGGGACGTCATCAGAAGTTCGATCGGGTTGTGTTTGAGTTCTCAGGCTCCATGCCCAACTATCGCGTGGAATATCTCAAGGGGCGGTCTTATGAAGACGAAGGCGGCACACATCGCATCAAGATTGCCGGCAACGTTTTCATACAGGTAAATCTTAGTGTGGTTCCTATGGATGAAGAGCAGATGAGATTGCGCGAACAAAAGGCTTTCATGCCCACAGGTCGCCAGAAGTTGCGCTCGGTTTGGGAGTTAGAGGAAACGGGACTCTTTGAGGGCTATTATGACCTGCTCCTGGGGATTAGCGCTCGCAAGTCATTTCGCGTTAGCGAACTCTCCGATCCGTTAAGGCTGGTGATCGACTTTAAACATTGATACTTTGCTCACATGGTTTTGGTGTGAGCTTTAGGTAATGCTCAGTCAGGAAGGCCGACTTGCCGCCGCTGACTGGATGGCATTCAACTTAGCCCACCTTCCGGACAGTAACTCTCCTGGCTGAAAACCTTCTGAGCGACCGTTAAAAAAGACAAAGGTGCAATGATCATGACCTTGGCAATGTTGCAGTTCGGCATGATGTTTCGCAGCGGAATCGTAGTCCTAGCTTTAGCGGTCACTACATGGGCGCAGGTTCCTTCGCCAACCCCCGCCGATCAGCGAGGTATTGGCGTCCAGGGTCAGGGAACAAATAAGAGCGCCACGGCCACGCCACAAGGCAAGGAAGCCAAGCCCGAACTCGTACTCCAAACTGGCTACAACAATTTGTTCGGCGCTACGCGCCTGGTTTTCAGTCCTGACGGACGCCTTCTCGCAACGGGAACATTTCGCAGCAACACGATCAAACTTTGGGACACCGCCAACGGACGCGAACTGCGCAATCTTTCCGGTGGCCGCCAAAGCGGAATGAGCCTCTCACCCTACATTGCGTTCAGCAACGACAGCCGTCTGGTCGCTGCATCGGCCGGCGGCACCGCGGTAAAGGTTTGGGACGTGGCCAGCGGGCGCGAAGTTCAAACACTCGATTCCGGATCTGAGGGCATGGTCTCCGCAATCGCCGGAGTTACCTTCATCGCGTTCAACCCAAACGGTCAAATTGTAACGGTCAGCGATGCCATCCGAGTTTGGGATCTAGCAACGGGCCAGGCAGTGCGCACGATTGGCAGCGAGAGCTCGGACGCGTTAGCGAGCCTTAGTGGCTCCGGTGGCGCAGCAATAAGTCTGGACGGTACACAACTGGCCACTGCGGCAACCGCTTCCGAAAATGAAATCAAATTCTTTGACCTGGTCAGCGGGCGAGAAACTCGAACGGTAAAGCTCCCAGACGATGAAATCCAAACCATTGAAATGACATTTGCGGCTGACGGCCACTTACTCGTCGCCGCTCTGATGAACAAGCGCTTGAAAGTATGGGATGTGACAAGTAAGGCAAGCGAACGCGACTTGGGAGGTGCTGCTGGGGAGTGGAGCCTTTTGAGATTCAGTCGTGGTGGTCGCTTTCTCGCCTTGTCAGAAGGATACGCGGTCAGGCTTTGGGAAGTCGCCGGCGCGCGCGAGTTGCCGGCTCTTAAAGCGCCCAGCAGTGGTTTCGTAATATCGACGAATCGCATCTATGCGAGTTTCACCGAGGACGGAAAGAGAATCGCAACTGGAGGGTTCGATACACCGACAATCGTTTGGGAAGCCGAGAGCGGAAAGCAGTTGTTGAAGATGAACGGGCGCACCAACATGGCTTACAAAGTCGCGTTTAGCGCCGACGGCAATCAACTGTTTTCTGGGGGCCGCACGAGATGGGATTTGCGAACTGGTCGCGGTTTGCGCGTCGTATCTGCTCCCAGCGATCAGCAGTTGGGCTTTCCCAGTCCTGACGGAAAGTTGCTCGCCGTGTTTTCCCCGACTGGCAACGCGGTATCGGTTTTGGAAACGCCTTCGGGTCGAAAACTTCAAACCCTTACTCCCGCGAGCGACAGCGTAGTACAGCGAGTAGGCTTCAGCGCAGACGGTAGTCTACTCGTGGTGACCTACGGCGCCTCAGAAGCGCAGATGAGTAAGGGAAATATTCCCGGTCAGTCCGGCGGAGAGAATCTCGTCAGAATCTGGGATGTAAAAACCGGACGTGAACTACGTTCGCTGAACGTGGGGACCAGCGCCATGGCGGCTAGCTTTAGCGCCGACAGCCGCGTGCTCGCGACGCTCGGAGCCATGGGCGAAGCATCATTGTGGGACACAGCATCGGGTAATAAGTTGCGCGATTTAACGAGCTCACCGATGGCAAGCATTACCCAAATGATGCAGGGCGGATTAACTCCCGCGCAAATGAAGGCGATGAGGTCTGGCAAGCCCGGCACCACGCCGCAAATGCCCGACCTTTCCGCCATGACCAACATGATCACAAACATGATGGGCTCGATGTCGGCGGGCACGATGGGCCGCAGTGTCACTTCCGTGGCTTTTAGTAGCGACGGTCGCACGCTGGCGATTGGCGGCGTCGAATCGAAGTCGAATCTCGATCTCGCCGCGATGATGGATCCCGCGAACCAGCGCAAGCAGAATAAAAACTCTAAGGCGCGCGACCCGCAGGAAATGATGAAGGACATGAAGGTCGAGGCGACTGGTCAAGTGACGCTCTGGGATGTAACCACCGGAACTCAAATTGGAGCGCTCAGTGGACACGGAAAAGGCGTTACTCAAGTTGCTTTTAGTCGCGATGGTCGACTGCTGGCTTCAGGCAGTACCGATAACTCGATCAGAATTTGGGACGTCGCTTCGCGGCGCGAGGTACGGACGCTTACCGGACATACTGCGAACATCGAGTCCTTGGATTTTAGTCCCGACGGTCGCTTGCTTGCTTCCGCCAGCGACGATGGCGGCACGTTCCTTTGGGACGCAAATACAGGCGAACACTTGTTGACCCTGATCTCGCTCGATGACGGTGGCGAGTGGATGGTGGTCACTCCGCAAGGTCTGTTCGACGGTACACCTGTCTCCTGGAATCAAATTCTGTGGCGCTACAACCAGGAAACTTTCAACGTCGCACCAATCGAATGGTTCTTCAATGAGTACTACTACCCCGGGTTGCTGGGTGAGGTCTTCGGCGGCAAGAGGCCTAAGGTCGCCGAGGATATTTCCCGCAAGGATCGACGTCAACCAGTAGTAAAGCTCTCCTTAGCTGATCCGGGCAATGCAACCGCGTCTGAAATTTCTTCCCGTGCTGTAAAAGTGAGGATCGAAATCACAGACGCAGCAGCCGACAAAGAACACTCCCAGAGCGCAGGCGCGCTGGACGTGCGTTTGTTTCGCAACGGCTCGCTGCTGAAAGTCTGGCGCGGGGATGTCTTAGGCGGCAAACCGGCGGTCAGCTTGGAAGAAGAGATCAGCCTGTTGGCTGGAGCAAATCAGCTGACGGCTTATGCGTTCAATCGAGACAACGTCAAGAGCAAAGACTCACAATTGTTGGTGACGGGCGCCGATAGTCTGAAACGCGCTGGAACCGTTTACATCATCGCGGTCGGTGTGAATGAGTATGCGAACCCTCAGTACAATTTGAAATATGCGGTGGCCGATGCGCAGAGCTTCGCCGAGGAAGTGCGGCGGCGGCAGACGCAAATTGGACAACTCGAACGCGTGGAAGTCGTGCCGTTATTAAATGAGAAGGCAACCAAGGCCAACATACTTGCTGCCTTGCAGCAGTTGTCGGGAATGGCGGGGCCACCATCGTTGAAAGCAGCCGATCCAATCTTCAGCGGGCTGAAGCGCGCGCAGCCGGAAGACAAAGTGATCATCTATTTTGCGGGTCATGGCACAGCGCAGGCACAACGCTTCTATTTAATCCCGCACGATCTTGGTTACACCGGCGATCGCACAAAGTTAGATGAGCAGGGCCTGCAGAAGATTCTGACCAGCAGCATTTCTGACGTTGAGCTGGAACAGGCGGTTGAAGGCTTAGACGCTGCTCATCTCGTGATGATTATCGACGCCTGCAATTCGGGACAAGCACTCGAGGCAGAGGAGAAGCGACGCGGACCGATGAATTCCAAGGGCCTGGCCCAACTGGCCTATGAGAAGGGCATGTACATTCTCACCGCCGCACAGAGTTACCAGGCAGCGCTCGAAGCGGCGCAGCTGGGTCACGGTTTGTTGACTTACGCTCTCGTAGAAGAGGGACTGAAAACCGCCGTTGCCGACAGCCAACCGCAGGATGGCTTGTTGAATGCGAGAGAGTGGCTCGACTTCGCTACCGAACGGGTGCCGCAGATGCAGGAAGCCAAGATGAAAGAGAGTCGCGGTGTCGGCGTGCAGATCGCTTTCACTGAAGGAGAGGAAAAAGTTAAGGAGCCGGAAAAGCGCACTGTGCAACGCCCGCGGGTCTTTTACCGAAGAGAGTTAGAGGCGAATCCGCTGGTGATTGCCAAGCCTTAGTCCGCGAAGCGGACGATTGAGTGTAGTGAACCCCTAAGTTGAGACAACTGGTTGGGGCCGCGTTGATTGTGAAAACGACTGTTCAAACTCTGCTGGTGGAACGTAGCCGAGCTTCGAATGAAGTCGTTTGTGATTGTAAACTTCATCAAGGAACTCTCCGATGCGGAAGCTTGCCTCCGCCAAGTGTT
>JBAPXA010000456.1:0-10203 GCA_049283975.1 Pyrinomonadaceae bacterium | reverse complement strand
GAAGTATTGGTTAACGGAAAACCCGCGAAGTCATCCTACAAGCTAAATGCAAACGACGAGATTGAGGTTGAGCTAATCGCCGCGCCAACCACGACGTTTGCTCCGGAAGACATCCCCCTCGATATCGTTTTTGAAGACGACGCGTTGATTGTCGTAAACAAGCCCGCCGGTCTTGTGGTGCATCCCGCCGCCGGGATCCAGTCGGGCACACTCGCTAACGCACTCGCTTATCACTTCGAACAACTCTCGACGAATGCAGGATTAGTTCGCCCCGGCATCGTGCACCGTATCGACAAAGGCACTTCGG
This sequence comes from Pyrinomonadaceae bacterium, assembly GCA_049283975.1. GTDB lineage: Bacteria > Acidobacteriota > Blastocatellia > Pyrinomonadales > Pyrinomonadaceae > PSRF01. Next base: position 9,896 of record JBAPXA010000456.1, on the reverse strand, counting down.
GTTTGCTGGTGGTGGCCAAGACTGAAATGGCCCACGAGCATCTAGCCGATCAATTTCGTGAGCGGAAGGTTTTCAAGTCGTATCTTGCTCTTGTTCACGGGGTCGTCGAGCGCGATGCCGGCCGCATCGAACAACCATTAGCCCGTGATCCGCGAAATCGTACGCGAATGGCGATTGTGCGGGGCGGGAGGGGCGCGCTATCGCTCTACAAAGTTCGCCGCCGTTATGATCGATTCACCTTACTGGATGTTGAAATCAAGACGGGCAGGACTCACCAAATTCGGGTTCACCTTGCGTCGCTAAAACATCCGGTGGTTGGCGATGAGGTATACGGGGCCGGCAGAGACAACACAGTTCGCGATCCGAAGTTGAGAGCGGAGATTCGCAAGCTGGGTAGAACCTTCCTACACGCAGCCGAGTTGGGTTTTCGTCATCCGATCACAGGCGAACCACTTCGCTTCCAGTCTCCACTACCAGCTGAACTGCAACACTTGATTGAGCTACTTTGAGCGTGCGACCGCGCCTTAGAAAAGTGTGAAATGCCATGGCGATTAGCCTCGACGGGAGGCCTCACGGTTTTCCTCGGCTTTGCCGCCGGGTGTGAGGCGGTGGCTCCGCCCCGCCGTCGCAGCCAGATTACTGCCGGGCTCTGCCCGTAGTGCGGGCTTGGCCAGTCAGATTTGTTCGACCAAAGGCCGAACCGGGGGGCATAGCCCATGGCCATTTAGATCCCTAAAGGCAAGCACATTAGCTAAATATTCGATCGGGCAAGTTTCGTAGAAGTAGGGACCTGTAATGCAGATTTACTGCTGGCGTTCTTTTCGGGGACATTTCAAGTGGGAATCCTTGTTTGAAGAAAAATAGAGAGTTTCCTTTAGCTTACCTTCTTCCACAGTGTACATAATACCCTCCTCCATATTTGAGTAATAAACAATCTCCGGAATTTCCCCATCAAGTGATTTTTCAAACTTGCTCTCATCTATTTGGAGCTCGCAGAAGTCCTGTCTTTTATTCCAGGTGATAGCAATTTGTATTACTGTGCCACTCGGTACGTTATATCCGCCCTTTCTTTCTTTTGTGCAGTATCCAGTGGAATACTCAACAAAGACTCTATCGACAACACCGTCAGGGGAACGAGGATCGTACATTGAGCCATCGGGTGTATTCGGAGGCCCGATAAGCTTTTCGACATCTAGTCGAGTGGAATGTAGAGGCACAATCCCTCGCCAGCCCTTCTCTTGATTAAGGCCCATTGACAAGAGGACGTTCAGCCATAATAAAGTCAGGGTTATGATTCTCATCTACTCCTCGCAGGCCAACAGCATGCTTAAGGCATTGGCTCGAAGCGCGCGATCAATTCCTGGAACCTTTTGTCAGAACGGAGATCGTCGAAGATGGGATCCACGCGTATTAGCACCAGACCCGGATGCCGGTCCGCAAAAGCCTGGTTCAAATATTCGATCGCCCGATCCTTGTCGCCGAGACCCGTGTAGACAATCGCGAAGTATAGTCCTGATACATAACGCTGCTGCGCGAGGGCCCGCAATCGGTTGAGTATGGCTTCAGCCTCTGCCCGTTTTCCTGCCAGCCCATAAGCGTATCCCAGCGACGCAGCAATCTCGGGTTCGTCCTCCACCGCACCTTCTTTCAGCGGGCCGGGTCCGGGCGAATGAAGAGAGTTCCGCAGTTCATCGGTGGCCTGTTCGCTCATTCCCTTTTTGGCATACGCCAGTCCGAGGTAATGGTGAGCGACCCAAAATGTTGGGTCGATCTCTAGGGTCTTTTGATACTGAACGATCGCATCGTCGTAACGATGTTCGAAGTAGGAATAGAGCCCGACATTAGAGCTGATAATGGGCGAGAGCGGATCGAGCTGCTGAGCTTGTTCGATCTCTTGTTTGGCAAGATCAAATTTTCCCATCTGCACAAGGTACGAGGCGTACCATTGATGGGCGGTGGGATATTTTGGATTCAGTTCCAAACCTCGTTTCAAGTCAGCCTCGGCGCCCAGCCAATCCCAATCGTAGGCGAGTTTGATAAATCCCCGCGAGGTATGGCCCTCCGCAAGAGTCGGATCAATGTCCAGGGCTTTTTGCGCTGCTGCTTTCGCTTGCGGCATCTGGGTGCTTGGTGCAACTACGCCGATGTCGCACAACAAGGCATAGGAATCGGCGAGACCAGAATATGCGAGCGCATAGTTTGGATCCTTCTGTTCCGCCTCTTGAAAGTATTTGATCCCATTACGCAGTCCGGCTTCACCACGTTTGTTCCAGAAGTAGCGACCCTTTAGATAAAGTTCATATGCTTCAGCATCGGTTGTGTAACGCTTGGCCAACTTTTCTTCGTCTGCTCCAGTCAGCCGCAACTGCAACTTTGACGAGATCGCACGCGAGATCTCATCCTGCACGGAAAGAATGTCGGAAACGCTGTTGTTGTATTCAGCGCCCCAGAGCTGTGAGCCGTCGGCGACATCTATTAGCTCAGTCTTGATAATCAAACGGTTGTTAAGTTTGACCAGGCGGCCCATCAGCACCGCACCGACTCTTAGATTTTTTCCCACCTCCTGCGGATCAGGATTCTTACCCTTAAAACGGAAGACTGCATTTCGCGACATCACTTTGAGGCCCGGCAGCCGGGAGAGGCTGTTGATAATGCTTTCCGTGATTCCATCGGAGAGGTACTCGGCATTCGGATCGCCGCTGTCGTTAACGAAGGGAAGGATGGCCACAGAGTTAATTTTTGGCCGCGAATACTTGAAATACGCAAAACCACCCACACCGGCAAGGAGCACGACAAGAACCAGCAACAGGGGTGTTTTGTATCTCCGAAAAAATCCGCGCCCTGTTTTGGCGTCGAGGGTTGTCTTCGCGATGATGCGGGTTGTATCTGCGGAGGTAACGCGATCAAAAGTCGGCCGTCCCGCATCTGTCTTTGCGAATTGGTGGTGAATTGTCTCTGCAGGCTCTTTGAGATCAGCGAGTTCTGTGCGCAGCTGCTCGAGATCGAGTTTCAAGTCAGTGATTGTTTGATAACGCTTGCTGCGATCTTTTGCGAGGGCTTTAGAGACAATCCGGTCCAATTGCCGCGGCGCCTCGCCTGAGTGCGATAACGGCGCGGGCTCTTGATCGATGATTGAGACGCGGACATGACTGTCAGTCGGACCAGTGAAGGGAGCGCGGCCAGCGACCATTTCATAAAGCACCACCCCCAGGCTGAAGATGTCGCTGCGCATGTCAATGGCGTGGCCCTGGGCCTGTTCCGGAGACATGTAGCCGGTTGTGCCGAGAATGGTGCCGGGATTGGTATTGGTAATCGTAGCTGCTTCCGGATCCGCAAGCCGTGACTCGTTCTCGGTTAGCTTAGCCAGGCCAAAGTCTAAAACTTTCACGAACCGATCGCGCACAAAACGATCATGACGCAACATGATGTTTTCCGGTTTGATGTCGCGATGTACGACTCCAGCGGCGTGTGCTGCTTCGAGGGCCATCGCCACTTGAATAGCAATCCCTAAGGCCTCATCGACTTTGAGCGACTGTCGCCACAGGCACTGGCGCAGCGTTTCACCGTCGATAAACTCTGTAGCTATGTAGTGAGTGTTTTCGGTCTCGCCGATCTCGAAGATGGTAAGAATGTTGGGATGGTTAAGTGCGAGGATGGCACGTGCCTCATGCTTGAAGCGCCGCACGCGACCTTCTTCGCTGGTCAGTTGTGGCGGCAATACTTTGAGGGCTATTTTGCGGTTATGTTGTTTCGTGTCCTCGGCCAGAAACACTTCACCCATGCCACCCTTGCCCAATCGTTTGATAATTCGATAGTGAGCGACAGATTCTGGGGAAGGTGGACCGGCTTCGTTTTGCGGAGGGTTGAGATCAGACATGAAGCACGCGTCTCGCAAAGGCAACGATGTGCAAGTCGTCCGCGACGCGCGCATTGTATCACCGCGTAGCATTGCAAACTACAGAGTCACTGGTCGACAAAATGAGTGAGCCAGACGAGCGGGCTTGGTTAGTTGCGGCCGATATGTTTTCATATTTGCGAATTCTTCAGCGCCGCCACCGCGGAAGCTTGGGGGCAACGAGATGGAGCAAGCGCGGCATCGAATCGGCGGCCTTGAGCAGGAAATCTTAAGTAATTACGACAAACAACTGGCTTTTTGATCATGACCTCTTTCGCGACCCGCTTTGTTTATCGACTGGCACTCTTACTGTGTTGCCTGGTGGCCACTGCGGCCATAGCTGCCGCTCAACAACCAACTCCGAAAGCGAGTCCTACTCCACCGATCGCGGCGGACGACCAAACCTCGATTACAACCTTTATTCGCCGCGTGCGTCTGCCTATTACCGTGGTCGATAAGAAGGGACAGTTTGTTCCTGGACTGACACAGAGCGACTTCCTGGTTTTTGAAGATAAGCAAGCACAACAGATTGAAACTTTCTCCGACGATTTGGGCGAGAGTTTGCCACTCTACGTAGCAGTGTTGATGGATACGTCTCCTTCAACCGCCGGCAAACTAAAGTTTGAACAAGAGTCGGCAATGAACTTCATCCAAACTGTAGTTCGGCCGCGACGAGATCGAGTGCTCTTCGCCACCTTCGACCATCAGATCGAACTTAAGCAGGACTTCACCGATAAACTGGATCTGCTGGATCGCGCAGTCTTTGGTGTGAAAAAACTCGGAACGCAGACAGCTCTGTACGACGCAATCTGGCAATTCTGCGACGAAAAGCTGCGCTCAGTTTCCGGTCGTCGTGTTTTAGTTGTCATCACTGATGGCGAGGATACTTACAGCCGCGCGGATTTGAGCGACGCGATCGATATCGCGCAGCGAACCGAAACAACTATCTACGTAATTTCTACCAAAGCTGGATTGTCGGGAACAGTTCCGGGAGTGAGGCTCGGTGAAGTAAAAGATAAGATGGATAACATTCTCGTCAAACTCGCAGAAGAAACCGGTGGCATGGCATTCTTCACTGGAGACATGCTCTCACTCGAGCGCTCGTTCACGAAGATCAACAAGGAGTTGCGCGCGCAATATTTGGTTACCTATAAACCAGGGAATGATCGCTACGATGGCAGTTTCCGTCGTATTGAAGTGCGACTAACAAACGGTCAAGGTAAACTCAAGGTGCGAACAAAGCAGGGTTATAAGGCAATAGCAGATGCCGTAAGACCCTAAAGGTGTGGCAGTGAATTCAAGAATTAGAAATTTTTTCCTCCTCTCCGGCTTAATCGCTCTGTTGTTTTTGGGCAGCTCGGTTTCGGCGCGCCTGCTTTCACAGGAACCTGCTCAGGAAAAGAGTCGTCCGCGTCGCACAAATGAGAGCGAACCAGCACCCAGCCCGACGCCGGTTCCACGGGAGCCTGTCCCGCAGGATTCGGATGAGGTCATACGCGTCGATACAAGCCTGACGAACATCTTTTTCACGGCTGCCGATAAGCACAAACGTTCTGTCGGCAACTTGAAACAAGAAGACGTTAGGATTCTTGAAGACGGCCGCTCGCAGGAGATTTTCACTTTTCAACAGAACATTGACTTGCCGCTTTCCACCGCAATTCTGATCGACACCAGCAGATCAGAAGAGCGCACCCTGCCCGATGAAAAAGCCGCGGCCCGCGCGTTCTTAGAGGCGGTGATGCGACCGGGGAAAGATGAAGCGTCGATCGTCTCGTTCACCGGAGACGTGACTTTGGAGCAAGGCTTTACGGGTAATCTTGAAAGACTTAGACGAGCTATCGATCGTGTCGAGTTCGTTCCGCCTTCCGGGTACATTGGTGGCGGCGTTGTCGTAGGGGGTACACCACCGATCTCTGGTCAGAATCAAGCCCTCGCCGGATCGACCGCGATCTGGGACGCTGTCTGGGCCACTTCGAACGAGTTGCTCTCTGATGCCGCTGAAGAGTCGCGCCGAGCCATTATCCTGCTCACCGACGGCGAAGATACGATCAGCCAGGTGAAGATGCAGGATGCGATTGAACGGGCGCAAAAGGCCGACGCGCTGATCTACACCATAGGCATAGGCGACAGCTACAACTTCGGTGTAAACGAAGGTGCCTTGCGAAAGATCTCGGAACAGACGGGCGGACGAGCCTACTTCCCCCACAGCGAGCGCGAGTTGCGGGAGGCCTTTGCGCAAATTCAGCGAGATCTCCGGGAGCAGTACCTAATCGCCTACTCCCCCTCAAACAAAGCCCAGGACGGGACCTATCGCCGCATCCAGCTTGAGCTAATCAATCCGGAACTCCGTAAGCAAAATCTCAAGCTGACCTACAGGGCCGGCTACTTTGCCAAAGGCGGAGCATCGAGCGGCCCTGCCAAAAAGTGATTATTGGCCCCTTGAATGGGGTCATTTCTCACATAATTCCTTATAAAATAACCAGATATTGGTAATGACAATTCTTTGCCAACACTGTTATACTGCCACAGCAGCAGTGCTTTAGCTGCGGTTCCCTCCAGCGGGTTCACTCACCAGATAAGTAGTAAACAAGTCTATCCAGCTTTTCCTCAGAGGCGCCCTCTCTGTCCCTTGTGCTCGGAACTATGACCAAGACTTCACTGAAGCCACGGCGAGTTTTAATAGCCGACGACGACGAAAAAGTGCTGTCTCTACTTGTCGAGCTTCTCGAGCAAGAGGGGTATGAAGTGCTGCGTGCGCAAGATGGCGGCAGCGCGCTGGAAATTGCCTTGTCGAACGATCTCGACATGGTTGTTAGCGATGTCGTGATGCCGGTCATGGATGGGATTGAACTCTGCCGGCGCTTGAAGAGACACGTTGACACTGCGCGAGTGCCAGTCTTGCTAATCAGCGGTGTGCGTCGTTCATCCGAGGATGGACTGGAGGGTTTAACTGCGGGAGCGGACGACTATCTCGACGTGCCGTTTCGCAACGAGGCATTTCTTGTCAAAGTTGCTCGGCTTGCCGAGCGGCACCAGATTGAAAAACACTACCGCGAAATCGTCGAGCAGGCCGCCGATATTATTTACAGCCGTACCATCGACGGGCACATCACCAGCATCAACGCCGCCGGTTGCAAATTCTTTGGACGCAAAGCCGGAGAGCTTGTGGGCGTTCATCTAAGTGATTTGATCGGGGCAGAAGCCGGCTTGCGCGACACTGAGGAGACTCGCAACCAGACCAGCAACACGCCCGTTCGTTCGCTTCATTGGCTTACTGACGCTCAGGGTCAACTTCGCTATCTCGAAGGGATGATCACCGTCGAAACAAACAATCGCGGTGAAGCTACCGCCGTTCGTGGTGTCGTTCGAGATCTAACCGAGCAAAAGCTGGCTGCCGAAGCGTTGAAAGAGAGTGAAGAACGTTATCGTCGACTGGTTGAGTGTTCGCCTGATGCGATTGTCGTCACTGGCGAGGGCAAGTTTGTTTACGTTAACTCAGCGGCCGAAACACTCTATCGCACCACCAGCGAGCAACTAGTCGGCAGATCGATCCTCGAAATAGTCCATCCTGACTATCGCGATTCCGTCGCTGAACGAATTAAGGCGATCCAGGAAAGCGGCCGCGCCAGCGCTCTGGACGTCCAGAAGCACGTCCGTCTTGACGGTGAAGTTATTGACGTCGAAGTTATCGGCATGCCGCTGACACTTCAGGGCAAACCGGCGGTTCAGGCAGTGATTCGGGACGTCACCGATCGAACGCGTGCTCGCGCAGCTCTCAAAGAAACCGAAACCCGTCTGCAAACTGTGATCGCATCTGCGTCACTGGTGCTATTCGCCGTCGATAAGGATGGCATCTTTACGCTCTCTGAGGGAGAAGGCTTAAAGGCCCTGGGTCTTGTCCCGGGTGAAGCAGTGGGCCAGTCAGTATTTGAAATCTATCGAGACGTTCCGCAGATCATCGCGAATATTCGGCGCGCGATGGCTGGCGAGGCGTTTTCCGCAGCGGTCGAAGTCGGAGAGCTGGCTTTCAATACGCGTTATTCGCCCCAGTATGATCAGCACGGAAAGGTAATTGGCGTGATTGGGGTGGCCACGGACATCACGGAAACGCGTAAGTCGGAAAAGGCTTCGCGCGAGAACGAAGAGCGTTATCGCGAGCTGGTTGAGAACGCCAACGATATCATCTACACCCATGACCTCGCGGGAAACCTCACGTCGCTGAATCGCAGCGGCGAGCGAATTGTTGGCTATACCTGGGAAGAAGCCGCAAAGATGAATATTGGCGACGTGATCGCCCCGGAATACATCAACCTCGCCCGGCAAATGATTGCGCAGAAGGCCAACAGCAAAACTCCGACTGTCTACGAAATTGAACTAGTTGCTAAAGACGGCCGTCGCATTCGCATTGAGGTCAGCAGTCGTATTATTTACGAAAACGGTAAGGCGGTTGGCGTTCAAGGCGTAGCGCGCGACTTAACGGAGCATAAGCGATCTCAGGAAGCGCTACGTGAGAGTCAAACGTTCTTCCACAGCTTCATGGACAACAGCCCGAGCATTGCGTTCATGAAAGACGCGGCAGGACGCTACGTCTACGTTAATAAACCCTTTGAGGAGTTGTTTGGGCAGAAACTCGATTTCCTCCGCGGGAAAACCAGCTTTGATTGGTTACCCGCAGTTACTGCCCAGAATACTCACGAACACGATTTGTCAGTGCTAACGAGTGGCGAGCCGCAGGAAATTCTGGAGACGGTGCCAACGCAGGATGGTACACCGCACCACTGGCTAGTTGTGAAATTTCCGATGACAGACGCCGCCGGCAAGAAATTTGTGGCGGGAGTTGGCGTCGACATAACCGAGCGCAGGCAGGCTGAGAAGGCACTTGCCAAACAGGCCGAGCGTGAAGCAATCACCCACGGCATTTCCCAAGCCGTGCGACGTACGCTGGAAACATCAGAGATCTTCGCATCGGCTGTGCGCGAGTTGGGTTCTTATCTTGCGGTAGATCGCTGCTCGCTTTTCATGAAGGATGAGAAGGCACGGCATTTAAGGAATGTGGCTGAATATCATGCCGACGGTGTCGAGCCGGCGGCGACCGACTTCGCTCTGGGCGATCTGACTAGTCTTGCCGAAGCGCTAAGTGAAAAGGGAGTTTTGGTATTCAGCGACGCGGCCAACGACGAGCGCATCAAGACGCTTTACGAAAAAATTCTGAAAGCCGCAGACGTGCAATCGATCATGTACGTGGCGATTCGAGTGGGAGACGAAGTGCCGGCGGCATTCGCGCTTTCCACTACTCGGGAACGGCGCGATTGGAGCGACTCCGACGTCGCTCTCGCCAAGGCAGTCGCCGATCAAACAGGAATTGCGATTCGTCAGGCCCAGCTCTACCAAAAGGCGGAAGCTACGTCGACACGCGAATCGTTAGTTAACCGCGTTTCGACCGCACTTCGTGCCTCGCTCAGTTTGCAGGAAGTTCTGCACACAGCTACTCAGGAACTGTGCCAGGCGTTATCTGCGTCACGCGTCTACCTGCATCTTTACAACCCAGAGAACCCTGTGTCGCTGGTCGAGCACGAGTTCGTCGCGCCCGGAAGCGAGAGCATTGGTCCCCTGGAAATAAGTTTTCAGGATCCAATTGGACGTCGCTTGCTCGAGTCCGAAAGGCCGATGATGATTGCAAATGCGCTGACTTATGAAGAAGGAGGATCAGAGTTTGCGGTCAGCGTTCGGGAGGAAGCAGCGCGCTTCAAAGTGCGTTCGCTAATTAACTTCCCGGTCATCGTCAAAGGGTTATTTCGCGGCGTCCTGTGCATTCATCAAACAGACCGGGTGCGTTATTGGAGTGATGATGAGGCCGCTCTGGTGGAGGCAGTGGCGGAGCGGCTTGCTATCGGCATCGCCCAGGCAGAACTCTTTGAGATGGTGGCGCGTGGCAAGCAGGAGTGGGAAACCACCTTCGACGCAATGTCTGACGGCATCTTCATTTTTGATCGTGATGGGC